>JAKISI010000029.1 GCA_021648685.1 Candidatus Polarisedimenticolaceae bacterium
ACTTCACAGACTGGGGTGAGTTCTTTATTGACGACAATGTAGCTGTGCCCATTGTGGATCGGCTGATCCATCATTCAAACATCTTTATGTTAGGAGGAGAGAGTTAGCGACTGAAAGCCAAACGAGTGAAGTAAATCCTGCCCCGGGTGGGTCAATTTTATTGGCCGAAAGGGGGTCAGATTTGTTGACCATTGACATCCTGTGCATGGCGAATTGCTAATCATGTGGTAATTGGAAGCTGAAATAGCCCACGACAATGGTGTTCCCAACTAAATCCCTGGAGATTGGCTTTAATAGAACTTGATTTCCCACCAATCTGGCTAATAGACAGCTTTGGATGTAAATTAGTTTTGGGTGCTGCTCTGATTGGTTAACCCCACGGATGCCAGATCCCTGCGCCAACCTGGAAAGCTCTGGGTTGGCGCCTCAAATTATTCAAGGAGATAGCATTGTGCTTGGATTACAAAAAAGATTCTTAACACTGCTATTTGTTATTTGTGGCTCTGAATGCTGCGACTGTTACGTCATCAGATCGGGTAGCTAACTTCGTCAAGATCCGGGAGGATCCTGCCACACAGGATAGTGAAGTGCTTGGCCAATACCGCCCCGGAGAGCAGGCTGAACTCCTCAAAATTGTGCCTAACTGGTACAAAAACACATTGAGGGATATGTCAGCAAGCCCTGGGCACTGGTAGGTGTTCTATTAATAGGCAATTATAACAATAAGTTATGGCTATCGCAGTCCTGGCACCTGGGAGTTGACATACAATTGCGGAATAGAGACGCTTCCCCTTGGGGACGCCATACATAGCCTGTTTTCTACGGGAATCCGGTAGTGGATCGGAAACTCAAGTGAATCTGGATCAAGGATGATCTGATTCACGAGAGATTTGATCGCGTCCTTCCATCTGCCTTGCGGCAGATTCGCAAAGTCATCAGCAAAACCTTCTAGTATTTTCCCTACTTGCGTTTCAGTAATGCCTCTCAATGCGACCTGTGCAGAGTATTCGCTTTCTATTCGCTCGACTTCAGTTGCCAGCATTTTCCGTTTACTTTCCAGCTCATTGATCTTTCTTAACCCATCTTCCGATTTCACTGACAACAATGCTTTAAAAAAACAGATAGTTAGCCTGCGCACGGCGCCTCTTATGGAGATCTAACTGTTTTGTTTTTTGGAAGGTCAGGCCGCTGTTTTTTGAACGGAGCCAGGTTGCGAAGAAATACCCAAGGCGTCATAAATCACCTTCTGATGCGGCTCTGCACGCGTGGCCTTGTTATTTATAGCTATTATTTTTGGCGTGAGGTGAGTATCAATGACTTACGGTGGTTTGGGTCGGAAGATGGGTTAGTAGGAGTAATGTGTACTTTCTGAAAAACGGCGGGTGCCAGCTCAGCATTATCCAGTGCCCCCATTTTTGTGAGCCGGTATTTCCAGTCATATAGCGTCTTGACATTGAAATCTTGCTGATCGGCATAGCTCTGCATGGTTGAGCCCGATTGCAACCCCGCCATAACATGCTTTTTCCAGTACCGCTGGGTTTTGGTCAACTGCACTGCATTCATTTTGTTGCCTCGAATTTTTATCGTGAGGTGATAATGAATGATCTGAGGGTTGGGTTGTAGATGGGGTCTATGGGGCGCTTACATCTCGTGTATCTGCCGATGGCAGGTTATTTTCACCAAGATTCTCCAGCAATGCTTTCCTGATACAGTCAAATTGCGCAGGCTTTGTGAGCGGCTGGTTGTCGCTGTCTGTGATGAAGAAGATATCTTCAGCTGTTGCGCCAATCGTGGCAATCTTTGCGGTATGCAGTCTTATTTGACAGCTGGCGAAGGCCCAGCCGACTTGTGACAAAAGGCCAGGGCGGTCACCCGTGGTCAGTTTCATGATCGTAAATTGGTGCCCAGGAACTTGTCCAAAGGTTATTTTGGTTTGTGTGCTAAAGCTCTTGAGTCGACGGGAGATGCGGCGTGATACCTCTTGCCCTGCCAGCGCTTTTTCAGACAGCCCCCTCTTTAATGCGGTCGTGATCTCCTGTTTGCGATCTTCACCCGATATCGGTTCTCCATTGCTGTCAAGCACCTGATAGCTGTTCAGCGTATAACCTGTGCTGGCGGTTTCAATGCGTGCTTCAACGATATTGAGATTGAGCTGATCCAATATGGTGGTTGCCAGTGCAAACAGGCCGTCATCATTCTTTCCATAGTGGAAGACCTCGGTGCCGCCTCGGGAGGTTTGTCGGCGCAACAGTACCAGGGGCAGGTCAGCCTGGCAGGACGTCAGAACCTGCCGGGTCTGCCAGGCCAGCGCTGTCGCTGAGGTGTGCTGGAAGTACTCCTCACTCAGTGTTGACCAGAGTGACTCAGCATGCTCTTGGGTAATGGCTGCATTTTTTAGCTGTTTGAGGGCCTCTTCCCGCTTCTCTTTGATTAGCTCATCCAGCACCTGGGGTTTGTGCAGGCCTCGTTTCAATGCCTGTTTGGTGGCCAGATAGAGTTCACGCAGCAGGGCGTTTTTCCAGGTGTTCCAGCGTGCCGGATTGGTGGCACGCGCATCGGCTACCGTCAGCAGGTAGAGATAGTCCAGGCGGGTTGTATCGCCGATCTCTTTGGCAAAATCCTGTATGACTTCAGGGTCGCTGGTATCTTTGCGCTGAGCGGTCATGGATAGCACTAGATGCTTTTTCACCAGCCAGGAGACCAGTTGGCTATCAAAATCGCTGAGGCCGTGATGCGGGCAAAATGCTAGCGCATAGACAGCGCCGATTGAGGAGTGGTCACCCCCCCTCCCTTTGCCGATGTCGTGAAACAGCCCGGCAAGATAGAGCAGTTCAGGTTTGGGCAGAGAGTCCATGATTTCGCTGCACAGTGGGTATTCATGGGCATGTTCTGCCACTGCAAAGCGGCGAAGATTGCGTATCACAACCAGTGTGTGCTCATCAACCGTATAGAGATGGAACAGGTCGTACTGCATGCGGCCAACGATGTTGCGAAAGCCTGGAATGTAGCGTGCCAGGATGCCGTAGTTGTTCATGCGTCTGAGTTCATGAGTAATGCCTTGGGGCTGGCGCATAATCTCCATGAAAAGGGTGCGTGCGCGCAGATCACTGCGGAAGCTGTCGTCTATCCGGTGCCGGTTGTGACGTATCAGGCGAATGGTGCTGGCGCGAACCCCTTTCAGTGCAGGGTTCTGTTGCAGGAGCAGGAAGATCTCCAGCAGTGCAAAGGGGTAACGGCGAAATACATCGGCTCGGGTCACCTCCAGAAAGTCGTTACGGGATTGGAATCGTGCGTTGATTTGGACCGGCTCATCCAGCTGATCTTTCAGCAGAATGGCCTCTTCAAAGTGTTGCAGCAGCATCTCGTTGAGTCGGTTCAGGCGCATGATGTTGCGGTAGTAGATCTGCATGAACTGCTCAACAGCAAGCGTATCCTCTTTGTCTCTGAAGCCAAACTGTGTGGCCAGGGTACGCTGATAATCGAACAGCAGCCGGTCTTCGCGGCGATTGTTCAGAGTGTGCAGTGCAAAACGAACCTTCCAGAGAAAGGCCTCGCCTTTAATCAGTGCCTGATGCTCGCGCTCGGTGAGGAACCCCTCGATGACCAGATCGCGCAGATTGTTGGCATCGAAATGGCGTTTTGCCACCCAGCCGATCATCTGTATATCGCGCAGTCCGCCGGGGCCCTCTTTGATGTTGGGTTCAAGGTTGTATGCGGTATCCCCATATTTGCTGTGGCGCTCTTTCTGCTCCTCCCATTTAGCGGCAAAAAACTGGTCGCTTGGCCATATTTTTTTGGGCCCCGTGGCTTCACGCATGGCATTGAATAGCGTTTCTGGGCCTGCCAGCAGGCGTGACTCCATCAGGTTGGTGGTTACTGTAATGTCCTTCTCTGCCTCCTGGATACACTCGGCCAGGGTGCGCACGCTGTGGCCGATCTCCAGACCAATGTCCCAGAGAAATGTCAGCAGTTGCCCCAGAGGCTCGTTCAGATGCGCATGATCTTCATCACCCAGCAGAATCAGGATATCGACATCAGACCCAGGGTGTAGCTCGCCTCGCCCATAGCCACCCACTGCAATCAGTGCAAGATGGGCGTTGGCAGGCAGATAATTGCGCCAGGCCGATACGAGCAGAGCGTCGATATGGGCAGCTCGACTGTGTACCAAAGCGGTAACGGATTCGCCATCTTTAAACCGTGACTGTAGCTCTTCGGCGCCCTGCTTCAGGGCTTTTTGGAACAGAGGGAGTGGATTTTTGGTGGTTTTGAGTTCATGGTCAAAAGCATTAATATCAAAGCTGTGGAGGTCTCTCATTGAGTCTGGTTCATCTCTTCTTTGCGTAGCGTCAGGATCTCACAAGCCTCTTCCGTGACTAGCAGCGTGTGCTCCCATTGTGCGGAGAGCGAGCGGTCTTTGGTCACCACCGTCCAGTTATCTGGTAGCACCTTTACATTGCGTTTGCCCGCATTCACCATCGGTTCAATGGTAAAACACATGCCTGGCTGGAGCGTGACGCCATCGTTGGGTGTTTTATAGTGCACGATCTGCGGCTCTTCATGGAATTCACGCCCGATGCCATGACCGCAATATTCACGTACGATGGTGTAATTCCTGGCCTCTGCAAACTGCTGGATGGCACTGCCTATATCACCTGATTTGGCACCGGGCTTTACCTGTTCAATACCAACGAACAGAGCCTCTTGGGTGACGTTAACCAGCCGACGGGCCAGGATGGATGGCTCGCCAATAAAAAACATCTTGCTGGTGTCGCCATGAAAACCATCTTTAATGATGGTGATGTCAATATTGACGATATCCCCTCTCTTAAGTCTTTTCCCGCCTGGAATGCCGTGGCAAACCTGGTGGTTTATAGAGGTGCAGATTGATTTGGGAAAGCCGCGGTAGTTAAGTGGGGCCGGGATTGCCCGCTGAGTATTTACAATAAAATCATGGCATATATCATTGATTTCATTAGTTGTTATTCCGGGGTTGACGTGGGGTTCAATCATCTCCAAAACCTCTGCTGCCAGCCGGCAGACTATCCGCATTTTTTCTATTTCATCGGGTGTCTTGATGACTATGGTCATTTCTTTTCCTGGGGGGTCGACTGAGCAGGGTGCCTTGAATTTAGTAAGGCGGTGACAATTGTGGCAATAAGCCGTTTATGGTATAAAACGCGCCGCGGATTCGCAAACGATTACCGCTTAATTCTCACACGCACCGACACAGAGGGTAGGGTGCCCGGGTAACCGGGTTGTCTTCTGGGGTACGTGGAGGCTCAACCCACTACAATTTAGGAGTATACAGATGAGTGCAGTTTCTATGCGCCAGATGCTTGAGGCAGGCGTGCACTTTGGTCACCAGACCCGTTACTGGAACCCAAAAATGGGTCCTTACATCTTTGGCCAGCGCAACAAAATCCACATTGTTAATCTGGAAACCACGCTGCCACTATTCAATGAGGCCATGAATTTCATTGGCACCCTCTCTGCCAATGGCGGCAAGATCCTGTTTGTTGGCACCAAGCGCGCAGCTTCAAAGGTCATCAAAGAGGAGGCCCTGCGTTGCGGCATGCCATTTGTAGATCACCGCTGGCTGGGCGGCATGCTGACCAACTTCAAAACCATCAAGCAGTCCATCAAGCGCCTGAAAGAGCTGGAAGCGATGTTTGAGGATGGCAGTGTCGAGCAGCGCTTCAATAAAAAAGAGGCCCTTGGCATGCGCCGTGAGATGGAAAAGCTGGAGCGCAGCCTGGGCGGCATCAAGAATATGGGCGGCGTTCCTGATGCGCTGTTCGTTATTGATGTCGGCAATGAGGATATAGCAGTCAGTGAGGCGGTCAAGCTGGGTATCCCGGTTGTCGGCGTGGTTGATACCAACAATGCCCCGGATAATATCGACTATGTCATCCCTGGCAACGATGATTCTATTCGTGCCATTCAGCTCTATGTACAGGGTGCTGCCGCTGCTGCGCTGGAAGGCAAAGCCAGTGCAGCTCATCTGGGCGAAGCTGCGGAAGATGAGTTTGTCGAAGTCAAAGAGGGTGCAAAGGCGTAACATTGAACGCCAGGCACGGCTGAATTGAGAGCCGAGCATTAAACCTGCAACCCCTGTTTGGCTCTGTCTGCCTTGCAGGGGTTGTCCAGTCTTGAATTATTTGTAGAGGAAAACACCATGGCTATTACAGCCTCCCAGGTTAAGGAGCTGCGTGAACGCACCGGCTCCGGCATGATGGAATGCAAGAAAGCATTAGTAGAGACCAATGGCGATATTGAGGCAGCCATTGAGGATATGCGTAAATCTGGTCAGGCCAAGGCTGCCAAAAAGGCAGGCCGCACAGCGGCTGATGGCCTTATCGTGATCACCGCTAGCGCAGATGCCAAACAGGCGGCCATCGTTGAGGTCAACTGCGAAACTGATTTTGTTGCCAAGGATGAGAACTTCGCCTCATTCGCCAATGCCGTGGCAGAACGTGCACTGGCTGGTGAAGTTGCGGATGTGGATGCACTGCTGAATCAGCCGCTGCACGAAGGCGAAGATACCACTATCAATGCCGCGCGTGAGGCACTAATCTCAAAGATTGGTGAGAACATGAATGTTCGTCGCTTCACCCGTTTTGAATCTACCAATGGCACCATTGTCAGCTACCGTCACGGTGTGCGTATCGGCGTAATTGTTGAGATCGAGGGTGGCGATGCGGCACTGGGCAAGGATATTGCCATGCATGTAGCGGCTACCAACCCGCTCTGCGTGGATGCCAATGATGTGCCTGCTGAAACGCTTGAAAAAGAGCGCAACATCTACAAGGCACAGGCGCTGGAGAGTGGCAAGCCAGAAGATATCGTAGATAAGATTGTCGATGGCCGCGTGCGCAAATACCTCGCTGAAATCACATTGCTGGGGCAGCCTTTCGTTAAAGATCCTGACACCACAGTTGAAAAACTGCTGGCCGATGGCAATGCCAAAGTGGTTCGTTTTCAGCGTTTTGAAGTCGGTGAAGGGATTGAAAAGAAGGTCGAGAACTTTGCCGAAGAGGTTATGGCACAGGTACGCGGCGAGTAACTCAACGGCAACAAGGGGCAACAGGTGTCGAAACTGATCTGTAAACGGATACTGCTAAAGCTCAGTGGCGAAGCGCTGATGGGCAAGGCGGATTTTGGGATTGATCCTGAAACCATTGCCCGTATGGCAGGGGAGATACGGGATCTGGTCAACGCGGGTGTTCAGATCGGCTTGGTGATCGGCGGGGGCAACATCTTCCGAGGAGCCGGGCTGGCTGAAGCCGGTATCGACCGGGTTACCGGCGACCACATGGGGATGCTGGCGACCGTCATCAATGCCCTGGCCATGCAGGATGCACTGGAGCGCGTTGGTGTCCCCGCCCGAGTGATGTCATCACTTGCTGTGCATGAGGTGTGCGAAGATTATATTCGTCGCCGTGCGGTTCGCCATCTGGAGAAGGGGCGGGTGGTGGTGCTGGCGGCGGGAACCGGCAATCCCTTCTTTACAACCGATTCGGCCGCTAGCCTGAGGGCGGTTGAGATGGGTGCGGAACTGCTTGTAAAAGCAACCAAGGTCGATGGCGTCTACTCTGCTGACCCACTTAAAGACCCCAGGGCGGAGCGATATTCCCGTCTGGACTATGACCAGGTGTTGATGCAGAAACTACAGGTAATGGATGCCACAGCGATTGTGCTGTGCCGTGATAACAATATCCCTCTGCGTGTGATGAATATCAATGAGCATGGTGCCTTGATGCGTCTGCTGCAAGGGGAAGATATAGGTACGCTGGTGGAGGGCGGAGAGTGATATGATCGATGATATTAAAAAAGATGCCGCTGTGCGCATGGGCAAGAGTGTCGAAGCATTGGGGCACGACTTGGCGCGTGTCCGCACCGGTCGCGCACATCCCAGTTTGCTTGATCATGTGCGTGTCCCTTACTACGGCTCCAATGTGCCCTTGAGCCAGGTTGCCAACGTTAATGTGGAAGATGCCAGAACCCTCTCCATCACCCCGTGGGAGCAGCCCATGGTGCCGGTTGTTGAGAAGGCCATTCTTAACTCTGACCTTGGTCTGAACCCAAACTCGGCAGGCAATGTCATCCGCATACCGCTGCCACCACTGACGGAAGAGCGCCGCAAAGACCTGATTCGCGTAGTGCGGCAAGAGGCTGAACAGTCACGTATATCGATTCGCAACATCCGCAGGGATGCCAACTCCGACCTCAAGAGCCTGGTGAAGGAGAAGCTGATCTCGGAAGATGATGAGCATCGCGGCGAGGAGATTATCCAAAAACTGACCGACCAGCATGTCAAAGAGGTGGATGAGCTTCTGGCAAAAAAAGAAGCTGATTTAATGGCGTTCTAGACCTGTGGCTCTTTTTTTGGGAGGGCTTGACGGCATGGGTGCTGGTGATGATAAATCAGAAGACCAGAGCCAACATGCAAAAACCCCACGGCATGTTGCCATTGTAATGGATGGAAATGGCCGTTGGGCGCAGCGTCGCAATTTGCCGAGGCACTCCGGGCATCGTGCAGGTGTCGAGTCCGTACGGGTGACCGTTGAGGCGTGTAGAAAACGCGGCGTGCAGGTGCTCACACTATTTGCCTTCAGCAGCGAAAACTGGAATCGACCCAAGGAAGAGATCGGGCTGTTGTTTGACCTCTTTATGATGGCGTTGCAGCGCGATGTCAAACGCTTGGATAAGAACAATGTCCAGCTGCGCATTATCGGTGACAGAACCGCATTTCCAGACAAGCTCCAGCAGCGTATCTATAAGTCAGAAGAGTTGACGGCCGGGAACAGCGGGCTGATTTTACAGATTGCGGCCAATTATGGTGGCCGTTGGGATATTACTCAGGCAGCAAAAGCGGTGGCGGAAAGGGTGCAGCGTGGTGAGCTGCAACCGCAGGAGATTACAGAGGCGACATTGAGTGAGGCGCTCTGCTTTGCTGATCTGCCCGAGGTTGACCTCTTTATACGCACAGGCGGTGAGCAGCGGATCAGCAACTTCATCCTCTGGCAAACCGCCTATTCCGAGTTCTATTTTAGTGAGCAGCTCTGGCCTGACTTTGGTGCGGCTGAATTCGATCTTGCGCTGGAAGCGTTCAGCCAGCGGGAGCGCCGGTTTGGCCGAACCTCTGAGCAGATTAAAGAACAGAAAATCCAATAACCATCATGCTTGCTCAGAGAGTTCTTACCGCCGCTTTGTTGGCTCCACTCGTGGCCGGCGGCGTTCTCTATCTCTCCACTTTCTGGGTTGCGATTTTTTTTGCCGCGGTCATCATGCTTGCGGCATGGGAATGGGCGAGACTGGCAAAAATATCCACCCCGCTGTGGCAAGCCATCTTCCTGCTGCTGATGGCCGCTGCACTGGGTGTGGCGGCACTGATGATCTCCAACCCTGTTTTTAACTACTGGCTGCTGGCCACGGCCTCTACCGGTTGGTTGTTAGGGGCTGTGTTACTTATTCGAATCAAAAAAATAGAGAGGGTATCTTCTGAACCAGATCCTCTTTGGGCCGCTGTTGGCCTGTTGGTACTCCTTCCCTGTTGGACTGCACTCATCGCGCTTCACGGGCAGGGGGAAGAGGGGCCGGTTCTCATGCTCTTTGTGCTGGTTCTGATCTGGGTCTCTGACAGCAGTGCCTATTTTGCGGGACGGCGCTGGGGTCGAGTCAAATTGGCTCCGGTCATCAGCCCAGGCAAAACCCGGGAGGGTGTCTACGGGGCATTGGCTGGAGCCGCTATCTGTGGTGTGGTACTGGCCTGGATAGCGCCAGATATTGGCGGGGTGCTGGTTACGGTTCCGCTCTGCCTCCTCACATGTCTCGCCTCTGTGGAAGGCGACCTGTTTGAGAGTCTTGCCAAACGCCGGGCGGGTGTCAAAGACAGTGGCAACCTGCTGCCTGGGCATGGTGGTGTGCTGGATCGTATTGATAGCGTAACGGCTGCCGCCCCCATCTTTATGCTTGGACTTATGTTACTGGGCAGCGGTCGATGAAAGGGGTAACCGTTCTGGGGTCGACTGGTTCGATCGGCGTGAGCACACTTGATGTGATTGCCCGCCATCCGGATCGGTATTGCATCGTGGCACTGACGGCTAACCGCAATGTGGATGATCTCTACCGACAGTGCCTGCAGTTTCACCCTGATTATGCCGTGATGGCGGATGAGCAGAGTGCCGACCACTTGCGAGGCCGGCTACAGGCGGAAGCGCCCACCATTCAGGTATTGAGTGGCGTTGATGGGCTGGAGCATGTCTCGCAACTGCCAGAGGCGGATTATGTCATGGCGGCAATCGTGGGTGCGGCCGGGTTGCTGCCGGCGTTGTCAGCCGTGCGTGCCGGGAAACGCCTGCTGCTGGCCAACAAGGAGGCGCTGGTTGTCTCCGGGCAGCTGTTTATGGATGAGGCCGCACAGCACGGTGCAGAGATACTGCCTATCGACAGCGAGCACAATGCCATCTTTCAGTGCATGCCAGCCGATTATGCCAAGGGGTTTGATGGCGTGGGTGTCCGGCGCATTCTTCTTACCGCCTCTGGCGGCCCTTTTCGCCAGACAGATATGGAAGAGCTTGCCCGGGTTCTTCCCGAACAGGCCTGCGCCCACCCCAACTGGAGCATGGGACGTAAGATCTCTGTTGATTCCGCCACAATGATGAACAAAGGTCTGGAGGTGATCGAGGCCTGCTGGCTGTTTCACACCAGGCCGGAGAGGGTTAAAGTGGTGCTGCATCCACAGAGCATCATCCACTCTATGGTAGAGTATACCGATGGCTCGGTATTGGCGCAGATGGGAAACCCCGATATGCGCACCCCGATTGCCCATGCGCTGGCGTGGCCGGAGCGTATCGAGTCTGGCGTCAGCAGCCTGGATCTGTTTGAGGTTGCCCGGCTCGATTTTGAAGCACCTGACCGTCAACGCTTCCCCTGCCTGTCGCTGGCATACCAGGCTATTGAACAGGGTGGAACCGCCCCTGCCATATTGAATGCAGCCAATGAGGTTGCCGTGGCCGCCTTTCTTGACAGACGAATGGGCTTTATGGCCATCCCGGAGATCATTGAAGCAACGCTCTCCGCTATCCCGGCTATAGAGCCCCAAAGCCTCGATGAGCTATTGGATGTAGACGCGCAAACCCGCATTATGGCGGAACAACAGATCAGCACCCTGGTCTGATTTTGTAATTTAGATTTAGAGCCACACTATCGATATGGATTCCTTCCTTTTTGCCACATTTGCCTTTGTTGTAACGCTAGGCATCCTTATTACCGCCCATGAATATGGACATTTCTGGGTTGCACGCAGGCTGGGCGTTAAAGTGCTCTGCTTCTCTATAGGGTTTGGCAAACCATTGTGGAGCCGTATCAGCCCGATTGATGGCACGGAATATAGAATCGCCGTCATCCCGTTTGGTGGCTATGTAAAGATGCTGGATGAGCGGGAGGCCCCCGTCCCCGAAGAGGAGCTCTCCCAGGCTTTTAACCGCCAGACCCTTTCGGTACGTACCGCCATTGTGGCAGCAGGGCCTATCGCCAATTTTATCTTTGCCATCCTGGCATTCTGGCTGGTTGCCATGCTGGGTGAAACCGGGTTGAAGCCCATCGTAGAGGAGGTCAAGCCTAACTCAATCGCCTATAGTGCCGGGTTTCAGATAGATGACAGAATTCTGGCCGTTGATCAGAAAGATACACCAAGCTGGGAGAGGGTCGCCTTTGGAATCCTTGCCGCATCCATGGACAAAGATGAGGTCTCTGTGCGGGTGGAGGATGCCAGAGGTATGGAGCGCGTACGCCTCTTGCAGCTGGCAGACATCGGCGATTTCGCAGATGTGGATGACCCAATGGCAAAGGTGGGGCTGTTGCCACGCCGCCCGGTTATCCCTCCCATTATTGGTGAGCTGGTTGCTGGTGGCGCTGCGGAACGAGGTGGGTTAAAGGTCGGTGATCGCATCGTTGGGGTTGATGGTCAGGCATTGAATGACTGGCGGGAGCTGGTTAGATATATTCAGCAGCACCCAAATACGATAGTGGATTTTGAGGTTGAACGGGCAGGGGGGCATCTTACAATCAGCCTGCGAACGGCGGCCAAAAAAGAGGATCTGTCGGTTGGATATGTGGGGGCTGGTGTGCGCAACTACGACCACCTGCTGGAGCAGTACCAGGTCACCGTACAGCTGGGGCCAATAGATGCGTTCTCCGCATCGGTTGAAAAAACGGTCAGCCTGTCATGGCTCATCATAAAGATGACCGGGCGGATGCTCACTGGTAATGCCTCAGTCAATAATCTTGGCGGCCCCGTCACTATTGCAAAGGCCGCAGGTGAGACAGCAAACTATGGGCTGGTCTCATTCTTGCGTTTTCTTGCGGGGCTTAGCATCAGTCTTGCCGTGCTGAATCTCCTGCCTATTCCCATCCTCGATGGGGGTCATCTGCTCTTTTTTGCCATAGAGGCCATCAAAGGGAGCCCGCTTTCAGAGCGACTACAGGCCGAGGGGCAGAGGATTGGCATGATCCTTTTGCTGATGTTGATGGGGCTGGCTTTTTTTGTTGATTTCTCCAGGCTGCTGGGATCATGAGATAAGATAATTTATACTACGGACTCGTTGCGAGGTGGGTGCTTGCCAAATAAGCAGAAGCGTCACCAAAAATTATTTTATCTTGCAATTAAAGCTTGCAAAAACAAAAGGTTAAATAGTAAATGCTGCTTCTCCCAAGGCTTCTAGCAAAACTGACGCTGCTCTGCGCACTACTGGTGCCGCTGTCAGTCACTGCTGGCTCCTTTGTTATTCAGGATATTCGGGTTGAGGGTCTACAGCGGATCTCTGCCGGCACCGTGTTCAACTATATGCCGGTAACGGTTGGAGAGCGGATTCAGGATGAGCAGACCAGTGACATCATCCGCGCCCTCTATAAAACCGGCTTCTTTAAAGATGTGCGCCTGAAGCGGGAAAACAGCATTCTGGTGATCACAGTTCAAGAGCGCCCTGCGGTTGCTGATATCGTCTTTTCGGGTAATGAGCTGCTGGAGACCGAACAACTGCTGGAAGCACTGAAGGATATTGGGCTGGCCAAGGGAAGGGTCTTCAATCGCTCTATTCTGGATAAAATCGAGCAGGAACTGCGGCGTCAATACTTTAGTCAGGGCAAATATGCGGTCAAGCTGACCTCCACGGTAACGCCTTTGGAGCGCAACCGGGTGGGCATTGCCATTGATATCTCCGAAGGCCGCGCCGCAACCATCAAAAACATCAACATTGTCGGCAACAGATCATTTGATGAAGATGACCTGTTGGATGAGTTCAAACTCACCACCGGTGGCTGGCTCTCTTTCTACACCAAGGATAACCAATACTCCCGGCAAAAGCTGTCGGGTGATCTGGAAACCTTACGCTCTTACTACCTGAACAGGGGCTATATCAATTTTAAAATTGATTCGACCCAGGTCTCTATTACCCCGGATAAAAAAGACATCTATGTCACGATCAACATTACGGAAGGTGATGTTTACAGGATTGGCGATATCTTGTTGGCAGGTGATCTGGTTGTCCCCAAAGAGGAGATGTTCAAGCTGATTCATCTAACACGCGGGGATCTCTTTTCCCGCAAAAAGGTGGTCGGTAGCTCCGAGCGGCTCAATGACCTGCTGGGTAATCACGGTTATGCCTTTGCCAATGTCAACAGCATCCCGGAGATTGATGCCGAGAATAAAAAGGTTACCATCACCTACTTTGTCGACCCCGGTAAGCGCGTCTATGTCAGGCGCATAAACCTGCGTGGCAACACGCGCACGCGCGACCGTGTGCTGCGTCGAGAGATGCGCCAGATGGAGTCTGCATGGTTTTCAGCAGAGCAGGTATCGCGTTCGCGGGATCGCCTGGAGCGACTCTCATTCTTTGAGAATGTAACCGTTGAGACGCCTGCGGTAGCGGGTTCCACAGATCAGGTTGATGTAAACATTACAGTGGAAGAGAGACCAGCCGGCAACATTATGGCAGGTATAGGTTTCTCGCAAAACCAGGGGATGACATTCAACACCAGTATTTCACAAAATAACTTTCTGGGTACCGGCAAGCGGGTGACGCTGGGCTTCAATAACAGCAGTGCAAACACGCTCTATCAGGTGGCCTACAGCAACCCCTATTACACCATTGATGGTGTCAGCCGGGGCTTTAACCTTAAGTACAGACAGACCCAGTTTGATGAGCTTCGCAGCGCCAACTACTCTACCGATGTCATGGTTGCCGGTGTCAATTTTGGCGTCCCGATAAGCGACTTTGACAGGTTACTGTTTACATTTGATATTGAAAGTACTGACTTCAATATCGCCAATGATGCTTCACGCGAAATCAAGGCATTTGAAACGGAACACGGCACCAGCATGCTGGATTACAAGGTTGGGGTTAACTGGATTTTTGACTCCAGGAACAGCATCATGTTTCCAACCCGGGGCGGGCGTCAGCGCATGGGCGCTGAAATATCGCTGCCGGGCAGTGATCTGGAATACTATAAAATCAGCTACCGGCATCAACGTTTTCTCCCTCTAAGTAATGTATTCACCTTGGGTGTGAAGGGTAATATTGGGTACGGTGATGGTTATGCGGGTACAGAGAGCTTGCCATTCTACGAAAACTTCTTTGCCGGCGGCTTTCGCTCCATGCGTGGCATTGCTGAAAACACCATGGGGCCACGGGATTCAAAAAATGATGCACTGGGCGGCAACATGAACCTGACAGGCGGTGCTGAAATCTTTTTTAAAGCGCCATTCAAGGTGGCTGACAAATCACTTCGTATGAGCGTCTTTGCAGATTTTGGCAATGTTTTCAATGTGGATGATGGATCTGAAGGCTTTGAGCCAGATGAGCTGCGCTACTCAACAGGGGTTTCTGCCGTTTGGGCCTCCCCAATGGGTCTATTGACCTTTAGCCTGGCTCAGCCTTTCAATACTGATTCGGGTGATAAAATTGAAAATTTCCAATTTAGCTTTGGCTCCTCTTTCTGATCGTTCTGGAGATTAATCTTGAAGAAAATATACCCCTCTTTTGTGCTGTTGGCACTGTTGTTCGCTTTTTCCAGCATTGTCACAGCGCAGGAGCTAAAAATCGGTGTTGTAAACGCAATCAAGGTTTTTGAGCAGTCCCCCCAATATGAGGAGGCTCGAAAAAACCTGGAGGCTGAATTCAGCCGCAAAGAGAGCGATCTTGTTGCGCAGCAGAAGCAGGTAAAAAAGCTGGAGGAGAAGCTATCCAGAGATGGCGCTGTAATGAGCGAGGCGGAGGTGAGACGTCTGGAGAGAGATATTGTCGCCCGCCATCGCAAACTCAAGAATTCGCGCGAAGAGTATCGCGAGGATTTCAATCTTCGTCGCAATGAGTTGCAGAGTCTGATCAGCCGCCAGGTTGCCGAAATAGTGCGAGAGGTTGGTAAAGAGGATGGCATTGATATTATTTTGACCGATGGCGTCATATTTGCCAGCAAACGGGTCAATATCTCTGACAAGATCCTGGAGCGGCTAAAAGAGAAGTTTGAGGCATCTAAAAAATAAGCGTGCCTGTGGCTCACCGACTGGGAGATATAGCATGCCAGGTGGGTGCCCGGCTGGAGGGCGATGCGGACTGTATTATCAACAGCATCGCTGTGCTGCAAGATGCATCGCCAGGCAGCATCAGCTTTCTATCTAACCGGAAGTATCGTAAATTTCTCAAAACAACCAGGGCATCTGCAATCATCCTGGGGCAAGAGTTTTTAGATGATTGCTCTGCAAATGCACTGGTGAGTGATAATCCATACCTTGTGTTTGCAAAGGTTGCCCGGCTAATGACCGCACTGCCCGCAGTAGAGGCGGGACAGCATTCATCCGCAATTGTGGCACCCTCAGCGCAGATTGATGCCAGCGCCAGGGTTGGGCCTGGAGTAGTCATAGAAGATAACGCTGTGATTGGTGCCAGAGTGGACATTGGTGCTGGATGCGTTATTGGAGCAGGCTGTCGGATAGGTGATGAGAGCCGCTTGGTAGCCAACGTAACCCTATGCCATGAGGTTACAATTGGCCGACGGGTTCTGATTCATCCCGGCGCTGTCATTGGCAGTGATGGGTTCGGTCTGGCCAATGATGAGGGGGTGTGGGTCAAGGTGCCACAGTTAGGCACGGTCTGCATTGGTGACGATGTAGAGATCGGTGCCAACACAACCATTGACCGTGGCGCGATAAAGGACACCGTGATTGGGGATGGGGTAAAGCTGGATAATCAGATCCAGATTGCCCACAACGTTGAGATTGGTGCACATACCGCCATAGCGGCTTGTGTCGGGATAGCGGGTTCAACCAGGATTGGCAGCCACTGCACCCTGGCGGGTGGCGTGGGGGTTGTAGGGCATCTGGATATTGCAGACCATGTCCATTTTTCAGCACAGACACTGGTCACCCGCTCCTTTACTGAGGCGGGCCATTTTAGCGGAAATCTCCCGGCGGTTCCCACCCACGCCTGGCGAAAGAGCATAGCAAGAATCAGACAACTGGAAGAGACCGCACAACGTATCAAAACCCTTGAAAAGCAGTGTCGGAAAAGACCATCTAAAGACCCTGGTCAAGATATTTGAAGTGCGCATAACTTAAAGATTAAGCAAGAGGCAACCTATTTGAAAAGCATGGATATCCATAAGGTGTTGACGGTATTGCCACACCGTTACCCGTTTTTGATGATTGACCGGGTGTTGGAGTTTGAGCCGGATAAGCGGCTATTGGCGCTAAAAAATGTCTCCTTCAATGAGCCGTTCTTTAATGGGCATTTTCCCGTTCGCCCCGTGATGCCGGGCGTTATGATCATTGAAGCACTGGCACAGGCGACCGGGCTGTTGGCTATGGAGTCCAATCCTGATCTGGTGGGTGACAATGCACTCTACTATTTTGTAGGCATTGATAAAGCCCGGTTCAAGCGACCTGTAGAGCCGGGTGATCAGCTGCATCTTGAGGTTGAACTGAAAGGTGCCAAACGCGGCATCTGGATGTTCTCAGGAAAAGCTACTGTTGATGGCAAGGTTGCAGCTTCGGCTGAGATCATGTGCACCTCCAAAGAGTATTGATTGAATTGAACCCTTCGCAGATTGATCCCCGCGCAGCCGTTGATCCGGCGGCTGAATTAGATGAAGGCGTCACTATCGGTCCATTCACCGTCATTGGCCCGGATGTAAAGATTGGGCGTGATTCGACGATTGGGCCGCATGTGGTTATCAATGGCTCGACGACTATCGGTGCAGAAAACCGGATCTTTCAATTTGCATCCATTGGAGAGGCCCCCCAAGACAAAAAGTATGCAGGTGAGGAGACCCGACTGGAGATCGGTGAGCGCAATCAGATCCGGGAGTTTACAACGATCCACAGAGGCACAGCGCAGGATGCTGTGGTGACACGCATTGGCAATGACAATCTGCTCATGGCCTACACCCATGTCGCGCATGATTGTCAGCTGGGCGACCAGATCATCCTGGCCAATGCGGCCTCGTTGGGGGGGCATGTAGTGGTGGGTGATCATGCCATTCTGGGCGGCTTTAGCATTGTGCACCAGTTTTGCCATATTGGTGTGCACAGCTTCAGCTCAATGGGCAGCGTAATCAAAGGTGACATCCCGCCTTATGTCACCATTGGTGGTCATCCTGCAAAGCCCCACGGCATAAATTCTGAAGGGCTGCGCCGCCGTGATTTCAGTGAAGCGACCATTCAACAGATCAAACGTGCCTACAAGCTGTTATATAAATCGCAGCTTAGACTGGGGGAGGCACTGCTCCAGATAAAGACGCTGGCTGAGGATTGCCCTGAACTCCTGCTGCTTTCCGATTTTATCAGTGAAAGCAAGCGCGGCATTATCCGCTGATGTTGCGGATTGGCATTGTTGCTAATGAGGTTTCAGGCGACTTGCTGGGTGCCGGCCTCATGCGGGCACTGCGTGAGTTACGCAGTGATATCACCTTCGAAGGGGTCGGTGGGCCGTGCATGCTGGAGCAGGGCTGCAACGGCCTTGTCCCAATGGAGCGCCTCTCGGTCATGGGGCTGGTCGAGGTATTGAAACACCTGCCGGAACTGCTCGCCATCCGCCGCCAGCTGGCCAACCACTTTTTAGCCAATCCCCCGGATGTTTTTATCGGCATCGATGCCCCGGATTTCAACCTGGGGCTGGAAAAGCGTCTGAAAAATGCGGGTATTCCGACGGTGCACTATGTCAGCCCAACGGTTTGGGCCTGGCGTCCGGGTCGAGTAGAGAAGATCAAAGAGGCCGTCAACCTGCTGCTCAGCCTCTTCCCTTTCGAGACGGAATTTCTGCAACAGCATCAAGTGCCGGTGAGCTATGTTGGGCACTCCCTGGCCGATGAGATACCGCTGGAGAGCGATCAGGCCAAGGCGCGCAACCAGCTTGGGCTGCGTCAGGACAGCCCGGTCATCGCCATTCTTCCTGGCAGTCGCATGAGCGAGATCCAGAGGCTGTCTGCGCATTTTATCGGTGCTGCCCAATGGATACTTCAGAGACGGCCGGATACCCATTTTGTAACCCCCCTGGTCAGTCCGGCGGTGCGACAGGCCTTTGAACTGCAGATCCAGACTGTGGCGCCTGAGCTGCCTATCCTGCTGCTGGATGGCCAGGCAAGGGATGCCATCACCGCTGCGGATGTGGTACTGACCGCATCGGGCACCGCGACCCTGGAGACGCTGCTGCTGAAGCGCCCGATGGTGGTTGGGTACCGGATGCAGTGGCTCACCTTCTGGATCATCAAGCGGTTGAACCTGGTCAAGGTACCCTATATTGCCATGGCCAACCTGTTGGCAGATGACGGACTGGCTCCTGAGTATATTCAAGATGAATGCACGGCTGAGAAGCTGGGCAGTGCGCTGTTGCGGTTTCTGGATTTGCCTGAGCAGGTCGCAGAGATCCAGCAGGTCTACCAAAAAATCCACTGTGATATGCGCCGGAACTCCAGCCAAAAGGCTGCGCAGGCGGTATTGACGTTGATCTCTGAACAGGCAACAAAGGCAGAGCAGAAAAGATGAATGGCAGATACATTGCAGGGGTCGATGAAGTTGGGCGTGGCCCCCTCATCGGCGCAGTGGTCGCTGCAGCCGTCATACTGGATCCTGCCCAGCCCATCGACGGACTTGCGGATTCAAAAAAACTGACCGAGAGGCGCCGCAATCTGCTGGAGATAGAGATACAGGAGAAGGCCATGGCATGGGCGCTGGGGCGTGCCGAGGTGGAAGAGATCGACCGGATCAATATCCTGCAAGCCAGCATGCTGGCCATGCGCCGGGCGGTTGAGGCACTGCCGATTGCTGCTACTCACGCCTTGATTGACGGCAATCGCTGCCCGGAGCTGCCCTGCACCGCTGAAGCCATTGTGGGTGGTGATGGGAGAGTAGCCGCAATCAGCGCCGCCTCCATCCTGGCCAAAGTGGCACGGGATCGGGAGATGATTCTGTTGGACAGCCAGTATCCAGGGTATGGATTGGCGCAACACAAAGGCTACCCAACCAAGGCACACCTTGCGGCACTGCAGCGGCTGGGAGTCACGCCGATTCACCGCCGCTCATTTGGGCCGGTGCGGCGACTGATTGAGGTCGGCTGATCCACCCTTGATCTGTACTGACCATTCCAAGAGGCTCTCTCAGGGATTTTGCAAGCACCTCTGCAGTTGTAAGCTTTAAAGGACATAGCCACGCAATTGCTTTACTGCCGGGTCGCTGCCACCCAGTTAATCTCCTGAGCTGTTTTCAACCCAATGACACAGCGTTTGAGGCTTTTGGCCATCTGTGATCTGGTGGGTGAGGCCGGGATCCGGCCTGACATAATCTCTGCCCGGTATTGAGGGTAGCGTGGATTGCGGTTGGGTTCAGCGTAGCCATCAGGAAAGATGGGTTGGTTATCATTGTCATATTTATCCGAGGCGCCGACGGTATGCAGCAGCTCATGGGCAATAACGATGTTGTTTTGCGGCTGCTGTTTTTTGCTGGCAAAGGCATGAACAACACCAATCAGCCCTTTCTGTATGCCAAGTGAGTGGGCAAGTGGTTGCCCGTCATTGGGTTGATAGTAGAGCACAAATATGCGTACGCGATTGAGGTTGGATCTGTTATCAGGGGTGTTTTTCCAGACCCAGAAGCGCAACTTCAGGCTCCACAGCATGGTGGATAGCGTGCTTTTTATTTCAGGCGGAGGGGGAGGGGCTGTTATTACCTCTGAACCCAGTGTGGTTTGGGTTGGTTGCTCTTCCAGAAGGTTGAATTTTTTGCCTTCACGTTGCATGAATTGATCAATATCGCTGAAGCTGCCATGGCTCAACCCCTGAATGTAGCGAGCTGTTTTGGGGCTGTTGTCCCCATTTATCGGGTAGATGCTGACCTGTAGTGGTTCCAGCCAGGCGGTGGATCTCAGCAGCTGATGTTTACTGTAAATAGCCACAGTAGCCAGGATGGCAATCAGCAGCAGAAGGCGAAAGTTGCGAAAACTGAATAGTTGCATGATAGGTCAATTTTTCCTGTAACTTGAGCCACTTATACACAGATATGCCGGGGTGTTATAGCAATGTAATAATGCTGTCAAGTGGCAAACCAAAAAATATTGAAGAATGTTTAAGTGGTTGAAATTAGTTATAAATATTAATTGTATGAATTTTTTACAATCTAACTTACAAAGCGTAATGGCAGGGGTTTGCGGGTGTTGTGCAGGTTTTATCCACAGAGTCATCCACAGAATCTGTGAATAATATAAAAACCCCATAATAGTTAGGCTGATGGGATAACTATCGTAATTAAAGCATTATATTGTCAATGCAAGCGGCTGTATTTATTGTGTAAATATATTTATTTTTGAATTCAGGATGTTGCTCCCTAATGCGGGTTGCAAATCCGTTATAATGCGCGACCTTTTTCATACCGGAATCTATCCCCTCTTGTGATTAATCAACTTCGTAATGTCGCTATTATTGCGCATGTAGACCATGGCAAAACCACTTTGGTCGATCAACTGTTGCAGCAGTCTGGCACCCTGGGTGATCGTTTTGGCCCTGTGGAGCGGGTTATGGATTCCAATGAGCTGGAGAGAGAACGCGGCATCACCATTCTCTCCAAGAACACGGCCATCCGATGGAATGATTATCGCATCAATATCGTGGATACGCCGGGGCATGCCGATTTTGGTGGTGAGGTTGAGCGAGTGCTTTCGATGGTCGATTCGGTTCTGCTGCTGGTGGATGCGGTAGAGGGGCCCATGCCGCAGACCCGTTTTGTCACCCAAAAGGCATTTCAGCATGGCCTGCGCCCTATTGTCGTGGTGAACAAGATTGACCGGGACGGTGCGCGGCCTGATTGGGTGGTTGACCAGACATTCGATCTATTTGATCGCCTGGGGGCAACCGATGAGCAGCTAGACTTTCCCATCATCTACGCCTCTGCAATCAACGGCTATGCCGGGGACTCTGCTGACATACGTTCAGGGGATATGACGCCACTGTTTGAAGCACTTGTCAAAAACTGCCCGGCTCCGGAGGTTGATCCAGATGGCCCTTTTCAGATGCAGATCTCCTCACTGGGCTATAGCAGCTATGTGGGCGCTATCGGTATCGGACGAATCACGCGCGGCAGCGTACGCAGCAACATGCAGGTGCTGGTGGATAAGGTGGATGGTGATCCGCACAAAGGCAAAATTGCTCAGGTGATGGGTTTTTTGGGCCTGGAGCGGGTTGAGATTGAGAGCGCCTCAGCGGGTGACATCATTGCAGTGACCGGCATCGAAGGGTTAAATGTCTCTGACACAATCTGTGACCCGGCCTGTCTGGAACCGCTGCCACCACTGACGGTGGATGAGCCAACCGTCACCATGACCTTTCAGGTCAACACCTCACCTTTTGCCGGAAAGGAGGGGAAATACCTCACCTCACGCCAGCTCAAAGAGCGCCTGGAGCGAGAGCTGATCCACAATGTGGCACTGCGTGTGGAGGAGGGAACCGATCCAGAGAAATTCCGGGTCTCCGGACGTGGGGAGCTGCACCTCTCTATTTTATTGGAGACCATGCGTCGTGAGGGGTA
This sequence comes from Candidatus Polarisedimenticolaceae bacterium, assembly GCA_021648685.1. Taxonomy (GTDB): domain Bacteria; phylum Pseudomonadota; class Gammaproteobacteria; order Chromatiales; family Chromatiaceae; genus WFXD01. Next base: position 22,070 of record JAKISI010000029.1, read on the forward strand.
TGAGCTTGCGGTATCCCGTCCGGAGGTGATCTTCCGAGAGGTGGATGGCGAGGTCTGTGAGCCTTATGAGCAGTTGACAGTGGATGTAGAGGAGGCACATCAGGGCAGCCTGATGGAGGCGCTGGGCGCCCGGCGTGGCCAACTGCAGGACATGGTGCCAGATGGGAACGGCCGCGTCCGTCTGGACTACATCATCCCGTCCCGTGGGCTGATCGGGTTTCAGACCGATTTTCTGACCATGACTTCGGGCACCGGGTTGATCTATCATGTTTTTGACCACTATGGGGCTGCGGTATCTGGTGGTATTGCCGCACGTGTCAACGGCACCATGATTGCAAAAGAGACGGGCAAGGCGCTGGGATATTCGCTGTTTAATCTGCAAGAGCGTGGCAAACTCTTTCTGAGCCATGCCGAAGAGATCTACGAAGGGCAGGTGATTGGCATCCACTCCCGCGCAAACGATCTGGTGGTCAATGCACTGAAGGGCAAGCAGTTGACCAATATCCGTGCCGCAGGAACCGATGAGAATATCCTGCTCACCCCGCCGATAAAATTCACCCTGGAGCAGGCGCTGGAATTTATTGAAGATGATGAGCTGGTAGAGATCACCCCCTCCGCGATTCGCATCCGCAAACGCCACCTGAAGGAGCATGAACGCAAGCGGGCATCCAGAGCCGTAGCGGGTTGACAGAGGGCAAACTGTAGACCAAAAAAGCCCCGATAGTATTCCTTACTACCGGGGCATGGTCGCCGGGCTTGGTTGGCATGGGGTTTCCATCCTTGGCTCCACCTTCCATATGAAGTGTGTAATATCCTTTTCGTTCCTCCTTGACTGGCGACCGAGGAAGATATTCGCATAGCCAAAAAAGGAAAAACAGGTCGCTTCCCCCTTTGGTTTGTAGGTGATTTCCTACGCTGTGGTTTCCAATGAAATTTGCTATTTTCTGAGTGACCTCCGAATCATTCGCCGCTAAACTAAACGCTCATGGCTGACCTCTACCCAAATATACGCCCCTATGCCACCCACACCATTAAAGTGAGCGGTGGGTACAGGCTCTATGTCGAAGAGAGTGGCAGTGCAGATGGCATTCCGGTTCTGTTTCTGCACGGCGGCCCTGGAGCCGGGTGCGAGGCCTACCACCGCTGCTTCTTCGACCCCTGCCGCTATCGCATCATACTGTTTGATCAGCGTGGTTGTGGTCGCTCTCAGCCGCATGCTGATCTGATAAAAAATACAACAGCGCACCTGATCGACGATATGGAGGCCATTCGGGTCATGCTGGGGGTTAACCGCTGGCTGCTTTTTGGCGGCTCCTGGGGTTCTAGCTTGGCATTGGCCTACGCAGAGCGCTATCCGGAGCTGGTGCTGGGTCTGATCCTGAGAGGGATCTTTCTCTGCCGGGAGCATGAGATCCAATGGTTCTATCAGCAGGGCGCAAGCCGCCTCTTCCGCGATTATTGGGAGGATTTTATTGCGCTGATTCCGGAGGCTGAGCGGGATAATCTGCTCCAGGCCTACCACAAGCGCCTGACCGGCGGTGATGAGCTGGCGCGCATGGCTGCGGCCAAGGCGTGGGCAGCCTGGGAGGGGCGAACCGCCTCTCTGGTCGCAAATGACGCTATTGTGAAACACTTTGCTGCGCCCCACACCGCATTGAGCCTGGCACGTATCGAGTGTCACTATTTTATGAACGGTGCCTTCCTGCGGCCCAATCAACTACTGGAGGATGCCGGGCGCATTGCGGATATTCCCGGCATTATCATTCAGGGTCGCTATGATGTGATCTGCCCGATGGAATCTGCATGGGCGCTGCATCAGGCCTGGCCAAAGAGTGAATTGAAGATTGTGCCGGATGCCGGGCATGCTGCCCTGGAACCCGGAATTTCAAGCGCACTGGTCAATGCATCGGACTGGTTTGCCGATCACCTTGAGGCGACCTGAAACCGATCATGATTGGGCTGCTGCAGCGGGTCTCGTGCGGGCGGGTAGAGGTAGAGAGTCGGGTTGTGGGCGAAATTGCCACGGGTCTGCTGGTGCTGGTAGGGGTAGAACGGGGCGACACCGCAGCCAGGGCAGACCGCCTTGTGGAACGCCTGCTGGGTTACCGGGTCTTTCCCGATGAGGCGGGCAAGATGAATCGGAGCCTGCGTGATATTGATGGCGGACTGCTGCTAATACCGCAGTTCACGCTGGTGGCCGATACGCGAAAAGGGATGCGGCCAGGTTTCTCTACCGCTGCGGCACCTGAGGAGGGGCGGCGACTGTTTGACCTCATGGTCGCACAGGCTCGTACCCGGCATGGCTGCGTGGCCGAAGGGGTTTTTGGTGCCGACATGCAGGTCAGCCTGACCAACAGCGGCCCGGTTACTTTTTGGCTTCAGGCCTGATATTTTTTTTCATTTCCAATAAAATACCGTTTTTCTATCCCTTTGATTTCTACAGAGTTGAAACTTATGTCGCGCACCGCAGAGATAGAGCGCAATACCCTGGAGACCCAGGTCAGCATCAAACTGAATCTGGATGGCACCGGTGCCGCAAAACTTGAGACGGGCGTCCCGTTTCTGGATCACATGCTGGATCAGGTGGCGCGCCATGGTCTGATCGACCTGGAGATCAAAGCCGCAGGTGATCTGGAGATTGATGCCCACCACACGGTTGAGGATATTGGCATCACCCTGGGGCAGGCGTTGGCGAAGGCGGTGGGCGATAAGAGCGGTATCCGTCGCTACGGGCATGCCTATGTGCCGCTGGATGAGGCGCTCTCCCGAGTGGTGATCGACCTCTCTGGTCGTCCGGGGCTGATTTACGAAGTGAACTTTCCGCGCGCCCGGATTGGTGAATTTGAGGTGGATCTCGTCCAGGAGTTCTTTCAGGGCTTTATAAACCATGCGGCGGTTACGCTGCATATCGACAGCCTGCGCGGCAGCAACAGCCACCACATTGCCGAGACTCTGTTCAAGGCCTTTGGCCGTGCACTGCGCCTGGCTTTAGAGGCCGATTCACGCATGCAGGGCCAGCTCCCCTCCACCAAAGGTGCGCTGTAGTCTTATCATGACACAGACGATAGCCGTTATTGATTATGGCATGGGCAACCTCCGCTCCGTTGCCAAGGCCGTTGAGCATGTTGCTGCTGCGGCCGACAGGGTGCTGGTCACGGATGACCCGGAGCAGATCCTCTCTGCAGATCGGGTGGTTTTCCCTGGGCAGGGTGCAGCGCGTGACTGCATGGCGGCCATCTCGGATCACCACCTCAACCAGGCGATACTTGATGCCGCGAAACACAAACCCTTTCTGGGGATCTGTATGGGGCTACAGGTGTTGATGGCCTTCAGTGAAGAGAACGGGGGCACGAAGCTGTTGCAGCTGCTGCCGGGAACGGTGCGCCATTTTGAGCGGAATGTTGCCGATAACGGAGAACGGCTGAAGATACCGCACATGGGGTGGAACCGGGTTCATCATGTAACCGACCATCCACTGTGGCGAGATATTCAGCAGGATAGCCGTTTCTACTTCGTGCACAGCTATTTTGTAGCACCGCAGGATCGTGAAATCATTGCTGCAACCACCGATTATGGCATCACCTTTACCAGTGCCGTGGCCAGGGAAAATCTGTTTGCGGTGCAGTTTCACCCAGAGAAAAGCGCCCGGGATGGGCTGACGCTGTTGCGCAATTTTGTGCAATGGAACCTGTAGCATCCCCCTTTCCATTGAAGAGGTAAAAAATATGCTTCTAATCCCTGCAATTGATCTGAAAGATGGCCAGTGCGTGCGCCTTCGCCAAGGGCGTATGGAGGATGACACGGTCTTCTCTGATGACCCGGTAGAGATGGCCGGCCGCTGGGTGGATGCCGGAGCCAGACGTCTGCACCTGGTTGATCTGAATGGCGCCTTTGCGGGTGAGCCGGTCAATGGTGATGTGGTCTCTGCCATTACCAAAATCCATCCTGATCTGCCGGTGCAGGTCGGTGGCGGAATTCGTGATGAGGCGACGATTGAAGCCTACCTGGATGCAGGCGTAAATTACGTCATCCTCGGAACCCAGGCGGTCAAAGAGCCGGAATTTGTCTCCCGCGCCTGCAGAAACTTCCCTGGCCAAATTATTGTCGGGCTGGATGCAAAGGATGGCATGGTCGCCATTGATGGCTGGGCCACAGTGACCGACCATCTGGTCATGGATCTTGCTCGCCAGTTCGAGCAGGATGGTGTATCCGCCATCGTCTATACCGATATAGGTCGTGACGGCATGCTGAATGGCCCCAATGTGGATGCGACAAAAGCACTGGCCGTAACGATCAATATCCCGATCATCGCATCGGGTGGCATAACCAATATTGATGATATTCGTGAGCTTTGTGAAGCCGCCCCGGTAGGTATCAGCGGTGCCATTACCGGACGGGCGATCTATGAAGGGACGCTGGATTTTGCCAAGGCTCAACGGCTCGCCGATGCGATGAGCACGCAGTAATGCGTCTGCTCAGGAGCTAGGCCGATGTTAGCCAAACGCATTATCCCCTGCCTGGATGTAGACAATGGCCGGGTTGTAAAGGGGGTGAGATTTGTCGATATCCGTGATGCGGGTGACCCTGTTGAGGTGGCCAGGCGCTACGATCGTGAGGGTGCCGATGAGATCACCTTTCTTGATATTACCGCCAGCGCTGATAACCGGGAGACCATTGTCCATGTGGTCGAACAGGTGGCCAGCGAGGTCTTTATTCCGCTGACCGTCGGCGGCGGGATTCGCACCGTGGATGACGTTCGCCGCATGCTGAATGCCGGGGCGGATAAGGTCGGTATCAATACCGCTGCGGTCTTCAACCCTGAGTTTGTAAAAGAGGCGGCGGAGCGTTTTGGCTCACAGTGTATTGTGGTAGCGATTGATGCCAAACGGGTCAGTGGTGATGACGAGCCGCTGCGCTGGGAGGTCTTCACCCACGGTGGTCGCAAATCAGCCGGGCTGGATGCCATCGAGTGGGCCAAAAAGATGGCCGATTATGGCGCAGGAGAGATCCTGCTGACCAGCATGGATCGGGATGGCACCAAGATCGGCTTTGACCTGGAGTTGACCCGAGCCATCAGCCGGGCAGTCCCAATACCTGTGATCGCCTCGGGCGGTGTGGGCAACCTCGATCACCTGGTTGCCGGGGTACAGGAGGGCGAGGCCGATGCCGTGCTGGCAGCCAGTATCTTCCACTTTGCGCAGTACAGTGTGGGTGAGGCCAAGCAGTATATGGCAGATCGTGGCATTGAGGTCAGGCTATAGATGTCGGATACATTAGAAAAACTGGCCGCAGTGCTGGAAGCGCGCAAAGAATCTGATCCAGACTCATCCTATGTGGCCGGGCTCTATGCAAAGGGGCTGGACGCCATCCTCAAAAAGATCGGAGAGGAGGCCACCGAGACCGTCATGGCGGCCAAGGATGGTGATGCGGAAAAGATCGTGTACGAGGTGGCTGATCTCTGGTTTCATACCCTGGTGCTGCTGGCCTCGCAAGGGCTGAAGCCGCAGGATGTGCTGCAAGAGCTTGAGCGGCGCTTTGGCCTATCCGGGCTGGAGGAGAAGGCACGACGCCTGTCCTGAATCTGGATTTAATGTATCATCACCGCATAGTGTAGAGAGAATAATCATCGGGGTCATACGGAACGCTGCACCGTTTCAATGTGATCCCTTCATTTTAATATGTGGAGAATGCAATGGGTTTTAGTGGCATTAGTATCTGGCAGCTATTAATCGTTCTGCTTATCGTTCTGCTGGTGTTTGGTACCAAGCGCCTGAAAAATATCGGCTCAGACATGGGCAATGCGATCAAAGGTTTTAAAGGCGCAATGAGCGATGGCGAGAAGGAGAAAAAAGAGGATACCAAGCCTGAACAGTTGGAAGAGGCCAAGCCTGAAAAAGCCGATACCGTTACTGAGAACAGCGTAAAGAACGGCGGGCAAGAGAAAGAGAAGGTCTAGATGCCTGCCTCGCTGCTTACCTGTAACTGGTTCTAGAGCCATGTTTGATATTGGATTTTGGGAGCTGGGTCTGATCTCAGTGGTTGCGCTGCTGGTGGTTGGGCCAGAACGGCTGCCAGGGCTTGCCCGTACGCTTGGGCTGTGGCTGGGCAAAGGACGGCGCATGCTGAGCAGCATCAAGGATGAGATTGACCGGGAGGTCAGGGTCGATGAGATCAAGAAAGCAGCGCAGGAGGGCGTGAAATCTCCGGTTAGCAAGAGTATCAGGCAGGCAGTAGATCCAATGCAAACTATCGGGCTGGAGGCGGAAAAGATCATGAACGAAGCCCGCTCTCAGCTGGAAGAGGGAGATCAACATAAGAAGAAAGGTGCGGTAAAAGCAGCATCTTCCAATGGGGCTCATGGCGACGCCTGAAGACCGGGTTGGGCGGGCCGCCACCCTGCAAGAGCAACCCTTTGTGAGTCATCTGCTGGAGCTTCGCGACAGGTTATTGCGCGTCGTTATCGTGGCATTTGTGATTTTCTTGGTGCTGTTTCCGTTTGCCAATGAGCTCTACACACTCCTCGCAACCCCGCTGATCAAACACCTGCCAGAAGGCACCGGAATGATTGCCACACGCGTCATTGCCCCGTTTCTGACACCACTGAAGATGACTTTTGTATTTGCCATCTTTCTGTCAATTCCCTACATATTGCATCAGCTGTGGTCTTTTGTGGCGCCGGGGCTCTATCGCCATGAAAAACGGCTGGCGGTACCGATGCTGGTCTCCAGCATCCTCCTGTTTTACCTGGGCATGGCTTTTGCCTACTTCATTGTCTTCCCGCTGCTGTTCAATATTCTGCCCAGCATGGCGCCAGATCAGATTACCGTCTCGCCGGATATTACCGACTATCTGGATTTTGTCCTGACCCTCTTTTTTGCCTTTGGCATAGCCTTTGAGGTACCCATTGCCACCATTCTGTTGGTCTGGATGGGGATCAGTACGCCGCAATCTCTGGCGGAAAAGAGACCCTATATCGTTATTGGTGCCTTCGGCATCGGCATGCTGCTGACCCCTCCCGATGTCATATCGCAAACCCTGCTGGCGGTGCCGATGTGGATACTGTTTGAGATAGGACTTATCTGCTCAAAGGCGTTTGTTCGAGACCGGGATGATGAGCCGGGCCAACCGGGGTCACCGCAAGAGATGGATGGTGAGATGTCTCACCTGGGTACGCCAACTGCTGCATCAGTGGCTACCCCAAGCAAAGATGACCCCTCCAGTGGCCAAGGATCAGCTCAGAGCCAGGATTTCACCCCTCTCACATCCGACGAGCTCGCTGCGGAGCTGGATCGCATTGAGGAGACTCAGCGTGATCAGACGGCAAAGAAGCCAGCAGCGCCAAAGCCGCACCACTCGGCAGACATGCAGGCCGCTGAGCTGGATGTTGATGCCAAACTGCGGCTGGTTGCTGATTACCGGGATGAGGCGAATGAGGAGCAGGCCCGTGTACTGCTGTATGAGGTGCTGGCGGATGGCAACGAAGATCAGGTTCGCGTAGCAAAAAACATCCTGCAACAGCTGGATGATAACTATTGAACCCAAAAGGAGCCGCAGCTTTCAACGGCTCCTTTTAGGTTAACGGCTGTTTCGCATGCAGGTGCCATGCAGCAGGGACAGGGTAATCTCCTCTGCGGAGAGTGCAGCGGGGAAGGTGGTGCCGGATATTTTGGCTCCCTTTATGCTGGCACCTTCAAGCAGGGTGTCGCTCAAATCCAGCCCGCGCAGGTCAGCCTGCCGTAAATAGCAGCCTCTCATATCCAGCCCACAGGCATCCAGCCCCCGCAGATCCATACCACGCAGGTCGGAGTTTGCAAGGTCAGCCTTCTCACCCTTTGCCTTTCTTTCGTTAAACTCTGTGGCGTTATCCTCACGCAGCAGCTGGTACATGGGGTCGGATTTGATCTCTGGTGTTCTGCTCATGCTATTTCCCCTTAATATCAGAAGGTTACTTTCTGGATTGTAGTGTAGTTAAGGCTTTTTTGTAGTTTTGTTTGCTGAGCAGTGACGCTGCCATCAGTGACCCAGTATGGCTCTGAGATTGGCCAGATGAGCAGTGCCGCGCTGCTGTTTCTCTTCAGCTGAGAGTGTGCTGTTACGCCCCTCCCAGGCAAGGTCCTCCTCAGGCAGCTCAGCCAGAAAACGGCTGGGTTCACAGCGAACCAGCTCCCCAAACTGCTTGCGTTTACTGGCAAAGGTGATGGTGAGTGTTCGCTGTGCACGGGTAATGCCCACATAGGCGAGGCGGCGCTCCTCCTCGATATTATCCTCTTCGATGCTGTTGCGATGGGGTAGCAGCTCTTCCTCCATGCCGACCAGAAAGACATGCGGAAACTCCAGCCCTTTGGCAGAGTGTAGCGTCATCAGATGTACCTGGTTGCTCTCCTCTTCGCTCTCCTGATTTTCCAGCATATCCATCAACGTCAGGTGGTTAATGATCTCGGCCAGACTTTTCCCCTCATGACTCCCCCGATGCAGGCTGTCGAGCCATTTGATCAGATCAGCAACATTCTCCATGCGGCGCTCTGCTGCCCGGTCGTTGCTGCTGGTCTCGGATAGCCAATCCTCGTAGCCGGTCTCACGAATCAGATCCTGGAGGATGTGAGCCGGGCTGCTGTTTTCAGTGCGCTGGTGAAAATGTCTGACCAAGTGGCTGAAATCGGCCAGTTTCTCCTGGGCGCGCTTTGAGAGTAGCTGCTCCAGCCCAAACTCTCCGCAGGCCTGTAATAGCGTGTTTCGGCGCTGCCCGGCGTAGTTGGAGAGTTTCTCCAGTGTGGATGGGCCGATCTCCCGGCGCGGGATGTTGACGATGCGCAGGAATGCAGCATCATCATCCGGGTTGGCCAGCAGCCGCAGGTAGGCCATGAGATCCTTGATTTCGGTGCGTGAAAAGAAGGAGGTGCCGCCACTGAGAAGATAGGGGATGCTGTTTTCACGCAGTACCTTCTCGAAGATGCGCGCCTGGTGGTTGCCCCGGTAGAGGATGGCGTAATCGCCATGCCGGGTTCCTTTGGTAAAGCGGTGGTGCAGTATCTCAGAGACCACCTTCTGTGCCTCATGCTCCTCATTTTTGCACTCCAGGATTCGAATAGGGTCGCCAGGCCCCAGTTCGCTCCAGAGCTTTTTTTCAAACAGATGCGGGTTATTTTTGATCAGCTGGTTGGCGCTGCGCAGGATGCGTCCTGATGAGCGATAGTTCTGTTCCAGTTTAACCACCTTCAAGCGGGGAAAATCCTCTTTTAGCCGCCCCAGGTTCTCTGGTCGCGCACCGCGCCAGGCATAGATGGATTGGTCATCATCGCCCACGGCGGTGAAGGGGGTGAGCTTCCCCACCAGCAGCCGAACCAGCTCATATTGGCAGCTGTTGGTGTCCTGATACTCATCCACCAGCAGGTGGCGGATACGATGCTGCCACCGCTCCAGGGCTTTAGGGTGCTGGCGCAGGATCTGTACCGGCAACCGGATCAGGTCATCAAAATCAACTGCATTATAGGCCAGCATGGCGCGCTGGTATTCGGCATAGAGCCGTGCCGTTTGGTGCTCGCTCTCATCCTGAGCCTGAGAGAGCGCCTGCTCAGGTGATACCTGCTCACTCTTCCAGCCGGATATCCGCCAGAGTCTGTTGCGGGCACTCTCATCCTCCCGGGTGTCAGTTTTGCGCAGCAGCTCCTTGAGCAGGGTCTCAGAGTCCTGTGCATCGTAGATTGAAAAGCCCGGCCTGTGTCCTGACAATGTAGATTCACGGCGCAGTATATTCAGCCCAAGCGTGTGAAAGGTGGAGATGCTGAGTCCTTGAGTATCCACCCCTTTGAGCAGGCTCTCTACGCGGGACTTCATCTCCCGTGATGCCTTGTTGGTAAAGGTGACGGCGGTGATATGGCGAGGCGAGATGCCACACTCCTCTATCAGGTAGGCGATCTTGTTGGTGATGACGCGGGTTTTGCCGCTACCTGCGCCTGCCAGCACCAGCAGTGGGCCGCTGGTATAGCGCATGGCTTCATTTTGATGGGCATTTAATTTAGACACGGCTGGCTGTGCCTGGGGTTGAATCAGGGGGTCGATGCATAAGGGGATTTGATCTAATTTGGTGTGGTTCTCTTCCGTCTGCCTATTATAACTGTGGCAGGGCGCTGTGTGGGGGGAATTCTGCATAGTGGTGTTGAAAGGGACGGGTAATTCTGGGCAAACTGTAATAAAATTCGGCTCTGAAGATGGTAATTTTGCGACATCGGTCGCTTCCCCAACGATGCGGGCGGTTATTAAAATGAGAAAACTAATCAATCTGGGTCTGTTGCTGCTATTTGTCAGCGCTCCTTTGCTGGCGGAAGAGAGCACTATGGAGCCTGTCATTGCACCTGAGCCACCAGCATTGCCACCACAAATCGAGAGTGGCGAAGCACTGGAACCAGAGGTTACCATTATCAAGTCGGAAGAGAAGACGGTGGAGGAGTATCGTCTGAATGGGAGGCTGGTTCTGGTGAAGATTACACCCGCAGTGGGGCCGGCATACTATCTCGTTGACTCCGATGGTGATGGGATACTGGATGCCCAGGAGCATGATGTGAGAAGTGAAAGTGTCCAGCAATGGGTGCTTTTCAGCTGGGATTGACCCTGGCTGCACACCTGTAACTTCTTACTGAACAGATAACCGAGCGGAACCCAATGTCCGTCTACACCCGTGTTGAGCGTGAACAGCTCAAAACCTTTCTGACTCACTACAATCTGGGAGAGCTGCTGGAGCAGCAGGGCATCTCCGATGGCATTGAGAATACCAACTACTTTGTCACCACTACCAAAGGGCGCTATGTTCTCACCCTGTTTGAGTCACTGCGTGCAGAGGAGCTGCCCTTTTTTCTTGATCTGATGGCCTTTCTGTCGGAGCACAATGTGCCCAGCGCCTCGCCATTGGCGGATACTGACGGGTGTTATCTTCGCACACTGAATGACCGTCCTGCGGCGCTGGTTGAGCGGCTGGGCGGCAGTTGGGTTCCTGCCCCTTCGGTAGCACAGTGTGCGGCATTGGGCCGTGTGTTGGGTCGTTTGAACCGTGAAGGGCAGGCGTTTGAAGGGCAACGCTCAAACAGTCGTGGCCCTCGCTGGTGGCGGGTTGCCTCAGAGCGGGTGATGGAGCGGCTCCCTGAAGCCGATGCCAGAATGCTGCAAGATGAGCTGATCTATCAATCCAGCCATCGCCTGGATGAGCTGCCCAGGGGGGTGATCCATGCGGATCTCTTCCGGGACAATGCGCTTTTTCAGGGTGATGAATTGACCGGGGTGATCGACTTCTATTATGCCTGCACTGATGTGCTGCTCTACGATCTGGCGGTCACGGTCAATGATTGGTGCTCCGATGGAGATGGGGTACTGGATAGTGTGCGAGCCACTGCCATGTTGCAGGCCTACCATGCCGAGCGTCCATTGACTGATCAGGAGCGTAAAAGCTGGCCCGTGATGCTGCGTGCCGGGGCGCTCCGCTTCTGGTTGTCACGCCTGCAAGACAAACTTTTTCCGCGCCCCGGTGAGATAACCCACATCAAAGATCCGGAGGAGTATGCCCGGATTTTGCGTAACCGCATTGCATGCTGCGAAAAAGATAGCCTCCCCTGGCTCTGAGCTTTACTCTCTTCATGCGTTCGTTCAATGGCACTCTGCTGCGCACCCTTCGGCTTTTTGAATCGGTAAGTGACTGGGTGGGCCGGGCGGCATCCTGGCTCTCTCTGCTGATGGTGCTGGTGACCTTTGCAGTGGTGGTACTGCGCTACGCCTTTGATCTGGGATGGATTGCCATGCAGGAGTCCATCACCTATATGCATGCGGTGCTGTTTTTATCCGGGGTGGCCTATACCTTGCGTCATCAGGGGCATGTGCGGGTCGACATCTTCTATCGCCGTTTCTCTAAACGAACCCAGGCCTGGGTCGATCTGTTTGGCACCCTGTTTTTGTTGATGCCGGTCTGCCTCTTTATCTTCTTTATCAGTTGGGACTATGTGGCGAGCTCCTGGTCGCTGTTCGAGGGGTCACGCGAGGCCGGTGGGCTGGATGGGGTCTTCCTGCTCAAAAGCATGATTTTGGTAATGGCCGGGCTTTTAGTGCTGCAGGGGCTGGCGATTCTGCTGCGCTGCAAGCTGCTGCTGGGGGGCTATATTGACCAGCTCTATGACAGCGATGGGTCAGCGGAGGGGAGCCTCTAGTGGCAGAGTTTTTGCCACTGCTGATGTTTCTCTGCGTCTGTCTGGTGCTGCTGCTGGGCTATCCTGTTGCTCTCTCGCTGGCCGGGACGGCACTCCTTTTCGCCTGGGTTGGTGGCATGACCGGCCACTTCGACACCGTCTTTTTGCAGGCGCTGCCCAATCGCCTCTATGGCATCATGACCAATCAGACGCTGATTGCGGTGCCACTGTTTGTCTTTATGGGGGTGATGCTGGAGCGCTCCCGTGTGGCAGAGAATCTGCTGGACACCATGGCCGCCCTGTTTGGGCCGGTGCGCGGCGGGCTGGGTATCTCAGTGACGCTGGTCGGCATGTTGCTGGCGGCCAGCACTGGCATTGTCGGCGCAACCGTGGTCACCATGGGGTTGCTTTCACTGCCAACCATGCTGCGCCGCAATTATGATCCGGCGCTGGCGGCAGGCAGCATCTGTGCTGCCGGTACCCTGGGGCAGATTATTCCGCCCTCCATCGTACTGGTTCTGTTGGGGGATGTACTCTCATCGGCCTATCAGCAGGCGCAGCTGGATATGGGTATCTTCTCACCCGATACCGTCTCGGTGGGTGATCTCTTTATTGGAGCATTGATCCCAGGGCTGCTGCTGGTGATGCTCTATATGCTCTATCAGGTGGGGGTCGCCTTTTTCAGGCCCGATGCGGCACCGGCTATTCCGATGGCGGAGCGGGAGCAGAACAGTGCCGCTCTGTGGGGCAGGGTGCTCAAGGTTCTGCTGCCGCCACTGCTGCTGATTGTTGCGGTGCTGGGTTCCATTTTGGGTGGTTTTGCAACGCCTACCGAGGCGGCTTCGGTGGGGGCTATGGGGTCGATCCTGTTGGCGGCGCTTCAGCGGCAGCTGAATCTCGCTACCTTGCGGGAGGTGATGCAGAACACCACCCGCGTCACCAGCATGGTGTTTCTGATCTTTATCGGAGCGGCGGTCTTTTCATTGGTTTTTCGGGGGTTTGAAGGTGATGAGCTGGTGACCGAGCTGCTGTCGGATCTGCCGGGTGGTGTCTTCAGTGCTGTGCTGATCGTTATGCTGATCATGTTCCTGTTGGGCTTTATCCTTGATTTTATCGAGATCACCTTTGTCGTTGTGCCCATTGTTGGCCCCATCCTGCTGGCGATGGGGCTTGATCCGGTCTGGCTTGGGGTGATGATCGCTATCAACCTGCAAACCTCATTCCTGACCCCTCCCTTTGGTTTCGCACTCTTCTATCTGAGAGGTGTGGCGCCGCCTGAGATTACGACGGGGCAGATCTACCGTGGTGTAGCTCCTTTTATTGTGATCCAGCTTCTAATGCTCGGGCTACTGGCCTGGCAGCCGGGGCTTGCCACTTGGTTGCCCGGTGTTGTGTATGGCAGTTAGGAGGCTACCTTCGGACCGTCTCCTGGATTATTACTGTGTGTATTTTGTTCGATCAGAAAATTGCCTATACTTACTCCACAGGGTTCGGGAATTAGATTCATAAAGGAGCTTGTCATGGATGTTTATGACCTGGGTGACCTCTTTTTCTACCGGACACTGGAGCAGCTGCTTGGAGCAAAACTCGGTGGCATATCGATCTACCTGGGCTACTGACTCTTTCTCCACCTGCCGGTTGAGACAATCGGAGAAGTCAAATGGTCAAACAACTGTTAGTCAGTATTGCACTGGGCTTATTGCTCAGCACAGCCGCCCATAGCGCCGGCAATTCCAGCAAGGGTTCCGCGATATATAATGTTCTGCGCCAGCAGGGATTGCTGGAGAGCTACATGCTCGACGCCGTCACTGAACTGACCGGCACCCTCATCAGAGCCGCACAACACTGGCCCGGCTACGGTGTCAACCGTCCATACGTTCCCGGCAATGTAAATATCTACATGATCGACGCCGCCCGCCTTCCTGAAAAGAACATACTGGCAGCATTCGACATCAATCTTGCAAAACACAGCCTCCAGGGTAACGCCATGGCAGATGAGGAGACTGGCATCCTGTTCGTCGATACAGGACTATTCAAATCACTGATTACGGTGGCGATTCTGTTCAGTGAGCAGGATATCTCTACATCCATTGGGGTTGCCGCTGTTAAAGCCCGCGGAGTCGATGCATTCAGGCAACTCTGGGATCCAGCAATAAACCCTGCGCTGGATAATGCTGAGGATACGGACAAGTGGGTCATGCTGGCTTCCGGTGCAGCTGCATTTGTGCTGGCTCACGAAATGGGTCATATCTATCTCGGGGCTGACAACGCTACGAAAAGGCGCAGGCCGATGCGCTTCAAGAGCAAACAGGATAAGGATATGCACTGGGCATGTGACAGCCTCGTCGACAAGAAGTACCAGCGGCAACAGCAGATTGAGCAGAAGGCCGATGATTTTGCTGCTTCCATCCTCAGCCAGGTGCTGTTTCCGGAAGGCTTACTCACCATACAACGCCTGCGTTATGAGCTGGGCGCACACTGGTATATTATCTACAGCATGGGGGAGCAGACTGTCGAGGCGCTCTATGCTACAGAGAGCCAGAGTATATTGAACGCCTTGCGCATGATGTTCGGGCCAGAGATCTACCAGGAACTGCGCGCAAAAAAGGAGGGTTCGGGTCGGGGTTCCGTGCAAATATTCTTTCCCAAGAGCCACCCTGCCAACATCCGGAGGGCATCGCGCTCTCTGGGGCGTCTGGCGCAATCGCCCTACAGTTTTTACTACAACGAGCCACCCAGCACGGACAGTGACATTGCCATGTTTGAGTTGCTACTGACCCAGGAGTGCAAAAACCTGAGAACCAGGTACCGCAAATAGAGAGATGATCAACCACACCCGTTCACTGCACCACAGCAGGCCTGACGGATCTCAATCCGACCCTTGGGTAGCTGCGGTTGCACTCATACTGCTCCCGGCTTCGGTTTTTGCCAGCGACCCGGCAAGCATCATCAACAGCCAGAGCTTCAACGAAGCCTTCCGTGACTACTATGAGGCACTGGATTCCTACACCGTCAAGGATCTGGAATTTGAACTCTCCGAAACAATTGACGATATCCTGAGCTCCGGCAGCCATCTTACCCGAACCTCCCTCGACTACCGGGTGCGGCAGATCGAGAGAGCACTGTTCTCACAGCTGCGCAAACAGCTTTGCCCTCCCTCTTCACCCAACAAGAGAGACCTCTCCGAGCTGAAGCGCTCTTCTGTGCACAGCATAAACAAGACCGGCAGCAGCACAGGGGTCAACCTCACCCATGAGGAGATCGGCATGATCTCAGGGGTCACCGTTCGACTGCTACAGCGCAAACCTATGGAGGCGTTTTGCCACGAGAGCTAAACAAAGCGGGCATCTGTATGGCGCTGTGCAGCCTTCTGCGGAGATGGAAAAAACAGCCCATAATGCCCACAGGCACAGCAGGGCGCATATCAATTATCACCCTGGCCGCCATCCTCACCTGCACTCCCGCTCACAGCACAGAGCCAGAGCAGATCACCGCCCAAGAGGCATACAACCAGCTGCGCTCGACGGGTCTGCTCTCCTTGGTAACTGTCACTGGCGGATTTGATCTCTCCAGGCTCAGTGAAGCTTCTCCTGCCGTCGAGACCTTTCAGATCAACAATGTTCGATTTAAAGACCCGGTTCGGCTGATCGGCCCAGGATTCCAGCGTGGGCTTCGAATCGAAGGGGTACAGTTTGAAGCTGCCGTCCTGTTTGAGGAGTGCATTTTGCCAAGCCTGATCCTGCGAAACTCTGTGTGGTCTGCCCCGCTCACCATAAGAGGCTGCGAGATCCAGGGCATCAGCCGGTTTGATAACAACAGGTACGATTCAGATGCAAGATTCCACGGGGTTACGTTTCGCCATCGGGCCAGCTTTGGCGGCTCCAGCTTCCGGGGGAGAGTTGAATTTTTGGCATCGGAGTTTGGCATCGACGACCCACCAAGAAAGGCCACGAGCTTCTCGGATGTTATCTTCGAAGGCCCGGCACTGTTCGACAACACAACCTTTCACGGCGCAGTGAGGTTTCAGGCCTCGGTATTCGAACAGGATGCAAGCTTTCTTAATGTGCAGATGCGCTCCGGGGCCTCATTTCGCAACGTACACTTCAAGGGCGATGCAGAGTTCCGTTTCTGTAACATCAGCAAGGCAGACTTTGGCAACCGTGACAACCTGACCCTGTTTGCCGGGCGGGCCGATTTTCGCGGCTGCGAGTTCGGCTCCGCACAGTTCGAGTTTACCGAGTTCCGGGGTGAGACCAGCTTCGTCAACGCACGCTTCGGTGCCGCCGGTGCTACCTTCAGCAATGCAAACCTGGGCAGTATTTTTACTGATTTCGGTGGGGTTCACTCAGAAGGCCCACTCATATTGAGCGATGCATACTTTCCTGCCCTGCAACTCTATTGGCGTGAGATTGGCCCGGCACTGCTCGCTGCCAAGCCAGACGCAAAGGTGCTGGCTGCACTGCATGCACGGCTCAAAGCTGTCGGGGATACCACAGGCGCGCTTGATGCAAGCTACTATCTGGCTCATCAGCGCTTCACCGAGGAGGTATCCACAGAGCTGCCGCCACTGCTAAAAGATATACCGGCCTTTCTCGATGCCGCTGGCCAGCGTCTTGTTTACTACGGGGAGTGGTTCATCTGGGGCTGGCCGACAGGGTATGGCACCAAGCTTGGCCGCATCATGCTGATTGCTTTCGCCTGCTGGCTGATTTCGGCAGTAGCTGTGGCTGCTGGAGGCCGCCTGCTAGCTCGCGTCATCCCACCGGCAGGCGCTGAGCCAAACCCGCGAAAAGGCTACGAACCTCTGCCCCTGGCGGAGCTGCCAGAGGGGGCAGAGCCTGGGTTTCCGGCCACATGGGCGGCACGCCTCTACCTTGCCCTTGGGTTTACATTCCAGCTGCTGTTCAAGGTTGGGGCAGACAATATCCGCTACATTACAATAGACTCAGCTATCACTTCTCATGCCAGGTGGCAAACCGGCTTCAGAATCCTCTGGCACTTTGGCTCTGGGCTGCTCCTGCTACTCACCCTTACCCTGGCAAATAGCAGCCCGATGATCAGCCGGCTCATCGGGGAGCTGGTTCCTTGAGTTGAAAACCAGGATGGTATTTAACCATCAAAAAGCTGTTGCTTTTTGAGCGCAACATATGCTGTATAGTTCCATTAACAAACAGATGCTATACGTTGCATGCTATTTGCCAATTGCCAATAAAAAGCATGTTGTTATTAAAAGTGTGACCCAGCAGTGAAAGATTTTTCTATTACGGATAAGAGCCTGGCCAATTGGTTCAGAAAACCTAAAGGGATTTAAGATATTAGGAGGCAGACAATGACACAATATTTAAGCACTGATCACTCCCCCCCCACATCCGACAGTGAGAAAAGCAGCCTTGCCAAGACCCTGGAAGAGATCCTGACCAAAGATCTCAAAGGCGATATGTTTGCTTTGTTGGGTGGCTATCAACAGATTCTGGCTGACAACTGCAAACGGCAGCAGTGGGATGACGTACACCAGAAATTATCCGCACTGTTCATGGCCGGTAAGGCTACCCCTCTGGATGGCCCGATGATCGGCAGTACCGTATCTATTCGCGATAGCGACTACTTCAGGGAGACAGCAAGAGAGCTTGGGCATGATCGCTCAGCCATCGCCAATATTGAATGGATGGCAACCGCATGGAATCTGACCTTCTCCGATACCGGCCTCTGGATGGGAAAGACTTTTGAGCCCGTATCACAGGATGTCGTGGCCTATAAAACCAAGGATGATCCTGAAGCATTGGCTGCCTACAGCAGCTCTACCACTCGCATAGGCAGAAACTATTTTCGGGAACCACCCAATCCTAATCTGATTCAAGGTTTAGGGTTGCCCGCCTTAACCGAAATGTGGCGACTCAGGGAGCGCCCCACACTGGCTAAACCAGAGATCTTCGATAGCCGTTTAACCACAGAGAATGCAGAGCGGGAGATCAATGTCCCCTACAGCATGACGGGAGGGCTTTTTCTGGCAGACATCGGCAGCTCTGTTGTACCCGAGATGCAGGGCAAGCCGGTCTACCAGCTTAACTACCGCTGGCCGCGGTTGGAGCCGGCTTATCCCATGACCCGATTGGTGGATGAACTGGTGCAGATTGGTGAAGGCATCTATTTAGGGCAACTGGTCTTTGCCAGTAAAAATTACGCCTTTTCAACATTTGAAAAAGATGGCGAGATACACCAGCTCGGCAAAGAGTATGAGCCACACCGATCACCCAGTTTCTACGAACGTTTTTTCTCCAGGGGAAGCAGATCAGAAGAGGTCGATTACGGCTATCAGAACAACGGATTTTTCCTTATGATGGATCCCGCCTATGCCAAGCAGATCTATGCAGATGATGCCTTCCCCCAACTGCGTCCTCGCCCCGGTGAGAGTGGCTATCTGGAGTTGGGCTATGATCAGCAAGAGCAATCAACGGTAAGCCAGCCGGCATCGGGTGCAAGTGATGGCTGGAAGTCGAATGCTGTGCTGCAAGAGAAATTTACCACGCTGATCCTGGAATCATCACCCAAAACCGGGGACAGAGAGCAGGTTGCTGATTTGTTGCAAGAGGGCGAATCGGTTCTGCAGATGTTAAAACGCATCAGTGATGAGATCACCGCCCAGACACGGGATGAGGACAACCTCAAACACTTTGAAAAGCTGAACCGTCTGTTCCGATGCGGGGTGGCACCGACAGTCAAAGATGGCCTGTTTCAGCGCAAGAAAGAGGGGGCCTATAACACCCGCATCAATGGTGATAAAAAACGGGAGTGGTACGGGGCAGAAGAGCCATTGATTGGCCTTGATTACTATTATGGCGCCAACCTTAATCTGCACTGTGGTTTTGGTGAGAATTTTCGCCCTGACCCCGATGCAGAGACCCGTGATGAGCATCTGTTTCCAAGCATACTGGCTGCACGTGCAGAGTCAGAGAGCAACGCCCCCAATCTGCTTAATGAGATGTGGCGCAGCATCGGCAAGTACATCTTCCCCTGGGCAGGTAAATCTTTTGAGCAAGTCAGTGGTCGTAAACTCTCCATGCTGCTCGATGAGAGTGATGATCTTGCCAGACGTTATCCAGCACGCACAAAAGAGCTGAAATATCACCTCGCCAGTGCCCCTCACTACAAGGCACTGCTCAAGAACCAGGAGCACTTCTGGAAAGAGAAAGGACGCTATGCCCCTTATCTGAAAAATGGCTCATGGGACAACGGCATGCTTGCCGAAGAGAAGGCGTTCTGGGTGCAGCAAGCAAGTGAAAAGTGGATATTTGGTAATAACCTGCAAGACTCGCGTGTTTTGGCTGCTGATCCCTTGATGCGCATTGCAGATATGAATTATGGGCCTCTTGACCCGGCTGTGCAGGCATCAGCCAATAGTGGGCCATCACCTTTTGTAAGGCAGGGTTATGTATTCCTTGGTGCCGCAGGCCAGGAATCTATCCTGCCGATGAACAGTGGTAGTGATAACAAGAAAGAGGTATTCCAGTTCCACTATCGCTACCCAATGATTGGTGGGCCGGCACCCATTGGCTACTGTCTGGATGAGTTGGTGGAGATTGCTGACGGCCTGTTCCTCGGTCAGCTTATCTACGCCACCCAGCTTAACCTCCCATATCACTCGTCTGTTGATCCGGCTGAGTACAAGTACCAGCTCTTTGGCTACTTTTTGCTGCTGGATGATGACTGGCAGCGCCACCGCCTGGCCATCAAGCTGGACACCCTGGATTAGCCCATCTTAGACGGGGTGGCGAAGCCGCCACCCCTGTATAACTTAACTTGCAGGGCGCCAGGCAGTAACGCCGTAATAGGCCGCAACAATGGAGGTTAAAAAGCCCGCAATCCATGTAAACAGTGTCTCATTTCCCGATATGGCCTGGAGAATATTGGAGCCACTTAACCCATCCATAAATGCAGCTAAAAACAGCAGCCCCAATGAGCCAACCAGTGCATATAGCGCAATAAAGGCCAGACGTCTTCTATTTGTGAAGCGATCTTTTGAGTGTGCGATTAGATTTGTTTTATCTTCATCTGAAAGATTCTTGTTTTCAGCAATCTCAATCATTATTCGCAATGGGTCTTTACTGGCCTCAGTTGGAGTGTCAACTTTTATGGGTACTACAGACGTTGAATTGGACATCTTAATACTCTCCTGATAAATCTGTTTTTTTGCATGGCATCATCTGTTGATGTGCTCTGTTTTTGTACCTGTTCAGATTCGGAAATGATGGATTTCAGGGGGAATCTGAATAGTTACCTGTTTTTGATTTTTCAACCATTGCTTTGCCTAGTTCAGTTGCTATATTTTGTGCGGCCACACCTGTTGCAAAAAACCGCCCTAAACCAACCGAGGCGGCTGCGGTTTCTCCTTATTGTATCAACCGTAAAGTTGCCAAATGTTGAATATGCATTTCTCTTTTCACCATCTTCAGCCTGAATGGGAATAATCTTGATTGATTCGATCCGGGATTTCCGGGGTGAATAACCGCCGGTTGTCTTCGAGGATGGCGAATACCGGCTCACTTACCTCCGGCGTTATATAGATGTGCTGTAGTCCCAGCAGAATCTGCGGAATGTCGTCTCAAGATTTTGGATCCAATCGAATGGCGCCGATCTCTTGCTCACCTATTTGCAATTGTGGGCCGATTATTTTGCGCATGGGGATTTCACCAGGTGAAGATTTGTAGGTTTTGTCGTATTTTACGCATCCGAGTATTACCCTCAGGTCGGCGACTGTTGGGGCTATGCTTTAAAAACAATGGCTTATCGAATATAGAGCAAATACTGCTGCTTGCTGCTCATTCACTCTTCGACACCATGGCTCTAGTATAACATGCTGTTTTTAATGATGTTTGCGTCTTCCCGTTCAGACACTAATTAGAGTCATGTTTTTTGTGGTTGCTCAGAGCATAGATTGTAACCCATTGTTTTTAAAGAGTGAAAACATTTGTGGGTAATGGGCAGTGCTAGGAGGCTGTCCGAGAATAGAAACCCTGCTACCAAAAAAGCGGGCACAAGTGCGGAAAAAGCAATGACAACCTGTAGCTAACAATGAATATTCATCACTTAAAACACCTATTATCCATATAAGTA
>JAKISI010000082.1 GCA_021648685.1 Candidatus Polarisedimenticolaceae bacterium
TACCATACCGATATTTCATCTCTTATCCCCCAGTAACTAGGGAAGCATCCTAGCAACTCCTACTGCTGAGAGATAAATCTGTTCGCCTGAAAGGCGAAGGTTTAAACCTTACGCATGGAAAATTAAACGATTTTATGGGTCGGCCATATCGGGTGGGCAGGCATAGACCTGGAATGATTAGCCCCATGCAAGAAAAGATATCACAAAAAAACCTCGTTAACGCCTCTTGATAAACACTAACAGGGCCTGTGGCAGAGGGTCGTTTTTTAATGCCAGCGCCCGGTTTAACAGCTTCTCTGCATTGTGAATGTCATCCTCTTCGATATGGCAAAGCGCTTTTTTGGTCAACCTGACCGCCTCGGTCTCAGCCTGCAAAGACAGCGTCAGATCGGCTCCACAACGACCACACTGGGCATCAGGCATGATGCGGCCTCGGCAGATAGGGCAGCGCTCCACGAGGCTTATGATTCCAGGTAAAATATCAGGTCGGCCAGCTGCTCTGTGGCGCTCTGTATCTCTCCGTCACTCCCTTTGGCCAAGGTATCATTGAGCTGCTCCACCATGTCCACCAGGTCTTCTCTATCTTCCTCTCCGGCACTCTCCATCAGCCGCTGGGCTTTTTCAATAAGGGCGCGCGCCTGGGTCTGTTCACGCTGTCGGGTTTTGCTGCCCTCCTCTTCAACATCCACTTCTCCTTCGAACAGTTGGCCGATACGCGCTTTGGCCTCTTCCATCTGCTGCCCTTCAAATTGGGCTATGGCGTTGTCGATGGTGATGCTGACCTCTTTGCCGGTTTTTTTCTCTTTGGCGCTGACCTGGAGGATGCCATCAATATCGAGCGAGAAGGTGGCAATGATCTCGTTTCCCTGGGAAACCTCGCTGAGCTCCTCCATGTGGAAGCTGCCGATTTTGGTGTTGTTGAGGGCATCTCTCTCTTCTCCCTGGTAGACCATGACCTCCACGCACTCTTGATTGTCGAAGGCGGTGTAGAATGCCTCGCTTTTGGAGATGGGGATAGCACTGTTTTTGCGGATCAAAGGGATGAATGTGTAGGGGTATAACTCTCCATCCAGTTCTGCCAGCGCGCTGGTGCCGAAGGTGTAGGGGGTGACATCGACCAGTACGCTGGAGACCTGTTGACCTGAGATGATGGCACCCTGAATGGCGGCACCTGTGGATACACAGAGGTCGGGATCCACTTCGCTGCGGGGTTGCAGCCCCAGTTCATTTTCCAGCCGTGTGCTGATTAATGGGGTGCGGGTTGCGCCACCCACCAGCAGGATCTCATCCAGTGCAGAGACGCTGAGGCCAGCACCATCAAGCGCAATATGCGCCGCCTCCAGGGTTTTGTCGATGAACTCCTGGATCATCTCTTCGTAGCTGTGCCGCTCAAGCTCCAGGCTGAGATGGATCACCTGCCCTTTCCATTTTAGCAGGTACTCCTCTTCCAGCATGGCGAAGGGGTTGTCGGAGAGGGTGATTTTGGCCTGCTCGGCGGCGCGCCTTATGCGGGCCTTGACCTGGCTGCTGAGGTCACTGGCCTGCAGGTCATATTTCTCTGCCAGGTGCTCCTGGACATGGTCGATTATCTTTTGATCGAAGTCGTCCCCTCCCAGGTGGTTGTCACCATGGCTGGCCAGCACTTCGACCACTCCCTCTTCGAGCCGTACGATGGAGACATCGAAGGTGCCGCCTCCAAGGTCGAAGACCATGATCTGCTTCTCTCCTTTGTGGTTGCTCTCGTAGGCGAGTGCGGCAGCGGTGGGTTCGTTGATGATGCGAGCCACTTGCAGCCCGGCAATCTCACCTGCATCACGAGTGGCCTGGCGCTGAACGTCGGAGAAGTAGGCCGGGACGGTGATAACCGCTTTTTCCACGGGTTCACCAAGGTGCTTTTCAGCAATCTCTTTGAGCCGCTTGAGGATTATGGCGGAGATCTCTTGAGGGGTGTAGCTGCGACTGCCCAGCTCGACCTGGGCCTCTTCGCCCATGCGCCGCTTGATGGATTTGATGGTGTTTTCCGGGCGCAGCACATATTGGTTGAGGGCCGCTTCACCTACCAGCAGGGCACCGTCGTCCGCCAGCCCTACAATGGAGGGGAGCAGTTTGGAGCCGTTTTGAATCTCGAGTATCTCTACCTGGCCATTGCGCACCAGGGCGACCTCTGAGTTTGTGGTGCCCAGGTCGATGCCGATTATTATTTCGCTCATGATTTCTCTCTTTTGTTGACGACCACTTCCGCCTGTCTCAGCAGTGCTCCCTGATGCAAGTAGCCTTTGCGTTGTTCGGATAATACGATGCCCTCTTCCTGATTCGGCCGGTTTTCGGTCTCTATTGCCTGCATGCAGTAGGGATCAAGGGGGCGGTTTTGGGTCTCTATTTTTGTCACTTGGTAACGGGTTAGCAGGTTGTCCAGGCGGCGCAGGGTGATATCCATCCCCTCCTGGAGTGAGGCGACATGGCGCTTGCCTCTGCCTCTCAGCCAGGCCCACAGGCCAGGCGGGTAGGCCGCAGCAGCTGCGGCTCCAGCTTCTATCCGGTCGCGCAGCTCCAGCAGCTCCAGCAGCAGGGGGCGCTCGATGCTTTGCTGCTCTGCCTTCTCTTCCCGGCGACGGCTTGTCAGCTCATTGCTGAGCTGTTGGTTGTTGTCACGCAGGAGCTCGGTCACTGTTTGGAACTCTTCAATGGCGCTTTTGACCTGGCGTGATTCGATTTTTACTTCGGTCTTTAGTGCCGCCAGTTCGGTAAAGAGGCTATAGAGATCCACATCCCGCGAGGCTTGATCAGGGGTGGAGTCTGAGGCGGGGGTCGCATCCAGGTAGGCACTGAAGCGCGCCAGCAACTGCTCTTTTTTATCGGGACTTAACATGCTAGGAGTCCAAGAATAGGAATCATGGTGAGGGGAAGCTGGTTTGAGTTAGATTTTTTCATTATTTGAGGCGAATATTTGGCATATTTAACGAAAATAGTGGAAGAATCTGGCCAAATCCAGTTTTTCCTCACTGTGGTTTCTATTCTCGGACAGCCGCCTAGAGCCTTGCTTTGAAGCGTTATGAACCGCTTCCATTAGAATCGGCTGGATTTGAAACCACTGCGCAGTACCTCTTGGAACTGGCTCAGACCCGGGCGGTTGGCGGTAACCTCTGTCCCTTGCAGAGCCTGGGCCAGCAGGTCTTCTGGAGCAACAACATCAATACATAGCAGCCTGTTTTTCAGTCGTAACCGATGGGTTTTTATCGCTTCATAGGCCTGCTGTATCGCCTGGAAATGCGCTGGGTCTTTATCCGGCGGATTTTGACGCACGGCCTTGAGATAGGCGCTTCGCACCTCTTCATCTGTTGGCGTTCGAGATACGTTGAGTATGAGGTAGGGGTCGTTCATTCAGAATAGATCCATTTGCCTGCTGTCATGATCGCCTGGCTGCAGCTTTTTCTTTGCTGCCTTTTTCTTTGCTGTACGCTTTTTAGGGGTTGCTTTTCTCTTTTTTGCGCCAAAGGGATCAGAGGTAGAAGCGGTATCATCGAAAGACAAACCGCCCCCTTGCTCTATGATGAACTGTTTCAGTGACTCCCGCAGCCCATCCTCCCCCATCATCTTTTTCATCTTTGCGATTTCATCAGGGGGAAGCGTATCGATCAGCATGTCAATCAGAAAATCCATATCCGGAGCAACGGGCAGATCGTGGAAGCCACCTGGATCATCATCAAAGGGGGTGAAGGCGCCAAAAGGGTTGAATTCCTCTTCGCGTTCCAACAGCTTCTCAATACAGTGCGTGACGCCCATCTCGCCATCCTGATAAGCTTTGCGCAGCGCCTTCTCCAGGCGGGAGAGCTCCTTGTCACTGAGCCGGTTGCTCTGTTCAAATTGGGCATCCAGTTCATGGTAGACATATACCGGGGCGCGGCGCCAATGTTTCAGGGCGGCCTTGGCAAAGCTTTTTCGCAGATCCTGGATGTTAAAGTGGTTGAGGGTTTCACAGATCTGCACCCCTTCTGAAAAGCTGTAGTTATTGTGTACGCATTTTTTCAGTGGTGCCTTCAGGTTGTTGAATGCCGTACTTATCAACTTTTTATCTTCAGCCTGAAGGGGGCCATTCAAGTTTTGAAACAGCTGCATCAGATCCGGCTGTTCGATCTTGCCAATGGTTTTGCTTAGCCCGCACTTTTTCAGCAGGGTGGTGATATTGCACCTTTGGCGGGCCAGCTCCAACAGCAGGTAAAAACGGCCGCTTACCCCACCACCCAGCTCCTGTTCTGCTGATTGCAGTTGGGTTCCGGCGGCGCTGGTCTCACTCTGCTTAAACAGCAGCACTCCTTTAACCAGCTGTACCAGAGCCTTATCAGAGGCGCTTCTGGCCCACTCGGCGGCAGCCGCAAGCTCTCTCTCTGCTAAAGGGTATTTGCCTTGGGCGATCTGTTTGCGAGTGTGAGAGAGATGGGCATTAATCAGGGCACTACGCACTCTTTGATTAATGGGGTCTTTCTCTAGAATTTTGGCCGCAATACGGGCGGCTTTTTTGTAGGCACTGCCAGCCAGGGCGGTCTCCACCGCTTCGGTCAGGATGGCGATATCTTCCGGAAAATGCTTTAAGGCTTGCTCCACCCAGCGGCGAGCCTCTGTCAGCTCATTCTTTCTGCGCAGTAAAGGGATGAGAGAAAGGTACCCCTCTCTGTCTTCAGGGTCGAGTTCCAGAGCGCGCAGCAGCAGTGGCTGACCTGCGGTATCTGGAGCACCCATCTGCTGCTGCATTTTCAGCAGATGATGTAGCAGTGTCGCCATGCTCAGCTTTACATCCGGGTCACCGCCAGCAAAGCTCTCCTCCAGAAACAGAAGCCCTTCCGTCCAGGCATTAATAATCTCCACTGGATGCGCACTTTCAAGCGTCAGCCCTTGAGCCTTGATGGCGGCCTGTTCAAGCGGGGTCAGTCTGCCAAAAGCGCGTTTAAACCTGGTGCTGCTTTTGGGGCTGCGAATCAGAAGTCGCAGGCAGGCCTGCCTTGTAAAGTCATCTCCAAGCAGCTTCTGGCTGCGGATCAAGAGGCGTATCAGGGTGTCTGGTGAGGGGGATTGGCCCAGTTGGGTCAGCTCATGGATGAACTGGATCTGCTGTTTGGACCACCCTTTTGTGGCAGCTATGAAGCTACATATTTCAGAGCACTCTTCCGGTAATCTGGAGAAGAGCAACGCATTGGGTTGCAAGCCAATCTCAAGCGCATGCGCCAGAGAGACAAAGGGGGATTTATCAGAAATGCGAGTGAGCAGCCTGAAGGCGGTTTTGCTTTCATCCGCGGGCAGCAACAGCGCCTTGAGGATCTGCCGCAGATCCCGATAGGGAGAGCGAAACGGGATGCCCTTGAGCTGCTCCTGTATCTGCTCATCTTTTTCCTGGCAATAGGCATTCAATGCTCCCATCGCTGCTGGATAGTCCTGCACCACCGGGTCATTGGCCGGTAGCGCTTTCAACACCTGTTCAAAGCCCGCGATAGCCATAGCGGCAAACTGCTCTCTTATTGCGGCGACCCTTCCCTGTTCCAGTTCAGATTGATTTTTGGTAAACAGCGCCAGGGCCTCATCAATCTGCCCTGTAGCCATCAATAGCTGGAAAAAGAGAGGATCACAAAGGGAGGTGCCGCATAACTCCGCCCGGTTGCGCCAGATTGCAGCCGCCTCCTTGAGCATGCCTTTATCTGCCAGATTACTGGCTCGCCCCCGATAGGCCTTAGCCAGCATCTCCACCCATTCCGGTCGCCGCTCCAGTTTAAGCAGCTCCTTGCAATGGGCTATAACCTCCTTGAATTGCCCCGCCTCCAGAGACTGGATGGCCTGCTGCTCCCGGGCCTCGGGGGTTAGCTGTGCAACATTTTGTTTACGGTGCTGTGACTGCTTGCGTGTTTTTTTCCGTTTGCGGGGCATTGCGGTTCGAGCGTTGTCGATTGAGAATGAAAATTCAGTATCCGAATATTACCTGAAAAAGCCGCCACCTCCACCTTATTAATACAAAGATTACGGGGATGGGTTGTTATGCTATTCAAATCAATATCTCAGGAGGAGAATCTTTATCCGCCCTGACACCTGACCTCCAATATTTTGCAAGCACCTCTTTCTGATCGCTTTTAAATAATCAGACCTGAATTCAGGAGAGCATATCCAGATGCATCTCAATAAGAACAAGCCATTATGGCCCGGTATGAATAATCAGGTAGCGCGTATTCAAGAAGAATATTTTATGGAGGCTGAGCCCGGAATCGAACCGAGGTCCACGGCTTTGCAGGCGGTTGACTAGCCTTATAAATCAACAGCTTACAGCTCTTGCCACTCCGTTTGCCACTCCGCACAAAATTATTTTGTGAGATCTTTACATGTTATTCACTAAATCCATTCAGCAATGCCCCCCTAAGCATTCAAAAAATTCATGGAAGTGACTTCAGTAAATTAAGCAGGATAGAACGCTCAATTCCACCCTCAGTTGCTGCATTTAACTGGTAGATGGCCGTAATAAGTTTTGCCTTCCGGGTTGGTTCTAGTTTTTTTCCAGTCAGATTAAGAAGCTCATCTGTGATTTCAAGTGAGGCTTGAAGAATTGTTTCATCAATTGGGATATTGGTTGTCTGTCTCTCCCATACAAGATCACGCCACAGAATCAGCTCTTCCTCGGAAATCTGGCTAATGCCACCCACCTGCCCAATGTCCAGGAGACCATTGTTATATTCATCCACAAAAGCCTGGATTAACATTTCCATACCAATGTCAGATTGCCGTTGTGCATACCGCTCAAATTCCAGCACTACAGCCACTTGCGAGGGCGCAATAAAATCCTGGTCAACCTGTGACTCTTTAGCGCCCCTCCCGGTCGCCAGCCAATGCAGGTTTACTCCTCCTACCTCAGCAACACGTACCAGCTTATCCGCTCCGGGAATCGAATCTGCTCGAAGGTATTTCCTCAACATCCCTTCAGCAATCTCGCACTTTTTAGCGAATCTAGCGACGGGTTGCCCATTAATAACCTCTCGCAGACGCGCTGAAAATGCCACTTTATCCCAACTGTTTTTCAAGCCTATCTCTTTGTTTTAACTTTATTTATCATTTAAGTGATTGTAGCTGCTATGTATAACTTCACCACGGCCAATATCGCACTATATTGCGAATTTCAATTTATCACACACATATTGTGGTTGCTATAGTCACTATGACTCGTAAAATAGCGCCGCTCTAGACCAGGGGCACCTCTCTGATCCACTCGTTGAACCCATCTAACCTGAATTGTCACAAAGCAAAATCCAGCAATCTTTGGTCAAAATTCACACCCAACGATACACACCGCTATGAGATATATGACTCAAGGTATTTGAGTCCCATAGGGATATCTATTAATGAAAATGGTACAGACACTACGTTATGCAGGAAGCCGATAAAGACATATTTGAGCTAAATCTCTTATGGCTCGTTCCCCCTGTGTCAGGATAGTTGTCGCCTCTAATTTTCAGTTAGAGGAATCTAGAAATGAGAAGAAACTTCACAAAATCATTTAAAATACAGGCCGTAGAAAAGGCGCTTAGTCGAAGTAAAGAGACAA
>JAKISI010000030.1 GCA_021648685.1 Candidatus Polarisedimenticolaceae bacterium
CGAAGCCAAGTACGGATTTTAAAATGGAAGTAGAGCCGGATGAATAAACGGGGCTATCCGCCCCGTATCCGGACTTTCAGTCCGAAAATCTAACCCACCGGTCTTTAGCCGGTGGTTGTTGAGTTTGTTGAATTTCGCATCACAAATGCCATTCTAGAAAGTATTAACAGTAAAATTCAAATGGCAAAAAGACGAGCCAGAGGGTACAAAAATGTGGGTAACTTCATTAATATGATTTACTTATTGTGTGGAAAGCTGAAATTTGGCTACCCACTCAATATGGCATAGCCCCAAAAAAAACTCATTAAGGAATAAGGCCGTTAACTCATTTTTTTGCTACACCAGACAAACACTCAGAACCACTGGGCCGGCCGTTCAACTGATTAGGATGCGCAAAACAATAAGTTACCGAATTTAGTGTTGGATTGATGGGTGAAATCTGTCAAACTTATGGAATGCCACAGATTCAACTCGTTGAATGGATTCGCGAAAAATATGTCGCCATTGAAGAAGATCTTGATGAGGGAGGACGACGGCGTTGGGCGGGTGCCGAAGCACGCTCACTTGGGTGGGGAGGTATAACAGCCGTTGCCGAAGCTACCGGCATTTCTGATCGAACAATCCGCACAGGGATCCAGGAGCTTGATGATGCCAAAGCCATACCTGCCGATAAACAAAGACACCCAGGTGGTGGTCGTCGAGCTAGAGAAATCGAACAGCCAAAATTAATAACTGCTTTGGAAGCGCTGGTTGATCCGGTTACTCGAGGTAATCCATGTTGTCCGCTTCGTTGGACTTGCAAAAGTACATACTCACTTGAACGCGAACTGAAGCTGCAAGGATACCATGTCAGCAGCACGAAAATAGGGCAACTACTACGTTCTCAAGGCTATAGTTTACAAGCTAAGCGGAAAACTGTTGAAGGTAAGCAGCACCCTGATCGAGACGCGCAATTTGAATACATCAACAAACGAGTTAAAGCTTTTTTGCGAGCGAAGCAACCAGCGATATCAATCGACACAAAAAAGAAAGAGCCGCCAGGGAACATGAAAAACGGCGGAAAGAGCTATCAACCCAAAGGTAAACCGACAAAAGTCTCAACCCACGACTTTCCAAATAAAGAGCTTGGTAAGGCAGTTCCTTATGGAGTTTATGATATAGCACTAAATGAAGCAGGTGTTTCGATTGGAGTTAGCCATGATACAGCTGAATTTGCTATAGCAGCAATTCAGAGATGGTGGTCAAAGATGGGGAAAAAGCGATACCCAGAAGCCAAGCGACTGTTGATAACAGCTGACTGCGGAGGCAGCAACAGCCCTCGAACTCGACTCTGGAGATGGGAGCTGCAAAAATTTTCTAATAAAACAGGTTTAAAAGTTGAGTTGTGCCACTACCCACCAGGAACAAGCAAATGGAATAAGATAGAACATCGCTTGTTCTGTCATATAACTCGCAACTGGCAGGGTGTGCCATTAGAAAGCTATGAGATCGTAGTTAATCTTATTGGCTCAACGAAAACTAAAGAGGGGCTGGAAGTTCACGCTTGGTTAGACGAAAGCCTATACGAAAAATCCAGAAAAATTAGTGATTATCTACTTGCCGAAATACAAATTAAACGCAATGTATTTCACGGTGAATGGAATTATCAAATACTGCCTTTAAAATAACTAAACTCGGTAAGTTATTGTTTGGCATAGCCTTAATCTAGGCCAAAAGTCCGATGGACGAGGAGTAACCAGATGTCCTGGGGCAACATGGGTATCGAGCTGCTTGGAGGGCTGGCTCTCTTTCTGTTCGGCATAGAACAGATGGCCAACGCCTTAAAATCGGTTGCTGGAAAACGGATGAAAAACATCCTGGCTCACCTCACCGCCAACCGCTTTATGGGGGCCATTACAGGCGCTTTCATTACGGCCATTATCCAGTCATCTTCTGTCACAACCGTATTGACAGTCGGCTTCATCAGCGCCGGGCTGCTCTCTTTGGCACAATCTGTCTGCATCATCATGGGGGCCAATATTGGCACCACCATCACTGCACAAGTTATCGCCTTCAAAATCACCGAAGCCTCCATGCTGATGATCGCATTAGGTTTTGGCATGCTGTTCTTTATGCAGCAGGAGAAGATCAAACTCTATGGCAACATCATCATGGGGCTGGGCATGATCTTTTTTGGCATGACGATCATGAGCAGCGCCATGCAACCGCTGCATGATTACCCGCCCTTTCTTGATTTGATGATGCAGATGAGCAATCCACTGATCAGCATCCTGATTGCAGCTGTCTTTACCAGCCTGGTTCAATCCTCATCGGCCACCACAGGCATCATTATTGTGATGGCCAGCCAGGGGTTTATCACCCTGCCCACCGGTATCGCTCTCGCCTTCGGCGCTAACATTGGCACCTGCATCACCGCCATCCTGGCTGCTATCGGCAAACCTCGCGAAGCCGTCCGAGCCGCTATGGTACATGTTCTCTTTAATATCTTTGGGGTGCTGATATGGATTGGATTTATCGACCAGCTGGCACAGTTTGTTACCTGGTTATCTCCCCGTTATGAGGTGCTGACCGGAGCGGCCAGGCTGGCGGCCGAAACACCTCGCCAAATCGCCAACGCACACACCCTGTTCAATATTGCCAACACCTTGATTTTTATTGGCTTCACCAGCCAGTTTGTCCGCCTGGTGGAGTGGCTGATCCCCGATAAACCTCTGGATGAAAGCAGGGACACAACCCCTGAATTTCTGGATGAGACACTCATCAGTACCCCCTCACTGGCATTGGATCGTACTCGTTTTGAGATTGGACGAATGGGGCAACAGGCACAGAAAATGCTGACGCAGATCATGCCGGCTATCTTCACTGGCCGCCGCGAATCACTCAACCAGATTGCAGCCATGGATGATGCCATCGACACCATTCACGGGCAGGTCATCATCTATCTGGGGCAGATCAGCAAACAGCCGTTAAGCGATGCCCAAACCCAGGAGTTCACCACCTTCATGGAGGCCGCCAACCATCTGGAAAACATCGGTGACCTTATCGAAAGTGATTTGGTAGAGCTAGGTCACAAGCGGCTCAATGAAGATGTAATCATCAGCAAAAAAACCCAGGAGGTACTGATCGGCCTGCATGAAAAGGCATCTGAGGCTGTGGATCTGGCCATCCAGGCAGTGACAGAGGGGGATCGGGAGGCTGCACAACAGGTTATCGACATGAAAGCAAACATCAACCGACTGGCTGATGCCGCCGCGCTGTATGAGGCAAAGCGGCTGGTTGCCGAAGAGCCAAAGCGGCTTCAAGCCTACACGATAGAGATGGACACTATCGAAAAACTGAAGCGTATCTACTACTTCGCCAAACGTATGAGCAAGGCTATCCTGCCAGATGCGCTGTAAAGAGAATCACTTTGAGCCGGGTTATAGCTCAAATGTAAACGTCTCCTGAGCCAGATAGAACTTTGGGTCACCCGGTTGGCCAGGGTGTTTATCCATAGCAGCCTGAAAGGCCTTCTCCAGATCCCTGTCGCTGCGAGTGGGTTCATGGTGTGTAAAAAAACAGTGTTTTACTCCAGCATCCCGCGCCATCGCAATCGAGGATGAGAAGGAGCCGTGACCCCAGCCTTTTTTTGCCGGGTACTCGTCATCGGTATAGGCTGTATCTATAATCAGCACATCAACTCCGGCAACGGCATCAATTATGCTCTTACGTTTCTGTGCGATGTGATCTTCAAACAGTTGGTAATCGTCATCATCTGGCTGATAGATGTTAGGAGGCCACTCATGATCCCCTGTAAAAAACAGTGACCTGTCACCGCAGGTGACCTTATAGCCATAATTAATTGCAGGATGATTCATCAACACGCTTGTAACCTGGGCATCCCCTATATTCACCACCTGGTTATCTGATAGTGATATATATTCAAGCTCGGCACTCAACTCTGCTTCCCGAATAGGAAAAAAGGCATACTCCAGCTGTCGAGAGAGCACCTCCTGTACTCCTTTACCTGTCACCAGGTCTTGTCCACCGTATATTTTTACCCGGTTACCCGATACAAACATCGGGATGAAAAATGGCAACCCCTGTATATGATCCCAGTGCGTGTGGCTGATAAATATATGGCAGGTCAACGGGAATTCAGGGGAGAGCGTTTGAGAGAGCGGAAAAATACCTGTACCAGCATCCAGTATAATAAGCTCATCACCTGCTCGCACCTCTATGCAGGTTGTATTGCCACCATACTTAACCGTGTTAGGTCCAGGCGATGCTATAGAGCCACGCACGCCACGGAAAGTAAACTTTAGCATCAATATGCTCCAGACTTAATTATATGCATATAAATGCATTCGCCTTTTCCAGCTCTTCATCAAGATTACCCATGGATTCCCGAAGTTCAGTCAGCTCCATGCCAAATCGCGCCGCAACATGGTCGGGCAATCTATCTTCCACCAGATTGCCCGCGCAGCCAAATTCAATCTGCTTGATAATAATATTGGCGGCTACCACACAGTCCAATACCTCACTTGTATTGTCATTTAGCTCCTGGCTATGGTGTTCTTTTATACAGGTAACCAGCGTATGCGGCAGCTGCCACTTCTCTACCAGCATGCCGCCAAGCTGGGCATGATCGGCTCTA
This sequence comes from Candidatus Polarisedimenticolaceae bacterium, assembly GCA_021648685.1. GTDB lineage: Bacteria > Pseudomonadota > Gammaproteobacteria > Chromatiales > Chromatiaceae > WFXD01. The sequence continues at coordinate 4,637 of JAKISI010000030.1, forward strand.
ATCTCAATCATCTCAGCTATCGGAAGGGAGACCTTTTCAGCCTCTACTCTCTTTAAGGCCCTCTCCATCTCTTGCGGCATAAATTGAGCAAATACCACCTTCCCAATATCGTGCAGCAGGCCACCCACAAAGTAATCGGTGGCTCTATCAGATGCTACACCCAGCCGTTTTCCCAGCAGTTTTGCAACCGTAGCCGTGCCTAATGAGTGCAGTAAAAAGTTGTTCATATCAAGGCCTGCTGGCCCTGTTTTTGAGAGCATCCCCATTGTGGCGATGCTTATTGCAAGGTTCTTAATGGTATTCAGACCCACAAATACCACGCTATGTTTTATGGATGTAATTTTACGTGACAGCCCAAAATAGGCTGAATTTACCAGTTTCAGTATCTTCGCCATCATCACCGGATCGTGCTCAATGACTTGAACAAGATCCTTCGGGGTGCAGTCGATACTGGATGTCATCTGGAGGATTCTATTCACACTGCCCGGAAAGGCCGGCATCTTGTCCACCATCTGAACCAGCCGCTGATGAAGGTCACTCATGCTTGTGGTTCATCTTCCAATAGTGCGTTATATCGTAAATATTTGATCAACCCACACCCCATGGCATCAAGGTGAAACCCGGTGTTTAGAACTGCCTTCAACAAGAAACGATGTGTGAACCACAGATAAACACAGATAAAAAATCTGTGTTTATCTGTGCACATCTGTGGTTCCCGCTGTTTTTTCCTGGGATGAGTTAACCGAATATTCACGTTATATCCACAATAACACCATGTTTTTTATACCATTGTCCCGCCAAAATCCCGATCTTTTCAATAATAGCAGGCTTATCTGGATTTTGTTGTGATGGCTCTGCCACTACTCATCAGCTCGAACCGCCAGCACATCACAATGGGCATGGTGCAGCACAGCATTTGCCGTTGAGCCAAGCAGCCGCGCCAGACCAGATCGCCCATGCGAGCCGACAATAATAAGGTCACACCCCTGTTCCTGGGCATAGCGGGCTATCTCTGTTCTGGCATTGCCTACGATGACATCACGCTCACAGTCAGTTATCTCCTGCTTCTCAGCCAGCTGTGTAAACCGCTCTTTGGCAAGCTCGACAAGCTCCTGCTCATTAATCCCCCAATCGATGCCCAGCAACATATCACCCACAGGTTCCATCGGTGGAATATATTCAAATACATGGACGAGTATTAATTTGGCCTGCGACTGTTCCGCCATCTCCTTGGCACGAACAATTACCTTCTCAGCCACAGGAGAGAAGTCCAGCGCAACCAGGATATTGGTATATATTTTCATTTTCATCACCTCCATGCCAAATAGTAGCAGGAATGTAAAAAAGCACTCTGGATCAACAATCCAGAGGCCCGCCATTGGGTTTTACGGTGGAGATCCGGGAGCGCCCTGTTTGCGAGATAATGATTGCCTTTGGATCTACCGTACCGCCAATATCACAAAAGGTTATGGTCAGATTGCTGCCGGGGGCCTCGCCCGTTGCCTGATATCGTATCTGCTGCCGACCATCCGTTGAAGTAATACGGATATGCTGTCTCTTTTCACCAGGCTGAAACCGTCTCAGCAGCTTTTCACCAGCATCCCGTTTTTTATTTCTGTTGTCATCCGCAAACAAAATGAATCCTTGCTGCCACTCACTGCTTTTGAGACAACCCTTTCCATCCGTGCTTGGGCACAGTACGGCACGAAGCCCACGTTTTATTGCTTCACTGCGTGCCAGATGAAGGTGGGAGGCTACTGCATTCATCGAAGCCACCATCTGCTGATTGGCTATAAATCTCTGCATGGTTGGAAAACCTGCGGCTATAACCGTAATAGAGACGGTAAGAGCAGTGATTAACTCAATAAGGGAAAAGCCCAATTGAGCGCGGCTTTTATACAGGCAGCTAATATCCATATCGATAGTTATCATGACTGTTCAGAGGTAATTGAAAAGTACCCCCAACAATGGATCTACTCTGTAGGTTTTATCCTATTACACTGTCTGGTTTCTCCGCTTGGTAGGTAGGCGCAACAAGAAAGGGCGCAGGGTATAGCTACCCTGCGCCCTCATTTTCGTCAGTAACTACCGCTATTTACTGAGTGCTTTCTCGATGCGATCCAGTGCATTTTCAAGATTTTCCTGGCTGGTGGCAATCGAGAGGCGCATGTGCCCACCCAAGCCAAAAGCAGAACCTGGCACCACAGCCACACCTGCCTTTTCGATCAGGTACTCCGCCAATTCGACGTCCGTGCCAATATCATCCATTGCAGCCAAAACGCCCTTGAAGCTGGGGAAGAGATAGAAGGTGCCATCAGAGGGGAGACAATCAATGCCGGGGATCGTATTCAGCCGGCTCAGCACATAGTCATGGCGTTCTTTAAAAGAGAGCAGCATCTCCTGAATGCACTCCTGAGACCCCTCCAGCGCAGCCTGAGCCGCCACCTGTGAAATCGAAGCGGGGTTGGAGGTGCTCTGCGACTGGATCTTCTTCATTGCCTTGATGATCTCCACCGGGCCACCCGCGTAGCCGATACGCCAGCCGGTCATCGAGTAGGCCTTGGAGACGCCGTTCAGCACCAGCGTCTGCGGCGCCAGTGCCGGGCAGGCATTCAGGATATTGACGAAAGGCTCATCTGACCAGCGGATATGCTCATACATATCATCCGTGGCCACAACAATCCGCGGATGATCAAGCAACACTGCACCAATCGCCTCCAGCTCAGCTCGGGTGTAGGCCATGCCAGTCGGGTTGGACGGGCTGTTGATCACCACCAGACGGGTCTTGTCGGTAATGGCTCCTTTCAGCTGAGCGGCCGTGATCTTAAAGTGCTGATCGGCACCTGCATTGATAAAGGCCGGCACACCACCGGCCAGCAGCGCCATATCGGGGTAGGAGACCCAATAGGGGGCAGGAATGATCACCTCATCACCCGGATCCAGCAGCGCCTGTGCCAGATTGAAAAAGCTCTGCTTGCCCCCGCAGGAGACCAGAATCTGATCGGGTGCATAATTCAAACCATTATCGCGTTTAAACTTATCAATAATCGCCTGTTTCAGGGCCGGGGTTCCATCCACTGCGGTATACTTGGTAAAGCCATCATTGATAGCCTGAATCGCAGCCGCCTTGATATGGTCTGGCGTATCGAAATCCGGTTCGCCTGCGCCCAGCCCAATGACATCCTTGCCCGCAGCCCGCATCTCGGCGGCACGCGCCGTAACCGCAAGCGTTGGGGAGGGTTTGACTGCCTTAACACGTCCTGAAAGATTGATGCTCATGGTAGATCCACTATGGTTAATCAAATTCAAAGGTAGAAGGGTGTAATACTATCCAATCCGACACGGTGACAGAAACCCCCCAATGGAAAAAAAATTTCAACTAGAAGCCGATTTTGAACCCGCTGGCGACCAGCCCGAAGCCATTCGGCAACTGATTGACGGAATCAATGCCGGAGAGGCGGGGCAGACTCTACTGGGTGTCACCGGCTCGGGCAAGACATTTACCATCGCCAACGTGATTCAGGAGATCCAGCGCCCGACCCTGGTGCTGGTTCATAACAAAACCCTGGCGGCTCAGCTCTATGGCGAGATGAAGGCATTCTTCCCGCACAATGCAGTGGAGTACTTTGTCTCCTACTATGACTACTACCAGCCTGAGGCCTATGTCCCCGCCTCCGACACCTTTATCGACAAAGACTCCTCCATCAACGAACATATCGAGCAGATGCGTCTCTCCGCCACCAAGGCACTGCTGGAGCGATCAGACACCATCATCGTGGCCACAGTCTCCTGCATCTACGGCCTGGGAGACCCGCGCGCCTATCTCAGCATGGTGCTGCACCTGGTGCGTGGCAACCCACTGGATCAACGCGCCCTGCTGCGCAAACTGGCCGAGCTGCAATACAGCCGCAATGAGGTCGAGCTGCACCGCGCCACCTACCGTGTGCGCGGTGACATGATCGACATCTACCCCGCAGAGTCGGATCGCGACGCGGTGCGCATCGAACTGTTTGATGATGAGATTGAATCCATCGCCCTGTTTGACCCACTCACCGGCGAGATTCAGCGCAAGGTGCCACGCTACACCATCTACCCAAAATCCCACTACGTCACCCCCAGGGCGACACTGCTAAAGGCAGTGGACGAAATCAAGATAGAGCTGAAACAGCGCCTGGAGCAACTGCGCGACAACAACCGACTGGTCGAAGCGCAGCGACTGGAGCAGCGCACCCAATTTGATATCGAGATGATCAACGAGTTGGGCTACTGCTCTGGCATTGAGAACTACTCCCGCTATCTTTCAGGCCGCAAACCGGGTGAATCACCGCCCACTCTTTTCGATTATCTGCCCGACAACGCCCTGCTGGTAGCCGATGAGAGCCATGTCTCCATCCCCCAGGTTGGCGGTATGTACAAAGGCGACCGATCCCGCAAAGAGACACTGGTCGAATATGGCTTTCGCCTCCCCTCTGCACTGGATAACCGCCCCCTGCGCTTCGAAGAGTTCGAAGCCCGTTCGCCTCAGACCATCTACGTCTCCGCCACCCCCCGACCCTACGAACTGGAGAGATCCGGCGCACTGGTAGAGCAGGTGGTACGCCCCACCGGCCTGATCGACCCTGAGCTGGAGATCCGTCCCGTTGCCACCCAGGTGGATGACCTGCTCTCCGAGATCATCCAGCGAGCCAAGATCAACGAGCGGGTGCTGGTCACCACCCTGACCAAACGCATGGCAGAGGATCTGACCGACTACCTCACCGAACATGGCGTGCGGGTGCGCTACCTGCACTCTGATATCGACACCGTTGAGCGGGTCGAGATTATCCGCGACCTGCGGCTGGGGGAATTTGATGCGCTGGTCGGCATCAACCTGCTGCGTGAAGGGCTGGATATGCCAGAGGTCTCACTGGTCACTATCCTGGATGCAGACAAAGAGGGATTCCTGCGCTCTGAAGGGTCATTGATCCAGACCATTGGGCGCGCCGCCCGTAACGTCAATGGCAAAGCTATCCTCTACGCCGACAAGATCACCGGCTCCATGCAACGCGCAATGGACGAAACAGAGCGCCGCCGGGAGAAGCAGATCGCCTATAACAAAGCCCACAACATCACCCCAAAGACCATCAAAAAAGCCATCACTGATATTATGGAAGGGGCTCGCCCCGGGGCACCCACCACTGCAAAAAAATATGCCCAGGTGGCTGAGACCATGGCCGAATATGCCGCACTCTCACCCAAGCAGATGGCTCGGCGCATCCAACAGCTGGAAGAGCAGATGTACCACCACGCCAGGGATCTGGAATTTGAAGAGGCGGCAAAGGTCAGGGATCAGTTAAAAGAGCTGCAGGAGATGGGATTCAAGCATTAAAATTCTGCACAGCTCCCAGGCTGTGTGGAGAGCTGTGCAGGCGGCCGTACTCTTGACTTAGTGAATGAAGTTGCCTATATATTTATCCATATAAAATCACTAGGTATTTTTTTAATAATTTTTGAAATGGCCACACCCCTGCGCCGACAAGGCTTGAAAGAGAGAGATCATGGATACTGAAACGAAGGACGTTTCTGAATATAAGGCACTGGTTGTCGAAGACACCCAATCTATCCGGAAGCTGATCGTTACGCTGCTGAATGAAGTAGGCATAAATTGCTTTGAAGCGGCTGACGGCGAAGAGGCACTCTCCATCGCCATAGAAAAAGCATCTGAGATCCAACTCTTGATCACCGACATGGAGATGCCTAAAAAAGACGGCATCCAGCTTATTCAGGAGCTGGAGTACTATCTGGAACAACATCTACCTGTCTTAATGATCAGCGGTGCTGCCACCCCCCAGCGCATCAAAGAGCTGCACGACATATTACCCTCCCTGAAATTTATATCTGCATTTCGTTTTCTTTCAAAACCATTGAAAAAGCTGGAATTCTATCTGCATCTACTGCAATTCTTCTCTCCAAAAAGCAAAGTTCCACTGGAGCTTGAGACCGGCAAGCGAATCTATGCCACCTATCTGAAAGCCGTGAAGGAAGAGAGCAGCGGCAGCACCACAGTTGAAGTGACGAACGAAAGCGCCCATCTGCATATTGAGATGGTCGAAGATGACACGCTTCACATTGGCATCCACACCAGCCCCAGCAACCCGATTACAGCCAAAACGGTAAAGGAGTTTAAGGATGTTATCCTGGCTCAACACCAGGCCATGAAAATCTACGACATCAACCTGAGCCGCATCCCCCTGGAGGTCAACAACAGTGACCTGTTCCGTTTTTTAGCCAAAGTAAAATTTCACACCTTGAATGAAGGCAAGACGATTGTCTTTTCAAAGATCCGTTTTGAGCTGATTGTCGCAATAAAAAACACCCCCACGGTACAGACCATCCTGTTACAGGGTGGCAAGATCAGCAAGGCAGATGATGGTACTTCCTCCATAACCATTGCACCCACCCCACAAGAGGAAGCGGAGACAACGGAAGGGGTCGAGCTTTTCTGAGGGATAAAGCAAACAGCACCAGCAAAACCATTGTAAGCGCCCCAGAACCCCCATCTACCCAACACATTGAGTAGAGGGGAGTTTATTCCAGGTATCATAAAACCAGCCAATCCTGCGCTGATTGAAACTTGCGTATCCATGGCTGTACCCTGCCCCTCATTCGAAGTTGCCGCCAGCCTTACATGGGCTTGGTATCACCATGCGCTTTGCCGCGTTGACCAAAACATCCGGGTTGAATGCAATGGTGATTCTGCCTGGCAGAGGCCGGAAATCAGAATTTTGATCTGTGTTGATGGTGGTCGCATCAGGGAACGACGCACTAACTGTCGAAAGTGCTATTCGCCGAATCATTAATCTACGTGCTTAAAGGAACAGGATTGTTTTAGGGGCGGGAACATGCAGAGAATATTATATTTCCACGCTCTTTAGTCCTTACTGGAAAGCTGAAGAATGCTTGCCAAATAGGCTTGAGAATAGTCAGAAAGATGTTTGATAACAATACAATAGAGAACCTTCCTTTGGCCGCATGACCAGTGTACTATTTTGTATTGCACCCACGGTAGCCCATACACGCCTTAACCGCTCATTCAAAAATTCAAAAATAGCTTCAGTGCAATATATTTTTTTCGTACAAAATTGATTTGCTCAGCATCCATGCGAACAACATAACCCCAAAAATGGTTGAAATGCAGGGGTTATTTACGGACAGCTCCTAAAGGAACGAATAAAGCCGGACACCGTTGGCATCGGGATAACCTGCTGTCGTATGTAGCTTGTAGATGGTGGTAGAATCAGCCCCATAATTTGCAATCAAAAGGAAAGAAAAATTGCTTGAACTTGTAAAAGCGGGTGGCTGGCTAATGGTGCCAATCATAGCGTGCTCAGTGATTGCGTTAGCGATCATATTTGAACGTTTATGGGCGCTTCAGACCCGGCGCGTCCTCCCCAGTAACCTGGTAGCCAAGGTGTGGGCGCTGCATAAAAACAACCAACTGACCAATGTACAGATTGATCTGATTCGGGAAAGCTCCCCACTGGGGCGTATCCTTGCAGCCGGGTTGCTCAATCGCATGCATTCGCGTGAGGTGATGAAGGAGTCCATTGAAGAGGTCGGACGTCAGGTTGTCCATGAGCTGGAACACTACCTGAATACCCTGGGTACTATCGCTTCAATTTCACCGCTTTTAGGTCTTTTGGGTACTGTTATCGGCATGATCGAAGTATTTGCTGCCATTGTTGGTGCGGGAGTTGGCAACCCCGCAGAGCTGGCAGGCGGCATCTCCAAGGCGTTGATTACAACCGCTACCGGTCTCTCTGTGGCTATTCCTGCCATTATCGCCCACCGTTACTTTGGTGGTCGGGTTGAGCGCTTGGTAATCGGTATGGAGGAAGAGGCGCTGAAGATGATCGAGATCATGCAGGGCGCGCGAGAGAAAGAATGAACCTCCGCCCCCATCGTAAAGAGCCACCGGAGGTTAATCTCACACCGCTAATTGATGTGGTTTTTTTGCTGCTTATCTTTTTTATGGTATCGACAACCTTTCAGAAAGAGTCTCAAATCAAGATTGAGCTGCCGGAGGCACAGACGCAATCGACAACGGAATCACTGCCCAAGGTTTTGGATATTACAATAGATGCTGAAGGGCGCTTTTTTATAAATCAGCGAGAGGTTGTTTCAAGTGACATCAACACCCTCAAGCGGGCTATTGCAAAAGCGATTGGAGAGCAAAAAGATATACCCGTAGTGATCACAGGTGATGCCAATGCAACCTGGCAGGCCATTATGAAAGCGATGGATGCCGCCAGCCAGCTGGGGCTGGTGAATATGACCTTTCCGGCAACCATGCCCCCTGCGCAGAATTAAACTACAAACAGTGAAACGTCTGGATAGCTACTGGGATGACTACAATGCAGTCTCTATTGCATTGTGGCCGGTCTCCTGGCTCTTTCGCCTGCTGACCTGGATGCGTCGCCAAGCGTATCGAAGCGGGCTGCTTCAACGGCATAGGCTGCCTGTTCCGGTCATTGTCGTGGGTAACATTTCCGTGGGTGGCACAGGCAAAACGCCACTCGTCATCTGGTTGGCAGCGCATTTAAAAATGCTTGGCTATACCCCGGGTATTATAGCCAGAGGCTATGGTGCGCAGATTGGCAAGACACCACGTCAGGTTGATACCAGCAGCAGCGCAGAAGAGGTAGGAGACGAGCCTCTGCTTATGGCCCGCAGAACATGCTGCCCAGTGTTCGTGGCCCCCAACCGTGTTGCGGCGGCTCATGCGCTATTAAAAAACAGCGACTGCAACGTGATTATCTCTGATGATGGCCTGCAGCATTATGCCTTGGGGCGCGATATAGAGATCGCCGTTGTGGATGGCAAAAGGCGTTTCGGAAATGGTCTCTGCCTGCCCGCAGGCCCATTAAGAGAGCCGCCATCACGTCTTTCCAGCATTGCTTTAGTCATCATTAATGGCTTGGCAGATCCAAATGAACATGGCATGCGGGTCACGATTGGAAAGGCGGTGAACCTGAGCAACCCAGAGATTACTTGTGATTTGGATGCATTTTCAGAAAAACAGGTGCATGCAGTGGCAGGTATTGGTAATCCGCAACGCTTTTTTCAGCTTCTGAAAGAGCATGGTTTACAGGTAGAGGCAAAGGCTTTTCCCGATCACCACCCATTTGCAAAAACTGATATAACCCCGGATGATGAGCGGCCTCTATTCATGACAGAAAAAGATGCCGTAAAATGCAAGAGCTTCGCCCAACCACGGCACTGGTATTTGCCCATAGACATAGATGTGGATGAAGCCTTTACCAACCGGCTGACAGAACTATTGAGAGGTTTACAACGTGGATAAAAAATTATTGAACATCCTGGCATGCCCTATCTGCAAAGGAGAGTTAAAATATAATCGCAAGGCAAAAGAGCTGATCTGCAAGGTGGATCGCCTTGCCTTTCCGATTCGGGATGATATTCCGGTGATGCTGGAGCAGGAAGCGCGTCAACTACCCGCTGATGAGGAAGTCTAGCGATACAATGCCGCAAATAGATTTCAAGGTTGTTCTGCCTGCAAGGTATGCCTCAAGTCGCCTGCCTGGAAAGCCGGTTTTGGACATTGCAGGCAAGCCCATGATTCAGCATGTCCATGAACGCGCCTGTGAAAGCGGGGCAGCAAAGGTCATCATTGCCACAGATGATAAGCGGGTTGCAGCCTGTGCCAAAGGGTTTGGTGCAGAGGTCTGCATGACCAGCATGGCTCATCACAGCGGAACCGACCGGATTGCTGAAGTGGTAAAAAAACTGGAATGGGCAGACGACACTATCGTTGTCAATCTACAGGGTGATGAACCCTGTATGCCTGCACAGTTAATCAACCAGGTAGCTGCTGACATGGCATTACACTCAGATGCCAACATCACGACACTGTTTAGTAAAATTACCGACCGAAAAACACTGTTTGATCCGCATGCTGTAAAGGTTGTTATGGATGCGGAAGGGTATGCGCTCTATTTCAGCCGGGCGCCTATTCCGTACCACAGAGATGAATTCCTTTCTGATCAGAGTAACAAGTTGCCCCAGGATGTACTTTTTGCCCGACATATTGGCCTCTATGCTTATCGCGCCGCTTTTTTAGCGAAATTTATAGATTGGCCGCCTGCCCCGCTAGAGCAGGTCGAATCGCTGGAGCAGCTGCGCGTGCTCTGGCATGGTGGGGCTATTCACCTTACTGAGGCAGCTGTTGAGCCAGGGCATGGCGTAGATACAGAAGATGACCTGCAACGCGCCGCACAACAGCTGGCATCATCACAACCAGCATGAAGTGATGTCATACTAAGGAGGAGTAAAGATGGCAATACGCACAATCAATGAGAGTGGTATCGAACTGATCAAACACTTTGCATCGCTACGGTTAAAGGCCTGCCAGGACAGTGTTGGCGTATGGACAATAGATTGGGAACGCACATGTGTTGGTGGTTCCTTTTTGTTATTGATTTCAATTGTTTAGTAGCAGAAATTATAACAAACGGGGAGCGCCAGCACAACTGTAATCCATTGTTTTACAACGAAAAATAGATTTTTGTCCCTGACAAACATTGTGGTTATTATCGCTTCGTTGTTTGGAACAAAAAACGTAAGAACAGGATTTATGGACCATTTAAAAAGCGTGAAACTTTAGTTCTTTAATTGACTTAAAAAGTGGGTTTTTTTATCCTAAGTGCTATCGTTCAGCCCTGGGTTTCTGCTTTTAACCAATAAATCAAAGAGCTACAGCAACTCCCCCCTTAATCCCCCTGCTAAGCCAACATGACATTTTGAGGACTTATGGTTCAGATCACAGATTTTGAGACCCTGCTTGAGGCCACTCGCCAACAACAGGAAACCTTCCAGATGCTATTTGTTTTTGCTAAAAGCGCCCTCCCCGCAGAGCACTCCAAGGGCGAGGCTGAGCGCTTTAAATCAGGGCTGGGTGGTGAACTGACACCGATGATGTGCGTGGACAAAAAACCGGATGAACTCTCCGACTTTAAAGCACTTGCATTGGAGGCAGAGAAGCTCTTTCTGGATTGGCAGATGGTGTTTATCGGTGCACTGCCTGGTAGAGCTGGTGCCCCCACCAAGGAAGAGATCGACGATGCACTCAAGAACATGGTTCAGGCGATACAGTTTGGTGGTGATATGTCCGGCTACCTGATATTTGATAAAAATGGCGACCCCATCCGCATTGTGTAAGCAAATAGATTGCAGGTGACCGCAGTGCACAAACTGGAATTTCCGTATCCATCCAACGTGTGCTCAATTAAGCGCTTGTGAAAAGCTGATCTTTGGATAGAATAGGCGCCCCGGAAAGGTGCCCGAAAGGGTTAAAAGGGAACAGGGTGCGCGGCTCGCCGCAACTCCTTGACTGTCCCCGCAACTGTAAGCAAGTAGTCCGATTACATAAGCGCCACTGATCGAAAGATTGGGAAGGCTGTGCCGGATATAGATCTGCAAGTCAGGAAACCTGCCTCTCCAGCGTCGTGATTCCATAGAACGGGGTATTCCGTGGAGCGGTCATCCGTTTCTGACGCATTCAAGTGGGCTGAAAGAGGCCTGTGCTTGTTTGCAGTCCATTGTGGGCCTGTTGCCCTCTACTCCTCAAACAGCCCGCCCTCTCTCCGCCCGGATCTATTAATGCTATTCGGAGAGAGTCCGCAATGAAAATCATCCCCAGGCTCAAGCCTGTCCACCTTCTCACCACAACTATCGCCCTGGTTCTGCCCTGCATGTCCGTCAGTGCCATGACCGAGCTAGACGCCATCAATGTCACTGCAACCCGCACTGCACAGACTGTTGATGAAACCCTGGCCGCCGTCACTGTCATCACCCGTGATGACATAGACAGGTTACAGGATCAAGACTTGACCGAGCTGCTTGATGGGTTGCCTGGCCTCACTATCACCAACAGTGGTGGTTTGGGCAAAGCTACTAATATACGCATGCGGGGTACCGGATCAGGCCATACGCTGGTGATCATCGATGGTGTGCGTATTGGCTCTGCCACACTGGGTCAGACCGCATTGCAGCACCTGCCGCTGCAAAGCATTGAGCGAATAGAGGTGGTTCGTGGGCCGCTCTCACACCTCTATGGGGCGGATGCTGTGGGTGGTGTTATCCAGATATTTACCCGCAAGGGGCAGCAGGCAACACAGATTAATGCTGAGACGGGTTATGGCTCATACGATACCAGCAACAGCCTGCTTGGCATCTCAGGCGCGCATGGCAACAGTAACTACAATCTACAACTCTCTCAGCTCAAGTCGGATGGTTTTAGCGCCTTAAAAAATAACAACCCAGATAGAGATGGCTACCGGAACCAGTCACTATCGGCTCAGTTTGAACATCAGCTCAGACCCAATCTGAAATTTGGGGCCAGTCTCCTGCATGCTGACGGGAATAATGAGTATGATGGATATTTTGCAACCAATGACTACAGCACAGATTTTGTGCAGCAATCTATTAGTGGCAAGCTGGAATACTCCCCCACGGCATGGTGGGACATCTCAATCTCACTGGGTGAAACCAAGGATGAAACCACTAATCTTACCAATGGAAATATCGCCTCCTTTTTTGATACGGAACGGCGTCAAGCCACCTGGCAAAACAACTTTTTTATTGGTGATGAGGCTATCCTGACGCTAGGAACGGATTTTTTGCGTGATAAGGTGGATGTCAGCAACACCTACAGTGAGGACAAACGAGACAACAGCGGCTACTTTATCCAGTATCAGAGAGGCTTTGGAGCTCATAATTTTCTGCTTGCACTGCGGTATGATGACAATGATGCCTTTGAAAACAGCAATACAGGGAACATGGCCTGGGGATATAACCTTTCAAACAGCCTGCAGCTTAACGTATCCTATGGTACCGCCTATAAAGCGCCTACCTTTAATGACCTCTACTACCCTGTTTCTGGCAATCCCGACCTCACCCCTGAAAAGTCCAAAAGCCTGGAGCTGGGTCTGAAAGGCAAGCAGGGATGGGGGCATTGGAACCTGAACATCTTTCGAACCAGCATCAAAGATTTGATTGCCTGGGCTCCAATATCCCCAGGCAGCTGGACCTGGCGTCCAAAAAATGTCAATAAGGTGCGCATCAAGGGGCTTGAAGCCAGCATCAATACGGCATTGGCAGGCTGGGATATTGCAGCTAATCTAACGATGCTCGATCCACGCGACAGAGCAACCAACAAGGTGCTGGTGAGGCGCCATAAACGAGTCCTGCGGGTCGATGTTGACCGCGGTTTTGGCAAAACCCATGTTGGTGCAACACTACAGGCGCGCAGCTACAACTACAACGATGCCCAAAACAGCCAGCGAGTCAGCGGGTTTGGCACGGTTGAGCTGCGTGCCAGCCACCAACTGACAGCAAACTGGCGGATTCGGACAGAGATCAGTAATCTCTTTGACAAGGATTACGAGGCTATTCAAGGCTACAACACGGAGGGCAGGGCTATTTTTGCCAGCATATCCTACCGGTCAAAATGATAGCATTCGAAAGAGGGACTTCCACCTCGTTCCCACGCTCCTGTATGGGAGCGAGGCGCGGATTCGGAAGTGGGGCTTCAGCCCCGCAGTGTTGGGCTGCGGGGCTGAAACCCCACTTCCGAAAATTTATGCGCAGATTACTCTTTACTTTATTGCTACTGCTCTACCCACTCTGTAGCCAGAGTGCTCAACCCACCCGTGTCGCCTCCATCAGCCTCTGCACCGATCAACTGCTGTTACTGCTGGCGGGTCCCTCGCAGATCGTCTCCATCAGCTATCTCGCGCTGGAGCCAAACAGCTCCTTTATGGCCCAACAGGCAGCGCAGTACCCCATCAATCATGCCAAGGCTGAAGAGCTGTTGACCCTTAAGCCGGATCTGATCCTGGCCAGTGAATACTCTGACCGGACACTGATCAGCCTGGTGCAAAAACTGGGCCTTCCGGTAGAGCGCTTTCCGCTCCCCTCCAGCATCCAGGGTATTCAAGAGAATATCAGCCGCATGGCTCAACTGCTGGGGCAAGAGGGGCGTGGGCGGCAGCTGATCCAACAGATGAACCAGCGGCTTGAACAGGTTGCCCGGCAGCAACCTGCTGTACGACCCAAGGCGCTCTTCTATCAACCCAACGGCTACACCAGTGGAGAGAAGACTCTGCAAAACACCGCCTTGCAACTGGCGGGCTGGCGGAATCTGGCTGCCGAGCTGGGCATTCAGGGTTATCGTGCCATTGATATCGAGGCGCTGCTGCTGGCCGAGCCTGAGCAGCTCTTTACCTCACCCTATGCTCCGGGTTCACAATCACGGGCGCAGCAGCAGCTCTTGCACCCGGCACTCAAGCGAGTGACCGCAGGCAGGGAGATGATTGAGATTGACTATAAATACTGGATCTGTGGCGGCCCGATGATTGCCGATGCGGTGGAGCAACTGCACCAGAGTCTGCCACCATGAGGCCGCCCCTGCTGCTCACCCAAAAACAGCTGACTGGTGGACTCTCGCTGATACTGGCGGTGCTGTTTCTGCTCTCTCTCTTTATTGGCTCCAACCCTATTTCGCTGTTTCAGGCGGTGCGGGATGCGCTGCTGGATACGCCGTCCGTCGTTGCCATGATCCTTACCGAGATTCGCCTGCCCCGCAGCCTGATTGCACTGGTAACAGGTGCCACCCTCGGCCTTTGCGGTGCAGCCATGCAGGGGCTGCTGCGCAATCCGCTGGCCAGTCCCGGGCTGATCGGCAGCGCCAGCGGTGCGGCACTGGGTGCTGTCTGCATGCTCTACTTTGGTCTGAGCAGCACCCTGCCGATGGCGCTGCCTGCCGGTGGTATCATCGGTGCGCTGGCCGCTACCCTGCTGGTCTACCTGCTGGCCGGGCGTGATGCCGGAACCCTGACCCTGATCCTGGCGGGGGTTGCGATAAATGCCATGGCGCTGGCGCTGATTGCCCTGCTGCTCAACCTGGCGCCCAGCCCCTATGCGGTGCGCGAGATCGTGCTCTGGATGATGGGTTCCATCGCCAACCACAGCATGGCGGATTTTCAGATCATGCTGCCCGGCATCCTGCTGGGCTGGTTTCTGCTGATGGGCACAGGCCGCTCACTGGATGCCCTGACCCTGGGTGAAGAGACTGCCACCACCATGGGTTTCAGTCTGCCGCTGCTGCGCTGGCGCATCTTTATCGCCATCGCCCTGGCGGTGGGTTCAGCCATCTCCATCACCGGTTCCATCGGCTTTATCGGGCTGGTGGTGCCGCACTTGCTGCGCCCACTGGTTAACCATCAACCCTCCAAACTGCTGCTGGCCAGCGCCATTGGTGGAGCCATCCTGCTGCTGGCAGCAGACATCTGCGTCCGGCTGTTTCCGGCTGGAACAGATATTAAGGTGGGCGTGCTGACCTCGCTGGTTGGTGCCCCCTTCTTTCTCTACCTGATCATCAAAAGCAGGCGCTACCAGCTATGAAACGGCTAGCCGCGCAACAGCTCTCCCTCTCACTGGGTGGGCAGCAGATCCTGAAATCTCTCTCATTTGAGCTGTGCAGTGGTGAGATGCTGGGGCTGATCGGCCCCAATGGAGCAGGCAAAACCACCCTGCTGCGCCTGTTGGCCGGGTTGCTCAGACCCGATAGTGGCAGCATCACGCTGGATGGTCTCAGCTACAGCAAGCTCCCCCATCAGCAACGTGCCAAAAAGATCGCCTATCTGGCTCAAAGTGGCACCGCACACTGGCCAATGAGTGTGGAGCGGATTGTGGCGCTGGGCAGATTGCCGCATCTCTCAGATTGGCAAAAGCCAGGGGAACGTGACCAGCAGATCATCCAGCAGATCATGCAACAGACGGATCTTGGTGGTTTTGAGCAGCGGCAGTTTGATACCCTCTCCGGCGGTGAGCGTGCCCGTGTGTTGCTGGCGCGTGCGCTGGTGGCCGAGCCTGAAGTCCTGCTGGCTGATGAGCCGGTCGCGGCACTGGATCTGACCCATCAGCTGGAGATAATGGCCCTGCTCAAACAGTTCTGTAGCCGGGGTGGTGCGGTGGTGGTGGTGCTGCATGATCTGCGTCTGGCAGCCCACTACTGCCATAGGCTGCAACTGCTGATGCATGGTCGTGAGCTTGCCAATGGCAGCCCTGCTGAGGTGCTGTCTGAGTCGCATATCGCGCAGGCATTTGGTATCCGGCTGCGTGAGGGATCCGGCTCCATCGGCACAGCTTTCACACTGCCATGGGAGTGCATACCGGGACAGGCAGGGCAGGGCTATTGAATCATGCGGTGTTACGGTAGAATCTGTCGCTGAAAAAATGAATAGCCGCATTGCGGTGAGACACCCTGCAGGGGTAGAGACGAGAAGAGAAGCTATGATCAACTGGAAAGCAATCATATTCGGCTGGGTCACTACAGTGCTTGCCGGCCTGATGAATAACCTGGCGTTTGTCCTTATTGCGGCCTATATTGCCAACTCAAAAAGCTCACCGTTGCTAGCAGAATATGGTGATCCTCTATCGTATGCGATAGGGGTATTCGGACTCTTTATTGCGATGGCCTTTGGGGGCTTCGTCACGGCCTTTTGCGCCCGGAAGCGCATTGTTCTGCATGGTGCAATAGTGGGTTTTTTGGCCAGTTCCACCTCATTGGCACTCTCGGCCCATGCCGGGGAGCTAACATTCGTCAGCTTGCTGTTTGTGGTCTTTGCAACCCTCTTTACCGTTATTGGCGGCCTCGCCTGGGAGAAGTGCTCAACCTACCTGCCAAAGGCAAAACAGATGGGCTGAGTCGCTCTGTTTCAGGGACATGCCGGGTGGATCAGAGCTATCCTGCCGGGTTTTTCACTTGGGCATGTTCAGCAAACCCGGCACCTGCCTCCGTGTAGATGTTGAATACAGTGGTTGCACCGGCCTGGAGCAGCCGCTCTTCCTCATCGGAGTACCTTGCGGTTGCCGCAATGCGTCCAGGGAAGGCTATCGCCTGTAGTTGCTCCAGCGCATCCAGGTTGGCCCCCAGGTTGGGCAGTGCCAGCATGACCAGTTCAATGCCGTGATCCTGCTCTATCTTGTCCCAAAAGTCGGCATCACTGGGGTCTCCATGTAAAACCTTGTGCCCCATCATCTGTAGCCCTTTCACCAGCTCTGCGTCAAAGTCGATGCCCACCACGGTTTCACCATAGAGTTCACGCATTCTGTGGTATGCGCCGCTGCCCACCCGACCCATACCAAAGATGGCGATCGTGGCGCCCTGGGTATTCAGCAGCATGTCATCTGGCAGCCGCTTTTCACTCTGAAACCTCAGCCAGAAATCTCTGTATGCGCCATAGATCCTGTTGTCGCCACTGTTCAGTGGTGCTGCAACAACAAAGGAGAGTGAGAGCGCAATGGCAATAACAACCAGCCATTCGGCATCCATCCAGCCGCTGCTTACCCCGATTGCGGCGACAATCAGGCCAAATTCACTGTAGTTGGTCAGGTTCAAAGAGGCCAGCAGGGCAGTTCGCGCCCGTAGTTTAAAGTGGGTCATCAATGCAAAAAAGAGTGCTGATTTGATGAAGATAAAGGGCACCAGCAGCAGCCCGATCATCAGCAGCTCCAGTGAGAGCTGGCCCGACATGCCGATGGAGAGGAAAAAGCCCACCAGGAAGAGATCCTTGAAGCCGAGCATGGTTTTGGCCAGCTCCATCGATTTGGGGTGGGTTGAGATCAGTACCCCCATGATGAGTGCCCCCAGGTCATCCTTCACCCCACCCATTTCAAACAGCTCTGCACCGCCCAACGCCAGAACCAGACCGTACAGAATCAGCAGTTCACCATGCCCTGTTTTCTCTAACATACGGTGCAGCAGTGGCCGCAGCGGGATGAGCAGAAAGAGCAGTAGCGCCCAGAGTGAGGGGAGTACCCCAGTTGATACCGCCAGAAAGATAACCGCAGTCAGATCCTGCATCACCAGGATACCGATGGCAATCCGTCCATGCAGGGAGTTCATCTCATCTTTATCCTCCAGCACCTTGACCACAAACACTGTGCTGGAGAAGCTCAAGGCAAAGGCGAGCATTAGTGAAAACTTGAGATCCAGGGTAGAGAAGAGCGACACGCCCATTACCGCCAGCCCAAAGATGGCGATTCCAAAGAGGATGATGATGGTAGAGGTGTGCAGTGCCGTCACTGCCCAGACTTGTGGCCTCAGCAATACCTTCAGGTTCAGCTTCAGACCGACGGTGAAGAGCAGCAGGGTGATGCCCAGGTCGGCGAGCTTATGCAGCATCTCCCCGCTTGCGGTACCCAGGTAGTTGAGTATAAAACCGGCAGCCAGAAAACCGACCAGGGGCGGCAGGCTTACCAGCCTTGCCAGGAAGCCCATGAAAAAAGCCAGGGTGATCCAGGCAACGTCTCCCAGTGCGATGGCGACCCATGCAAAATCCATCATCTGTTTCGCCTCATACACCGCATAAACTGTCTCTCCAACTTAATCAATCAAAAAAGCATGCCGCCCTTGCCCCAAAGAAAAAGAGCTAATGACCCACGCATCAGAATAGCGGAGATAGGGGCGTTCGCCAAACAGGATGAGAGAAAGGCCGGGGGGGCTTTCCATTGATCACCTGTCTCGGATCAGGATACCCGGCTAATGCCACAGGCCTGTGATGCGCCAGCGTGGCGGCCGTTCTATCCTCTCACCAAATGCCGGGTCAGGCGCAAATTCCATTCGTGGCGGTAGTGGGATGGGCTCTTTCTGGAGAGGTTGCTTGAGCTCCATCAAGCGGCGTATTCGCTCCTCTGTGGGGGGATGGGTGCGCAGTAGTGAGGGCTCCGGGATGCGCCGCCCAGGCAAAAAGATGCGTTCCATGAAGCGGCCGGACTGCCGTTCGATTTTAGCCAGGGCGTGGGCAAGTCCTTCCGGATCAGCGGTCAGCCGGGCGGCATTGAGATCGGCATCGTACTCACGGGTGCGGGATAGCCCCAACTGCGCCAGGGCACTCAGATTCGGGGCGAAGATGAGAATCAAAATGGCAAGCCAGTCGATGCCGATACCCGACAGGAGAATCAACGGCAGGTTGAGGATGAGCAGAAACTGGCCAAACAGGGAGAGCATGCTGGTCAGACGGCTGAACATATCGGCCACCCCCATCACCCAGGTGTCGTTATTGCGGATATGACTCACCTCATGCGCCAGCACGGCAATGGTTTCACGGGTATTCAGTGCCTGCAGCAGGCCGTCGGTCACGGCGATGGAGGCTTCATGTTGCCGCCCCACCGTGAAGGCGCTAAGCATGCTGCTGGGGATATAATAGAGCGTCGGAACCCTGGGCAGCTCAGCACGGTGCGCAAGCTCGATTAATGCGGAGTGGAGTGCGGGTGCCTGGCTGGGTGTCAGGCGGGTGGCGTGATACATGCGCATGATCAGCTGCGGGGTGACGACCGGGTTGATCAGTAGCAGGGCGGCTCCCAGCAGCAACAGCAGGATGATGCCGTCACTGCCCCACAGCATCCACCCCAGTAGCGCCAGGAAGCCCGCCATAACGGCAAACAGCAGCAGGGAGTGCAGCCGGTTGCTGAGCGAGTGTCGAAGCCAGATGTGGGGGTTCATTATCTGCTATTGATTCAATGCATGCAGTTGTGCGCGCAAGGCCTCGACCTCCTCTACCAGATCCAGCACCAGCGCGGCCCCCGCAAGGTTGATGCCCAGGTCCCGTTGCAGACGCAGGGTGGTGTGTGCCCGATGCAGGCAGGCCCCAGAGAATCGCCAGTGGGCAATGTCACTGCCGGCCGGTTCCAGAATACCCTCATCCACCAGCTCGATGATCCATTCGGCATGAACCGTACAGGCGCGACTCAGCTCGCCAAGGGTCAGGTTGCACTCTTCATCCAGCAGCAGGCCGGTTAGAACCTCTTTTCCAATATTCATCTATACCCCCAGTTTGGCACGTGGATTGAATGCCAGCTCCTGCTCCATTTTACGATAGAGCGCCTTGGCCTGATCACTCTCTGCCGGTGGCAGGGTGATCTGCAATATCACATAGAGATCACCGGCGGGTTTACCGGGGATGCCCCGTCCCTTCAGGCGCAGCTTGTGCATGGAGACCGATCCGGCTGGAATTTTCAGATCGACGACACCCCCAGGCGTTGGCACCTTTACCTTTGCCCCCAGCGCTGCCTCCCAGGGTGTGATGGGCAGATCCAGGTAGATATCCCGCCCCTCGACACGATAGAGGGGGTGCGGCCTGATCTCAATCTGAAGGTAGAGGTCGCCGCTGCCCCCCTTGCCCGACCCCGCAGCCCCCTGACCGGCCAGGCGGATTCGTTGCCCGGATTTGACCCCTTTTGGAATGCGCACGCTCAGGGTGCGCTCATGGGTGGTCAGGCGCCCCTGCTCATCCAGCTTGGGGGTTCGCAGTGTGATGCTGCGGGTGGCTCCGTGATAGGCATCTTCGAGGTCGATGGATACCTTGGCATGGTGATCCTCACCACGGGCATGAAATGGCTGCTGGCTGCTGCGGGCGTGGCTGAAGTCGTGGCCAAAGAGTGACTCAAAAAAGTCACTGTAGGCCGAGGCGTCGCCATCGGTGAAACCACCGCCGCTGAACTCAAAACCGGCATCCCAGTCAGGGGGTGGCTTGAAATCCTGTCCCGCCTTCCAGTTGGAGCCAAGCTGATCGTAGGCGACCCGCTTTTCAGGGTCTTTCAGCACCTCATAGGCCTCGCCTACCTGCTTGAACTTCTCTTCGGCGTCTTTCTCCTTGCTGACATCGGGATGGTACTTGCGCGCCAGTTTTCGATAGGCGCGTTTGATCTCATCCTGGGTAGCCTCTTTCTTGACCCCCATAATCTTGTAATAGTCTTTATACTCCATCTGTCATCCTGTTAATTCAAATTGAAGCAAACCACCGGCCTGGCCGGTGAGACGTGATAAAGGCCTAGCGTAACTCCCCTCCCCAAGAAAAGCTAAGAGTACAGCTTAGAAACAATGCATGAAAGAATGGCAGAATTCAGCCTGTGTAAAATTGGGTTGCCATACAGTGATAGTACCAAAATATCAAAAGAAGGTGCTGTTTGGTAAAACCGGGAAGAGAGTTGGAGAGGTACTAAAAATCCCTTCTTCATCAGGGCATGGTTTGGAACAAAAAGGGGTTATCTTCTCTGATGTCGCGCATGAGTCTCAATCCCTTCTTCATCAGGGCATGGTTTGGAACAATGGGCTTTTCGATCAATAAGTGATGAAGGTCTTGAGTCTCAATCCCTTCTTCATCAGGGCATGGTTTGGAACTGGCAGCGATTTTAAGTCAGATGGTATGCTTGGTGAAGTCTCAATCCCTTCTTCATCAGGGCATGGTTTGGAACTCTACCTCTTGCAGCCCTTGTGTGACAAGGGCTGCAGGTGGTATTTGCGGCTCACCGGGCTGTTTAATAGTAGCATGTTGCATGATGCACGGGTAAAACAGATGTTTTCTCTTAATAATCATGCTGCTGCCCTCCGTTTTAAATCTAAATTCACATTTTGTTGTTTTTGCTGGAGAAATAGGTTTTAGTCATTCTGTTGGCTTCTGTTGCCAGAGCGGGCCGCAAGGTCATTAAATAATCAGGTAGTCCCAATCCTTTGTTACCTCTCCCAGGCCGTCTACATGGATGCGCTTGCGGTCTTTTTCACACAGGTTGTAGAGACGGATACTGTCTTCTTCGTTGAGTATATGTTGTTTTAGTTCTTTGATCATCTGTTCTAATTCTGCGCTGTCAAGGTGGCATTCGAAAACGCTTTTTTGTACGCGCACGCCATATCCGCACAGGGTTTTGTCAATGCGGTAACGGCGGCGGTTGTCTGCAATGTCGTAGGTGACGATCAGCATGGTGTCAGGCTGTTAATGTTCATTGGTTTTTTATTTTAGGGTATCCATCCAGCTTGTTTAATAAATTATTGACTTAGTCGTAGACTTAGTCTAGTTTTGAAGGGGAGCCATCTTTCAAAGAGAATGCATATGACCATCGTTAATATTCACGAGGCAAAAACCCATCTTTCGCGTCTGCTCAATCGTGCAGTTAGCGGGGAAGAGATCGTCATCGCCAGAGCAGGCCGGGGTATTGTCAGACTGGTTCCCCTCCAAGGAGATCAATTGCCCAGAACACCGGGGATGGATGCGGGGAAAGTCCGGATAAGTGATGATTTTGATAGCCCGTTACCGGAAGAGCTGCTGCGTGAATTTGAATCGTGACTCAAAGATATCTGCTTGATACACACTGCTGGCTCTGGTGGAATGCACTACCTGAGCAGCTATCACAACAAGCGCTCGATACGATAACCCAGGGTGACAACGACATTCTCTTTTCAGTCATTAGTGCCTGGGAAATCTCGATCAAACATGCCCTGGGAAAACTCAAGCTGCCTGTTGAACCCAGCAAATACATCCCCAGCCGACTGGCCGCCAATCGCATGACAGCACTGCCTGTGCAGCTTGAGCATATGCTAAGAGTAAACCAGCTACCCCACCACCATCGTGACCCTTTTGATCGACTGTTAATCGTCCAGGCTCAGAATGATAATCTGACTATTATCACGGCTGATTCTTTGTTTAATGCCTATGATGTTTCAATAGTGTGGGGCGGGCGTGGTGGTGGGGGTTCATCATGAAATGTGCGCCGAGCAGTGGCTGAGGGCGGTAGCTGTTGTTGATCTCAGTGATTAAGGCGTGAAGGTTGACTTGTAAATTGTGGTTGAATTGGGGGGATGGTTGTCTGTGCCTGCGCAGCCGCTGTTTTCTCGCACTTTATTCCAGGCCTGGTGGAGGTTTTTGGGGGTGAAGATGGCATTCTCCATGCTGCCATTATCCACTGCCTTGGTCGCAGATTATGATTGAATAATGGGGTAATCTCATGGCGTTAAATACTGGTTCACATTATCAATAGATACTACTTTTTGCTCATCAAATGGATGTTTCCACAATAGTAGCTCATTTTTTTGGATGGACACTACAGTGGAGGGGAGTTCTCTCACCTCAATGGTAATAAAAAATTCTCTAAATATCTTTTGGTGCTCATCTTTTTTGATGTCGCCTCCGTGTGGTTTTAGCTTTGCTGCATTGAATTTTAGATATACGTTATCATTCATTTGGTTGCCAATCTGCTGCGCCAAGGCACGCATGTCTGCTTCACTTGCTAATTCTGCACATTCGCACCGCATGACCTCCCTAGGAGCGGTATCTGGGTGACTGGGTTTTTTATACATAAAAAAGACGGTCAGCTTTTTTGGTAGTGATTCCTTCCAGTTTTCACGCTTTTCTCCATACCATACAGCGCAAGCAACTATGAATGTCCCTGTCCCGAGCAGTGGATCTACGTTATCAGTCCATATTTTTGTAAATTGATTGATTATGTCGGGTAACACGGAGAATGCATTCAATATGACAAAAAATAGAAAAAATGCTGTTAGCAAAATGAATTTACTATTCCTTTTTATAACGCAAATCATGCTGTTTTTATAAATCGTAGGTTTTAATTGCATGAGTTTTGAACTCCTTATGGTTTTCGAATAATGGTAAATTCTTCGATTCTTGCATTACAGCGAATCATATCTTCTGCTGTTAGCTCCTGACCTCGTAACTTTTGCGGGAGATCAAGTGAAAGATGTAAATAACGCCCGCCTCTTCTGCAAATATCAGCAGCAAGGTTAACCGGCAGTGAACCGATAATGGTGTCACCTTGTTTAATCTGCCCTGGATCAAGGTGCTCTGTTTGTTGGTCTACCTTAATACCCTGTTGCTTTGCCCAGTTGACGGCACCTTGGTGCCGGGTTACAAAATAGGTTGTCACAGGTTTTCCTCTGTATTCAATCAAACGCTCTATTACACCAGGCAATATAATTTCATTGCCTGAATTGATCTTGAAAGCGGTTATTTGTTAGCCTTTGCGAACTATTGAACTACGCAAAAGATTAGTGCACAAATTGTTAAGGCTTTCACCGGATTTTGCCGCCTTAATAGCCAGTGCTTTATGCAGATCTCTTCCTACACGAAGAACAAATTTCCCTGAAAATGATTTATTTGCAAAGGATTCCGGCAGAGGCAGTTGTTCTTTTTGATGAATATCTACCCACTCCTCAACAATGCTGCAAAGTTGTTTATAGACCTTGGCTTCATCCTCTCCATGGCAACAAGGGCCGATAAAACCCGGTGAAGAACCCACATAACATTGATCTTCTTCTGACCATTCAACCAGTTTCATGTATTGGTCTGCAATTTTCATTTTTTGATCTCCTCAATCTTTGACTTCACTTCCTTCTCTTGGTATTTGAGCGCATCACTGCTCAGTTTTCCTGAAACAGTGACCTTTGCTCCTAAAGGATGAAGGAAATTTCGGTGGCTACCTTTTCCCCCTCTGTTAGCAAAGCCCGCTTTTTCAAGCATTACGATTAGCTCGTGAATTTTCTTAGGCATGATTTAATGATACTATTTTAGTACTAATTATCAAGGTTGGAGGCCAATAATGCTGTTATGTGGGCAGTTTAGCTTTGGCATACTTAGGGGGTGTTAACAATCAGCGTTCGTGGCGTAATTCTGGCTCTTTTCCGCGCTGGCGGCGTTGCGGTTAGCAACTATTACTCCTCACCGCGCCTTGCCAGCACGAAAATGGCTCAGAATTACGCTCGCTCAGGTAATTGTTAATGCCCCCTAATCACCCTTCGGATGAGTAGGCCTCTAAAAAAGCATTGACTTTCTCTTGTCTTCTTTTACGCTCTTTTGTATTAAAGAACGCCTTATTAGCCGTGTTTATGTAATCTGCGGCATCGCTGCGTTGCTCTGCTGTCCACACGATTATCTCCTTGGGTTTCAGGATGTTGTTGATAGCGGCACTGATCTCCGCTTTCTCTTGTGGATTCAGGTTTCGGTCGCATTTGATCTTTTCGTATCGCTCTATGGTGTTCTTTAGCTGGCGTGTCAGTTTTTCTGCCGGGGAGAGCGTGCTTATAATGATGTCTTCCTGTTTTTGCTTATACTGAGCTTTGTATGTATTACATCTATCTGCGTATGCTGCATGTGATTTCCTTGCCCGGCTATTTCCGGTTTTTTCTGCCTCCGTATCATCAGAAAAATAGCCATAACCTGCCGCCACCTTGCCCCCTATACCTTCATCTTGCAGCGCAGGTTTGAGGATTTTCATCGCCAAATCAGCCCAGTATTTCACTCCTTCAATCACAAAGTAGAAGCTACCTTGTACCGCAAGCTGGTGATTGGGGTTGGGGGATTCCATGTCGGGGTGCGGGCAATCCCCCCCTTGTGTTGCGTAATACTCTTTTGCATGGACGGTTACGATATCCCGAACATAGGGTGTTGGTTTGCTGCCACCTTCCGGTATCCACCATGCGTCGTGAAAGAGAAGGTAGCCTGCATCCGCCTCATCGGGTGAGTCACCTCCCTTGCCAAAGAGTATATCGGCCTCCTCTTTTTGCAGGCCATACTCTTGGCTTTTTGCACGGACAAGCCCCTTTAGTGCAGAGCCGGGTATGATGGGTATGCCATAGGTTGGGTGGCGGGTCACTTGCGCCTCCAGCACATGCGCACCACCTAAACCTATAAACAGTCTGCCTTCCAACTGGCCATACCATTTGGCAAATCGGTCATCGTTAAGTGTGGTACCTAACCAGCGGTGATAGGCCAATTTGTATATTTCAGGCACAGAGATGTTGCAGACATCATCAATATGCTGGCCTATGGCCACTCCTCGTTCAGCACTGTCAGAGGCCCACTTTTTAAACCCTTTGTCGAAGAGCAGGCTGGCATTTTCAAAGCATAAATGGCTTTTGTCTTTGGCAATATGGTTACGCCCCATCTGATTCATTGTCGGCCTCCTGCTTTTCGCTCGCTATTTCACCTGTTGGATCAACCTTCAACAGACTCTCTGTAAAGCGCCGATACCAGATGGCAGCTTCAAGGCAGCGGCGCGTGTAGTGCTGGTACTGTTCCAGCTCTGCTTTCAGGATTGTCTCTGTCAACTCATCCGCTTCCAGCCCCAGTATCTCTGCAATATGTGATAAGAATTGACCTTCTGGTGTGCTGCGGTTGCCCGCTGATTTTCCTGCAATAAAACCGAGTGCCTGTTGCAGGCCATTTTGCCGCACCATAATGGGAAAGCGGTAAACCAAAACACCGTAGCGTTGAATATCCTTTTTATCACTATGTTCTTTGATTTTGTTTATTTGGTTGAGCGCCAGAATGGCATCATTTTGTGTTCTGGTTTGCACAATTTTGCTCCTCTGTAGAGATCAGCCAGCGCACATTGCCGCGCCCCACGGTGGCTTTGCCGCCTATTTGCAGGCGAACTTCACCCTCTGGAATGATCTTTTCAATAAAGGCATTCATCAAGCTATCTGCATGCTCCTGTTGTCCGCCATTACGCGCCCTGTCACAACCAATGATGCCCCAGAGCAAGGTTTCTGCAGGTAGATTTTCTTCATACCATAATGCGCCTTTGGCAACGGTGCGAGTGCCTTCCTCCAGCCGGATCCGTGTTCGCACTTCAGTAGCGGTTTCAGCCAAAAAGCTGAAGGTATCATCCGGTACGATGAGGAGGCGTTTTTTAAACTCATGCTGCCAGGTGGGGTCGTTTGGAAAGACTGCTGCTGCAATAAGTTTGCTGACCTGATCTGCATCACTGTTTTTATCAATATCCAGATCCAGGTCTTCGAGATAAACCTTGTTGTCTCTGCTGAGTGCTGAGGTTGTTGTTTCAATAGCGGTTGTTGCCGTCACTTTGGGTATTAGCAGGTCACTGTTTTTCAGGTCACGTTTGTAGCGTTCCAGAATGAAGGGGGATGTCACCCAGGCAAAAACACCGTAGATAGAGCGTACTGGCAGGCAGAGCAGCAGGGCATCCTGTATCGTCAGTGCGCCAGAAAAGCCACCACTACTGGCGGCTTCCCCCGGTTTGGGGCCAAACAGCGTTTCCCACTTTCTGCTCTTCTCCTCATCACTCTCCTCTGGCCGCAACTCTTCACGCAGTACGCCTTTCATGCCGCTGCCGGGAATGATCGGCAAGCCGGTGGATTTTTCTCTTGCTATGGGCAGATCAATGACTCCAACCCCCTGGCCTGTACCTGCGTGCAAGGCTGTCAGTGCGTGAATATGGTAAAGGTGTGTTTTCATGTTGTTTTCTCCCAGATTCCGGGTATTGCCAGGCCAAAACCATCAAGTCGATTCTGAGTCTGATCACTTACAGGGTTCAGCCAAAGCCTGGATAGATGCTCTTCTCCTTTGATCACTTCAAACCAATAGACTGAGCCAGGGGGAGCCATACGCCTCACTGCGCGTGGCCGGTTTTTTGCCAGATCCCAACCTGAAACAGCCTCCCAGCGTTGATTGGCCGTAGCGCATAGCTTCAGTGTTATATCAGGCAGGTTGGGAGGCGAGCCTTGCAGGGTGGTTTTATCTATCCAGGCAGGTCGCCAGCCGTGTATAAAGAGTGCTGGCGTGACCAAAACAAGCCGAATGTGTTGACTCCGCTTTAGTCGCTGCTCTAACTCAGCGGGGATTGAGGGCCAGGCAGTATCCGCCTGCTCTATATGCGCCAGCCTACCCTCTCCGCCCAATCGTCTGAATGCTGACTGAATCTGCCCTTTTGGCAGATGGGCGAGCATGCCATATTGCGCTGAGTGCCAGCCAAGATGCTCTTTTTCGCAGATTTTTGTCGAACCAAAATCAAGCCCCTGAGTCTGGAACAGTTGGCCATCTGTAGCCGATAGTGTCTCAGGTTCAAGGGCAACGTGGCAGCGACTCTCGAGCTGCGGCCCACTCCAGCCCAGTGCTGAGAGGCTGCATGTAGGTTTGCTGCCTAAAAGCCACTGTGTCATGTTGTCAATTGACCACCAGCTACAACCCGCTACCGGTTTGGATTTAATATCCTGTTCAAGAAAGAGCGGCTGTAGTCCCTGAGGCAGATCGCATTGCTCTTCTGCTGCCAGCTCGCCGGGCATCAGGCAATATAGTTTTCCACTGGCGGTTTTTCCCTGTTTCAGGTAGACAGCATCAGCAGGTTTTGGAAGAAGCGGAGTAATATTGCCGTTATCTATTATTGCCGCTAAAGGGCCATGCACGGCTGTTTCCAGCAGACGGTTTCGGGCGTTCTCTTGCGAATAGTCGATAGCCGGCTCTGCCTCATCACCCATAGCGGTTCGACAGGCACCTGCCAGTGTGGAAGGGAGTGGAAAATTGAGTGAGATAGGGTCTCCGGCTTGATCAAATGGGCGGCCTGTTCGTAGCACCAGGGGGGAGTTGGGGTTAAAGAGATAGGTGTGACTCATGGCCTTGCCTTCCCTGCATGTTGACCCAGCCAGCGGGCGATGAGATGTTCGTTGAATAGTCTGTCAATACTTTTGTTTTTGGCATGTTTCAGCACGGCCTGTTGATTGGTTTGAGATACTGAACGGGTGCCACCGACCTCATTTTTTCGGCTCAGGATACGTTTCATCTCCAGTTGCTTTATCTCCTCTGCGAATGCCTTATCGACCCCATTCAGAAGCAAGGCACTCTCCCGGAGTTCATAGCCAAAGCGATGGGAAAGCTCACCGGTTTGATAGAGTTTGGCCAATGACCCTATTTGCTGAAGAGGGTCGCTCCCCCAATCAAGGCGTAACGCAAGGGGGGCACCTGACCGTGGTGCTACAATAATGCCCAGTGCATTACGTGGGCTGTCGGTCTCACCGCCTTTGGCCAGCTGTTCTGCCTCTTTGGCTAATCGGCGCACCCTGCCCAGTGGAGCCTGCATGTGGGCCATAACCAGTCCGACACTGAAGGTAGGTTGCTCTGCCCCCAGTTTTTCTGCGACTGTTTTTAGCTTTTGGTGAAAGGCTCTTCGCAATTCGTCTGCCAGCGCCAGACTGCTCTCTACAGGCACCATCGCAAAAACATCATCACCACCGGCGTAGATGCAGTGCCCTCGATGCTTTTGCACAGTTGCTCTGACTGATTGTGCAAATTCAGTCAAAAGGCGGGCGATCTCCTGGTGCTCCTCTTTTTTCTTCGCTTGATCCAGGAGGGTGCCTATGTGGTCACCATCTGCCAGCATAAGGACATAATAGGGATCAGGTTGGCCATGCTTGCGCCATATTGGTTGCAGAGTCTTCCTTAATGCCTGTAGCTTGCTGATCTCATCAGTGAGATTGGCCTTTCTGCATTCACGCAGAGCAACTTCCAGTCGATCCTGGTAGAGCAGCCCGGCATCAAAGGGGCAGGCTTTATATATTTGGTCATTGCCTGTGACGCCTGTAACAAAGGCGGATTCGGCACTCTTCAGTGCATTCAGAGCGCCACATATCTCTGTTTGCCTCTCTGAATTCAGTGTTCTAATCCATGCATCACAGGCAATGCGGGTAGTAGGTGTGAACTGCTCTACCTTACCACCAGCAAGCCGTTTGACCAGGCCGATTAGATCCAACTGCTCATTTTTTCCCATCCTGAGGATTCTGCGCTGGGCATCATCTATGTTATCGGGCAGCACCGTTTCGCGCCGCCCATCAAGTGACGATTTTGGCAGGCCGAATCCGCAGCCGTTCTGTTCGATGGTGGAGGGATAAAACTCGCGGGTATTTTTACGCGCAGCCGTCAGCCGATCCAGTCTGTTTCTGGCAGTATGGTAATCACCATTGTTAATCGGGACGGAGGTGGCGTACAGCTCAAGCAGGTCAGCGGTGTCTGCCTGGAGCGCCCAAACATCTTTACGCAGCCCCAATTTACAGATCGATTCAGCTTCCTTGATATAGTGTCTAAGCTGCTTATGCGCGGCCTCTTTAGCGGCCACGATTACTGTTGAAACATCGCCCTTGACGATGGCCACAATTCGATTGGCTACATTTATTTCCGGGGTTGATTTCAACACATTGAGATCTGTGCCGGGGAAGATCAGCTCCGCTTTTTCAGCCACGGCCAGAGCAGCAGCCTTGCTGACTTCAGATAACATATGGGAGCCAAACCACAGATCGCGTGTGCGCAGTGCAGCGGCAATAAAATCTTGCACAGGGCCAATGGAGAGACTGAGCAGATACACTTTTGAATCGTTTGGATCACTCACGGTTTGCGTCCTCCCTGTGCAAAAAAACGCATAAAAGCTGAAAGTGCATCGGTGCCAGCATGGTTCTTGATGGGAAGAACATCATTGGCTTTGCTGGAATCCCACCAATTTGTTGACCATTTATCCCACCCCTTCCTTTTCAGCCGGTCAGCGTTGTTATCTGGTTCGGTTGATAGGCGTAGCACTAATGAGTTGAGGCATTCATCCGTTGGCAATAACAGCGCAGCAGGGGCATAGATGCCTCCCTGTTGAGGGTATGGTGTTAATATTAACGGGCTGGCCATGCGATCAGCATCTATTGGCTGAAGCTCAGTTTGTTGTGGGTCTCTAGCTTTATCATCTTTAAACTTGAAGATGATGGGAAGCCCAAAGGCAGCGCGAGGAAAGGAACATCGTGCTGTGTGAGAGGGGCTATGTATTTTGCAGTGTGTATTTACGATCTCCCTAATGCTGTCAGGTTCCGGCCAGTAAGAGCGGCCAAGCTGAGGGGTATGCCCCTTCTGGTCATGGTATAGCAGATTACCTGATTCATCTTTTTTGTGGTTTCTTCCAATCTGTGCGCCCTGACGAAAATCTTGCAGACAATCCACCGCCTTTTTCCATGCATCTATTGCGTTCAACTCCTCTACTGATGAACAAATGACTAACTTACACCCTTTGGCCTCCGTTTCAGCCTTGGTTATTGGATCAAGCCCCACTATTTTTATGCTGCCAACACCACGCCGAGTACGGGCACCAATACCCCCGAATGTAGCCCACCAGCGAAGCGTCTCTATAACCTCTTTTTCTTGATTGCTCAGGCACTGAATTTCAAGCTGAAAGCGGATGCCAGGTTTTATAATATTTGCCGGTTTTTGCTTAATTGTTTCTCGATTCTCAGATAATGTGCCTCTGCCTGGAAAGAGGGCGTAGCCATGAACAAACGGTTTAAATTTTGGTATGCTTTTGAATTTGCTTTGAATTTTATGGTCTTTTTCATACTCTGCACAAGCCACAATATCATCTTTAGCGAGTTGCACTCGATTAACCCGCATTTTAATTGTACTGGCATGACCCTGGCCATTCTCCCCCATACCCCCCCAGAATGCCCGTTCAGCTTTAAAAATCTTTTCTGTTGTAGAGTTACCGCTGCTTTTTTGCAGGAATCGCCACCAGTAGCGCAACTGCCCACGGATTGCAGCGGTTCGTATCGGCATCTTCTCATCAGGGCTACCAGCGGTTACGCCACCGCCAAATATGGGGGTAATCAGCTCAACATCAAACTTTCGCCAAGGATGCTCTTTGAGTCTTGTTAGCTCTGCTTTTAGCTGTTTCAGCTTTGGCTCTCTCAATTTCATTATCACCGCTCCTCTTGCTATTTTTTGTGCCCACTGTTTTGTTTAACCAAATACTGCCCCTGCCCCATAACTGTCCCTTTCCCCACCCCAGTCCACTGCCCCAGCCAGAGATAAGGCCAAAAGGCTTCCACCTGTTCAGGCTGCAGACTAAACACCCCTTGAATACCACTCATATCCAGGCTGGTCTTCTGGCGGGATGAGTAACGGCTCCATTTTTGCCAGTGCAGTTGCGGTTGCATGATCGCTACGCTGTTTGATTGTTGATTCAGCTGCTTGAAGTCAACCTCAAGCGGTTGCTCACTATGGAAGTAACTGAGCATGGAGATGCGTCGCAGCAGGGGGCGAAAAAAATTGCCGAAGGTCAGTTGTTCTGCCGAAACAATTTTCCCGTTCTCTTTGAGTCTGAACGGGCTGTTTAAGTGAATGCGTATGCTGTCAGGGAACAGTGGCTGCTCAGGTGCCGCAGGGGCAAAGGCGGTTAGTGGGCTATCGGGCTGGTAGATCGGTTTCCATTGCCCTGATCCGGGTTGTGTTTCCTGTTCTACGACGGCAAGTCGAAAACGGTGGATACCTTGCCCCAGCCCCGATGCCCCGGCATTTTTCCATGTTTGGATAATATAGGGCAGGTAGCTGTTTGCCTTGCCGAACAGTCGAAGACCCACGGAGAAATACTCTCCTGGCTTGAAGAGCATATCCTCATGATGGAGGGGAAGCAGGATAAAGGGGTGTGGTGCGGCTGGGTATTTGCGCATTTTTTCTGTATCAGGCGGCGGTGGGGTCTCAAAGAGGTAGCTGTAACCGCAGCTGTAGTAGAGCAGGCAGCGGTTGCACGCTTCGCCCTGGGTGATGCAGAGGGTCTTTTTGAGTGAATGGCCAAACAGCCCACGCCATGCAGAGCCGCTGAATTTGCGGATTGGCAGGTTGTCTATTGCGACGAATGAGAGCCGGTAGTTCCCTAATAGCAATATAGTCATATTCCTGCTTTTTTGTTGTTATTCATGTGTCTGGAATAGAGAAGATTTTCCATTTTATGAAGGATAACTATTTGGCTATCTTTATTCCAGTCTGCAGATTTTTGGAATACTGCCATTTGCTTTCTGAAATTTGTGCTGCCTCGGGCATGCTATGGATAATGCCTCAGTTTTTGTTGGTTGCATGCAGCAATGTGATGAGGCCACCGGAGTGTGCACGGCTATCTGCCTCCGCTATAGTTAAACTGTTGGCACTAAGATAGCGCCGGTAACGGCATGAACAGCCCTGAGAGAATAAATGCCCACTATGCTGCGTTTGATTATATTCCTGTTTTCTCTGTTATGGATACCGGCACAGGCGCTGGCGATAGACCCCGTTGAACCCGGGCGTATACAGGAGCGAATCAACACGCTGGAAGAGGTTGTTGGTGGCAATGAGGCAGAGCGGAATCTGGAGATCGGCTATTACCGGGATGCAGCCAAGTCACTACAGTCAGCAGGCGAATTCAGTGCCAGAGCAGGCGAGTTTAAGCAGGCAATCGTTGCGGCGCCTAAACAGACAAAGAAGATTCGCGGCCAGCTTGGCAAGCTGGCCAGGGCATCTGCCAAAGGAAAAACCTCTGACCTGTCGAAACGCTCGATTGCCAGCCTGGAACAGCAGATTGCGCAAGACAAGACAAAAATCAGCAGTATCAGCAGCGAACTCGCCGAGCTGAGCCAGGCGCTGGGTGTGCTGCAAGGCCGACCTGACGCCAGCCGTGAGGCTCTGGCGCTTGCCAACTCTCATCTGGATGAGGTAGAGAGCCAACTGCGCAGACCCACGGCTGCGGGCGTGGTACCTGAGGTTGCAGAGGCGGCACAAGTGGCGCTGGAGGCGCGGCGGCGCGCACTGGCTGCGGAGATTGATATGCTCAAGCTGGAGCGCTTGAGCCATGAACCGCGGCTGGAGCTGTTAAAGGCAAAAGCCGCACTGCTTGAACAGCAGCTCAATATTGCAAGGGCTGCGGAACAGGCCGCGCAAGAGGAGATCAACCGCCGCCATGCCCAGGAGGCGGAAAAGGCGGAGAGGTTGACCGCAAAGGCGGAAGAGTGGACAGCGGGGATGCATCCGCTGTTGCAGGCCGCTGCGGAGACAAATACTGCACTCAGCCAGCGATTGAGTGAGCTGGGGAGGGCCAATGAGGTGGCTACGCAGCGGCTGAAAAAAAGCCGTGCCCAGCTCCAGCAGATCGACCATAACTACCAGCGGCTGCTTCAGCAGCTGGAGATATCTGCGGTGGATAAAACCGTGGGCGAATTCATGCGCTCTCAGCGCAGCAGTCTCCCGGATCCAGCCTACTACGAGAGAAGAAAGATACGACGGGCAAGGGAGCTTGCGGAGGTTCGCATGGCTCAGTTCCGACTGCAGGAGCAGCAGAGTGAACTGGCGGATCTGGAGCAGGCTGCCACGGCCATTTTAGCAGGGGCTGAACAGGAGCTGGCAGCGCTCTCTGCAGCGGATCGTCACGGGATCGAGGCGCAGCTGATGCGTTTGCTGAAGGATAGAAAAGGCCTCCTGAACAAGCTCGATAACGTCTACAGCCAGAATGCCAAACTGCTTGGAGACCTCGTCCTCCAGCAGCAGGGGCTCATTGCCAAGGTTCAGAAATACCGTGAACTGCTGGATGAGAATCTGCTGTGGATTGCCAATGCCGAGCCGATTGACTGGCACTGGTTTACCCGCTTTGGTGAGCCGCTTTCGATGCTCTTTTCCGTGCAGAACTGGCTGGCGGCAGGTGGAGAGTGGGGGCGTCTGCTGGTTGACCACTCTCTCTCCTCGGCCGTGATTGGGCTGTTGATTTCCGTTCTGCTTGGGATGCGGGGATGGATGCGTAGCAAACTGGCAGATTTTGCAAAGGGCGTGGGGAAGGTGCGCCAGGACCATTTCTCCCACACGCTGGCCGCGCTGGCTATTACGTTCCTGCTGCCTCTTCCCTGGGCCTTGCTGCTGGGTTATAGCGGCTGGCTGCTTCAGACAGGGGATACCATTGGCTTCAGCCAGGCGGTTGGCTTTGGTCTTTCCACTGGTGCAGAAGCACTCTTTATTATCGGGTTTCTCCGTGCCCTCTATGTCAAGAATGGGCTGGCCGAGAGCCATTTCCGCTGGCAGCCCCAGCCGAGGAAGGTGCTGTCGGGAAACCTCTCGTGGCTGCTGCCGGTATCCGTTCTGCTGACGATAGTGGTTGCCATGACCGAGGCAGCACCCACAGCACTCTACCGGGACAATCTTGGCAGACTTGCCTTTATGGTCGGACTGCTGCTGGTGCTGCTTTTTATCTGGCGAGTGTTGCGGCCAAGTGCCGGGGTGCTGGGCGGAGGTGCTGCCGAAGGGGTTAGCGGCTGGCGCTGGCAGATCCGCTACCTCTGGTATCCCCTTTCGCTTTCGGTGCCACTGCTGCTTATTGCACTGGCTGCTGAGGGGCACTACTACACCAGCCTGCGTCTGTCGGGGCTGATTTTTTATCCCATCCTGGTCGTAATTCTGACCTTTCTGCTCTATCTCCTTGCCGTGCGCTGGCTGCTGGTCGCGCAACGACGGTTGGCGCTTAAACGTGCCCTGGCGAAAAGGCAGGCAGACCAGGAGGCACGAGCTGCAAAGGAGGCGGCCGGGCAGGCCGGAGAGATTGTTCCCGAGAACCTGGAGATGCCGGAGATCGAGATCCAGACCATCAATGAGCAGACCCGTAAGCTCCTGCGATTGTTGTTGACCCTCTTTGCCTTGATTGGGCTCTGGTGGATCTGGTCGCCGGTAGCCCCGGCCCTCAGTGTGCTGGATGAGATCGTGCTCTGGGAGCGGCTGCTACCCGGCGCTGAAGGTGGGCGGCTGTTGCCGGTTACCCTGGTTGATGCCGGGCTGGCGCTGTTGCTGCTGCTGGTGACCTTCGTTGCGCAGCGTAACCTTCCCGGTCTGCTTGAGATTGCGGTGCTCCAGCCGCTGGCTCTGGAGCCAGGCAACCGCTATGCCGTGGCAAGCATCAGCCGTTACCTGATTATCACCAGTGGCGTGATTGTGGCCATCGGCTTCATGGGGGTCGGCTGGGATGATCTGCAATGGCTGGTGGCGGCAGTCGGCGTGGGGCTGGGGTTTGGGCTCAAGGAGATCTTTGCGAACTTCGTTTCCGGTCTCATTATCCTGTTCGAGCGCCCCGTCCGTGTGGGTGATACCGTCACCATTGGAGGGGTAAGCGGCACCGTCTCCCGCATTCAGATCCGCGCCACGACCATCACCGACTGGGACAACAAGGAGCTAATCATTCCGAACCAGACCCTGGTGATTGAGCCCCTCATCAACTGGACCCTTTCGGATCAGATCACCCGGATTATCTTCATGGTTGGCATTGCCTATGGCTCGGATACAGAGAAGGCCCACCGGATCATGATGGAGACGATCACCGCCAACCCACTGGTGCTTGAAGAGCCGGGGCCAACCGTCTTTTTTGTCGGCTTTGGCGACAGTGCTCTGGATTTTGAGGTGCGGGTCTTTGTAAAGGAGCGTCTCCTGCGCATGCCTCTCACCCATGAGCTGCACATGGCGCTGGAGAAGGCGCTACGGGAGGCGGGTATCGAAATTCCCTTCCCGCAGCGGGATCTGCACCTGCGCAGCGTTGATCCGGCTGCCGGAATTAGCCGGTTTTAGAGCGTCTGCCGGGTGATGTCTACAAAGAGTTTGATTTTTTGGCCGGGTTGCAGGTACTTGCTGGGCAGGGTGTTCCATTTTCTAAGGTCTGCTACAGAGACATTGAAACGTGTGGCAATGCGCGACAGTGAGTCACCTTTGCGAACCCGGTAGTTTACTGAGCTGTGCTTTGCCAGGGGGCTGTTCCGCATCCCGGATGGGAGTGTAGCTACCGCAAGCTTACTGCCTGGGCTGCTCTTTTTCTTTGTCCAGATCACCAGCTTCTGCCCAGGCTTAAGGATATCCCTGGGTGCCATGCCGTTCCATTTCGCCAGTGTGCGATGGTTGACCTTAAAGCTGCGGGAGATGTCCCACAGGTTGTCTCCAGGGCGCACGGTGTAGCTGATTTTTGTCCCGCTCCGCGAGCTGTTCTGGAGCCGGTTTTTGCGTTGTTGGGTGCTAAAGGCGTAGTGCTCCAGACTTTTGCTTGAGATGGGGATCAGCAGATGCCTGCCCGTCCGGATCTGGGTGCCACGGATCTTGTTGACCTGCTGTAGCAGGGCCACTGTGGTGTTGTGCCGATGGGCAATGGTGCCGAGGTTATCGCCGTTTTTGATTTTGTAGCGCTTCCAGCGCAGGCGCTTGTCATCATCCAGTGCAGCCAGTTTCTGTTTGAAGGGTTCAACGCTATCGACCGGCAGCTGTAGCCGGTGCGGCCCCTGCGGGTCGGTCGCCCAGCGGTTGAATCCCGGGTTGAGGTGGTAGAGTTCCTGGATGGTGATCCCCGCCATCTCGGCGGCCAGCGCAAGATCCAGCTGTGTGCCAATATCGACACTGGCAAAGTGGGGTTCGTTCGGGAGCGGGGCAAAGTGGATGCCCAGACTCTCTGATTGGGCAAGCAGCCGGGCGAAGGCCAGCAGGCGTGGCACATAGCTTTTGGTCTCGCGTGGCAGATCCAGTGACCAGAAATCGGTCGCCTTGCCCCGCTTTTTATTCTTTCTTATGGCGCGTGATACGGTGCTAGCGCCGGCGTTATAGGAGGCCAGCGCCAACTCCCAGTCGCCGTCAAAGCGATTGGCCAGTGATTGCAGATAGTCCAGTGCCGCCTGGGTGGCTGAGACTACATCGCGTCGGCCGTCGTACCACCAGTTCTGCTTCAGGCCGAAGTACTTGCCGGTGGATGGGATGAACTGCCATAGCCCCGCAGCCCTGCCGTGTGAGTAGGCAAAGGGTTGGAAGGCGCTCTCGACGACGGGTAGCAGTGCCAGCTCGCTGGGCATGCCTCTCTTCTCAATCTCTTCCAGAATAAAATGGAGATAGGGCTGAGCCCGCGTCTGGATGCGCTTTACATAATCGGCATGCGAGGTGAACCATTTGAACTCATGGTCGATGCGTGAATTGTTGGGGATGGTGAGCTGATAGCCGGCCAGGGTTCGTTGCCAAAGGTCGTGGTGTGCTGCCTCCTCAATAGCTGCTGCTGACTCCAGGGCGGCAGGCTCAATGGCTGTTGTTGCGGTGTGCGCTTCTGGCTCTTCGGTTGAGAAGTCTGGGGCAGGCTCCAGCACTGGCTCTGTGGGCTCGGTAAACGCAGTCTCTACCGTGGCAAGCAGTGCCGTTACCTCTTGTCTATCCGGGGTACTCTCCGGTTCTGCCTTGGGTGGCAGAGGGTCAGGGGTGAGGCTTGGGAAGTTTGCAAAAAAGGACGTGGATGGCTCCCCTTTTTGTGGCAATCCCTGGCAGCCTGTCAGGAGCAGGGCGGTGAGCAGGGCCAAACTTTTTCGAAACAGGTGGGCAGGCATCAGATCTCCAGAATTATTTTTGTGTGGTTTGAGCCACAGTCACAGTATAGTGTCGGCGCAGCTGTTACAGGCTGAAGCGAAGTGATAAAAATTTCGCCGATTATATGGATGTCATCACACTTTTTCCAGCTAACGCCGCTTTAATTTTCCATGCGTAAGGTTTAAACCTTCGCCTTTCAGGCGAACAGATTTATCTCTCAGCAGTAGGAGTTGCTAGGATGCTTCCCTAGTTACTGGGGGATAAGAGATGAAATATCGGTATGGTAG
>JAKISI010000083.1 GCA_021648685.1 Candidatus Polarisedimenticolaceae bacterium
GAACCGCTGTAAAAATGGCGACTACTACTGGGTAGACGCCTTTGCCACCCCCATCAGCCATAATGGCGAAATTCGTGAATACCAGTCAGTGCGTGTCCGCCCTGACCCTGAGCATGTTAAGCGCGCAGAAAAAACCTATCGCCAAATCAATGATGGGAAACGCATCACCGCCCTAAGAAAATCACTCCCCCTGCAACTCCAGGTTTTACTATTATCACTGGCCTCACTGCTGCCTCTAATCGCTCTGTTGCTGCTAGTGAAAACACCCTCAGCAGAGTTTATTGCTGGAGCAACACTCCTATCAATAATCCTGGCTGTTGCAGGATCTACGCTACTGTTACACCCTTTTAATGAAGCAGTTAAAAGAGCAAAAGGGGTAGTAGATAACCCACTCATGCGTTACATCTACACAGGTCGTACAGATGATGTGGGGCAGCTTGAGCTTGCTCTCAAGATGACCCTTTCAGAGCGAGATGCCATCGTTGGAAGAATGTCTGACATCCTAAAAAACCTGGGAGAAGCTGCCGCCATCACAGCAACCACTTCTAATCAAACCCGCCAAGGCATGTGCAGCCAAAAGGAGCAACTTACCTCCGTTGTCACTGCTATGGCCGAAATGGCAGCTACCATACAGAACATAGCCAACGGCACCTCAGCAGCGGCAACTGCAGCTAAGCAAGGCAAAGAGCAAGCCACCCATGGCGCTAAAGAAGTGACAGAGTTGTTAAAATCAATCACTGATATGGCTTCTGAAACTCAGCATGTGGCTCAAGTAATCGATCAGTTGGGTGACTCCAGCAAAGGCATTGGCAACGTGTTAGACGTCATCAAAGGTATTGCAGAACAGACTAACTTATTAGCCCTCAATGCAGCCATTGAAGCAGCACGGGCTGGTGAGCAGGGGCGAGGATTTGCCGTAGTAGCTGATGAAGTGCGCACCCTGGCCGTTAGGACCCAGGGGGCAACCAAAGAGATCCAAAGTATGATTGAACAGCTTCAGCAGGAGGCAGCGTTGGCGGTAAAAGCAATGAAACTGGAGAATTCCATAGCAGAAATGAGCGTAAAAAAAGGAGAGCACACTCATCGCACCTTCAAAGCCATTGCTGAGACCGTTACAGAGATTGATCAGATGAACACCATGATAGCCGTCGCGGTGGAGCAGCAGAGCGCTGTAGCCGAAGAGGTCAGCTCTAACCTTAACAATGTCAATTTAGTAACAGACGAAGTAACTACAGGCGCAAATTCTACTGCCCAGGTTATTTCTGAGCTGGTAAAAGAGATGAACCATACTGAACGCCTGGTTAAACAGTTTAGTAACAAGCATTAGAGGAAAATGCTCATACATACTGACTCAGACTCATTGAGGCATGGTGCCAAATAAGGAGTTGTAAATCCTCCACCGGCTAAAGGCCGATGGCTTCAAGTTACGGATTGATCGGCCATTCAGCCGATTGCGAGACTACAGGGGGCAGGTTGCGTTTTCCATAATACTTTCATTAACATGGTCTACTTTTTATGCAGTAAGCTGAAGTTCACTTACCCACTCGATATGGGTCACCACAAACCAATGGGGGCTCTGAACGCTTTCATTAGACCATTCTGAACGAGTTTTATCAGGTTGCGTTCAGGAAAAAATATGCTGTGGGCGTACGCCGATAGAAACTTTACTTAATGGCAAATCGATTTGAGCTGAAAAGAATTTGGTTCAAATCTAATCCAACAGACACCCGTAAAAAACGGGTAACTGTCAGATCAAGTCTGAGCCACTACAAATGAAGAGAGGGGGGGGTCTAAAGGATCTGCTCAGAAGTCTCATTGAGCAGATCACTTTAGATCCAAGGAGCCACGAATGTCAGATCAACTACCGTATCGGTGTTGACCTGCGGAATAAGGTGGCGTCCCCAAGGGGAGTCGAACCCCTGTTACCGCCGTGAAAGGGCGGTGTCCTAGGCCTCTAGACGATGGGGACACGTTTTGGTGGAGCCAGGCGGGATCGAACCGCCGACCTCTACACTGCCAGTGTAGCGCTCTCCCAGCTGAGCTATGGCCCCGTAAAACGAAGCGCGAATATTAGGGGAAGAGGGACTGTTTGTCCACCCCTGTTCCTCCTTTTTCGCTCTAGCTCTTTTGCTCGATTTTGACCCAGCTGTCCCGCAGGCCAACGGTTCGATTATAAACCTGTTTGCCTCCAGTTGAATCCTCTGCATCCAGGCAAAAGTAGCCTTCCCGCTCAAACTGGAACGGCTCGCCAGGTGCAGCATCTGCCAGGTTGGACTCTACATAGCAACGGGTCAGTGTGTGCAGTGAATCAGGGTTCAGGTAGGCGGTGAAATCCTTGCCCTCGCTGGCGCTATCAGGTGCCGGGTGTGTAAACAGCCGGTCATAGAGTCGTATCTCAGCAGGCAGGGCATGTTGGGCTGAGACCCAATGGATAACGCCTTTGACCTTGCGCCCCTCCGGGTTGGCACCCAGCGTGTCGGGATCGTAGCTACAGCGTAGCTCGATGATGTCGCCACACTCATTCTTGATCACTTCATTACAGCGTATCACATAGGCATTGCGCAGCCGAACCTCGCCACCTGCAACCAGGCGTTTAAACTTTCGCGAGGCCTCTTCACGAAAGTCATTGGTGTCAATATAGATCTCGCGTGACAGGGGGATCTTGCGTAACCCTCTGCTCTCATCCTTTGGGTGGTTGGCAGCATCCAGCAGTTCTACCCGCTCTTCCGGGTAGTTTTCAATTACCACTTTCAGCGGGTGCAGCACTGCCATGCGGCGCAGGGCGTTTTTGTCCAGATCCTCCCGGATGCAGCTCTCCAACAGTGCCATCTCTACCGTGTTGTCCGCCTTGGTGACCCCGATACGCTCACAGAATCTCCGCAGGGAGGCCGGTGTGCAGCCCCTTCTGCGCAGGCCTGCAAGAGTGGGCATACGCGGGTCACTCCAGCCCTGTACATGCCCCTCTTCCACCAGCTGCGTCAGCTTCCGCTTGCTGGTGATGGTGTACTGTAGTGAAAGCCGTGAAAACTCTATCTGCCGGGGGTGATGGGCAGTCTCTAATGTGTCCAGAAACCAGTCATACAGCGGGCGGTGGTCTTCAAACTCCAGTGTACAGAGGGAGTGGGTGATCCCCTCGATGGCATCGGAGAGGCAGTGGGTGAAATCGTACATCGGGTAGATGCACCACTCCTCGCCAGTCTGGTGGTGAATGACCCCATGGCGAATGCGATAGATGGCAGGGTCGCGCATATTCATGTTGGGTGAGGCCATATCAATCCTGGCGCGCAGCACCTTTGCCCCATCTGGAAATTCACCCGCTCGCATCTGCTCGAACAGCGCCAGGTTCTCCTCTACTGAACGATCCCGATTGGGGCTTGCCCTGCCCGGCTCTGTCAAGGTGCCCCGGTACTCTCTGATCTCATCCGCCGTCAGGTCGCAGACATAGGCTTTGCTCTTTTTAATCAGCTCTACCGCATAGTCGTGCAGCTGCTGAAAGTAATCCGAGGCAAAGTAGAGTCGGTTGCCCCAATCAAACCCAAGCCACTGCACATCTTTTTTGATTGCCTCCACATACTCCGCATTCTCTTTGTGCGGATTGGTATCATCAAAGCGCAGGTTGCACAGCCCGTTGTAATCACGGGCAATCCCAAAATTGAGGCAGATTGATTTGGCATGGCCAATGTGCAGGTAGCCA
This sequence comes from Candidatus Polarisedimenticolaceae bacterium, assembly GCA_021648685.1. Taxonomy (GTDB): domain Bacteria; phylum Pseudomonadota; class Gammaproteobacteria; order Chromatiales; family Chromatiaceae; genus WFXD01. Next base: position 3,695 of record JAKISI010000083.1, read on the forward strand.
TTAGGCTCGGGCGGAAATCTGGTCTGTACCCTGCCCTCACTCTTATTGGCCGCCAGATCGGCATTGATGATATTACGGATAAAGTTTGAAGGGGCTGGGGTTTCGGTCTCACTCATGGTGCAGAGGGTCTCTTTAAGTTGGTTGGGTAGGGTGGGTCACCCCTGCTCACGCTGCCGGATAAATTCGAGCGCCTTGTCAATACGCCTCAGACAGGCATCCCGCCCTACCAGATAGAGGGTCACATCAATACCGGGGGAGGCAGCACGCCCGACAATCGCCACCCGCAAAGGTTGAGCCACTTTACCCATCTTCAGTCCCAGCCTCTCGCTGACATCTGCGACAACCTGATGCAGTGCCTCCGGGCTCCAGTCATCCAGCGCGTCTAATGCCTCCCGCATCTTCTCCAGCCCTTCGCGGGCAACAGGCCTTAGGTTTTTCTTGGCTGCCTGTCCATCAAACTGCTCAAAATCCTGATAGAAGAAGGCACTGATGTCTGCCATCTCAACCAGTGTTTTGGCTCGTTCCTGTTGCGCCTCTGCCACCTCTACCAGATTGGGGCCTTTGATGGGATCAATACCCAATCTGCCAATATGCGGACTCAGCAGATGTGCAATGCGCAGAGGGCTGGCCGCTTTTATATAGTGCTGGTTTAGCCACAATAGCTTCTCTGTATTGAAGGCAGAGGCGGCCTTGTTGACATCGCTGATATCAAACAGGCTGATCATCTCATCCAGAGAAAAGACCTCCTGGTCACCCGATGACCATCCCAGCCGCACCAGGTAGTTCAGTAGCGCCTCTGGTAGAAAGCCCTGTTCGCGGTACTGCATCACACTGACGGCGCCATGGCGCTTTGACAGCCGCGCACCATCATCACCCAGGATCATCGGGACATGCCCGTAACGTGGCGGCTCGTGCCCCAGCGCCCGCAGGATATTGATCTGCCGGGGGGTGTTATTGAGGTGGTCATCTCCACGAACGACATGGGTGATCTCCATATCGAGATCATCGACCACTACCGTCAGGTTATAGGTCGGAGAGCCGTCGGTGCGGCGGATGATCAGGTCATCCAGCTCTTCGTTATTGAACAGCACCCGGCCACGCACCATATCGTCCACTACCACGGCGCCATGATCCGGGTTACGAAAGCGGATGACGTGCGGTTCATCGGGCGAAACCTCTTTATGGCGGCAATGGCCGTCATAACGCGGCTTCTCCTTGCGCCTCATCGCCTCTTCACGAAGATTATCGATACGCTCTCTGGAGCAGTTACAACGATAGGCCAACCCATCATCCATCAGCTTCTGGATGGCCGTGTTATAGTGGTCAAAGCGCTCTGTTTGATAGAAGGGCCCCTCATCATACTCCAGCCCCAACCAGGTCATCCCTTCCAGAATGGCATTGACGGACTCGGTGGTGGAGCGCTCCAGATCGGTATCCTCAATACGCAGCACAAAGGTGCCGCCATGGCGGCGGGCGTAGAGCCAGGAAAAGAGTGCCGTGCGGGCACCACCAACATGAAGATAGCCTGTCGGGCTGGGGGCAAAACGGGTACGTACAGTCATAATTCTTGATTCACAGGGGGTAATAATGTGCGGCTATTCTATCAGCGTTCAGCAGGCAGAGGTGAATGGAAATCCACCCTGCAACCGCCCATCACCCTGGATTTAGATATTGCTTTCATACCGGTTTTAAATAGAATGCTATTCACTTTTTTTAACCAAGGCATAACGCAATGAGTACAATCGACAAACTGACACAAGGGTATAGCGACTTTCGCAATGGTTTTTACCATGAAAATCAGGAGCTTCTGCAAAAATTAGGCAGCAAAGGGCAATCACCTAAAGTCACTGTAATCTCCTGTTGTGACTCACGGGTAGATCCTGCCGTTCTCACCAGCAGCATGCCGGGCGACCTGTTTGTGATCCGCAACGTGGCAAATCTGGTTCCCCCTTATGAAGAGGATACCAGCTCTTACCATGGCACCAGCTCAGCACTCCAGTTTGCAGTATGTCACCTGGAGGTTGAGCATATCATTGTACTGGGACATGCCAACTGCGGTGGCATCCGCAGTCTTTTTGCCCCAGATGGTGGAACAGCCGAGGATAGCGAGTTTATTGGTGCCTGGATGCGCATCGCAGACAAGGCACGAAAGCAGATTTTGGAAGATCCCTCACTGGCAACGCAAGAAGAGCGTATCAGCGCCTGTGAGCAGCGATCAATCCAGATCTCACTGGATAATCTAAGAAGCTTCCCCTGGATAGCGGATCGCATATCTCAAGGAAAGATTGAGCTACATGGCTGGTTCTATGATCTGGTTGCGGGAAAGCTGTCACAGTTAAATGAGACAGATTCCCGGTTTTACGAGATTTGCGACTAAAGAAAATATCCGTCTGACCGATAAGCCCTGCTCATGGAGCTGATCCTGCCCTTCTTCTTAAGGGAGGGATCAGCCAGCCCTTTACGTCAGACGGATAACTCATGCAAAGATTCAAAACGCCAGAGCAGCGCACCAAACGCCGTGATCCGGCCTCTTTTTCTATTGGGCTCAGCAGGAAAGGGGGAGACTCCATCTGCTGCAAAGCCCTGAATCTCTCCATCGCAGGGATGCTGCTGGACTATGACGGGACGGAGCTGACCATCGGCTCCCAGATTGATGTTTTTGCCTGCATCAGTGAATGGAAAGTGGAGATAGCCGCAACCGTCATTCACAGCAACAGCAACTGCACCGGCATCATGTTCCGAGAGCCTCAACCCGATCTCTATCGCGCTATCGCCGGGTCAATACCGCATGCCTGCCTGCCGATCAACAGTCGCGCCCCGCTATCAATCAGAACGGGTGCCCGATAATCAGGGCAGGATGTTTACCACTGTTGCCACAAAACGATACTCTTTGGTCAGCTGCCTGATCTGCTGGATCTCAGCCTCTGATTTCCCTGCATCCTCTGCATAATGTCTGGCCTCTGAATATCTCCATCACCTCCTCGGAGAGCACACCTTGAGCCTGCACCCTTTTTTCGAGAACATCTTTGGGTGCAAAAAAACTGTAGCTCTTGAATGTCACCCTGATTGAGTTATTTGCCCCTTCAAGTACCATCCAGCACCCTTTCTTCTTGCACATTTTGCTTACCTTGCCCTCAAGCAGGATCTCCTTGTGCTTCAATGTATCAATCTCATTGATCGCCTGCTCCACAGATATAGCGTTAGAGAGAGTTGGCCCGTGAGCAAAAAGAACAGGCGATACAGGATCGCTTCAGTGCGCGCTTTGAAAGCGCCCTGTAAAGCCTGCACGAAGGTCTGCGCAAAAAAGGCACCAAGCGCTATGAAAAGGTACTGGAGCGCATTGGGCGATTGAAAGAGAAGTACAGTCGAGCCGCCCAGCATTACGACATCCAGGTCAAATCGCATGAAGAGGGCGGCAATGCCTCAGCGATCCACTGGACGCGCAATGAGAAGGCAAACAGCCAAGCCACACACCCCGGTATCTATTGTCTGCGCACCAATGTCAGTGATTGGGATGAGGCGACCCTATGGAAAACCTACACCCTGCTGACAGAGTTGGAAGCGGTCTTTCGCAGCCTGAAGGGTGAACTGGGGCTACGTCCCAATTACCATCGCAAGGAAGAGCGGGT
>JAKISI010000031.1 GCA_021648685.1 Candidatus Polarisedimenticolaceae bacterium
GGTTTCTGGGCGGAACAGGCAGAGATTTTTCTCACCTGGTCAAAAAAGTGGGACAAGGTACAGGAGTGGGATTTCCACACCGCAGAGATCAAATGGTTCGAAGGTGGCAAACTCAATGCCGCCTATAATTGCCTGGATCGACATCTGGAAACCCGTGGCGACCAAACTGCCATCATCTGGGAAGGTGACAACCCCACTGAAGATAGAAAGATAAGCTACCGCAAGCTGCACACTGAGGTCTGCAAATTCAGTAACGTACTGAAGGATTGTGGCGTCAAGAAAGGTGATCGCGTCTGCATCTATATGCCGATGATCCCCGAAGCCAGCGTCGCCATGCTGGCCTGCGCCCGTATCGGTGCTGTCCACTCCGTAGTCTTCGGCGGCTTCTCCCCCGATTCGCTCAGTGGCCGCATCCTCGACTCGGATTGCCAAATCGTCATCACCGCCGATGAGGGGCTGCGCGGTGGCAAAACCGTGCCGCTCAAGGCCAATGCCGACAAGGCGCTGGCCTCTTGCCCCAATGTACACACGGTGCTGGTGGTCAAACGCACCGGCGGTACCATCAGTTGGACGGAAGGGCGCGACCTCTGGTACCACGAACGGATGCAGGGTGCCTCCAGCGACTGCCCCGCCGAGGAGATGGATGCGGAAGACCCGCTCTTCATCCTCTACACCTCAGGCTCCACCGGCAAACCCAAAGGCATCCTGCACACCACAGGCGGCTATCTGCTCTTCTCTGCCATCACCCACAAATATGTCTTCGACTACCACGATGGTGAGGTCTACTGGTGTACCGCCGATGTCGGCTGGGTGACCGGCCACAGCTACATCGTCTACGGCCCGCTGGCCAATGGCGCCATCACCCTGATGTTTGAAGGTGTTCCCAACTACCCTGATAACTCGCGTTTCTGGCAGGTGGTGGACAAACATCAGGTCAACTCTTTCTATACCGCACCCACCGCCCTGCGCGCACTGATGCGTGCGGGTGATGAGCCGGTCAAAAAGAGCTCACGCAAATCCCTGCGCCTGCTTGGGTCAGTCGGTGAGCCGATCAACCCCGAGGCCTGGGAGTGGTACTACCACACCATTGGCGATGCCCGCTGCCCGATTGTCGATACCTGGTGGCAGACCGAGACCGGCGGCCACCTGATCACCCCGCTGCCGGGTGCCCATGCACTCAAACCCGGCTCTGCCAGCCGCCCCTTCTTTGGGGTGGAGCCTGCCATTGTCGATGCCGAGGGCACTATCATCGAGGGCGAAGGCTCTGGCAACCTGGTCATCACCCGCCCCTGGCCCGGCATCATGCGGGACATCTATGGTGATCATCAACGCTTTATCGACACCTATTTCTCAACCTATCCCGGCATGTATTTCACCAGCGATGGCTGCCGCCGCGATGCCGATGGCTACTACTGGATCACCGGACGGGTGGATGATGTACTCAATGTCTCCGGCCACCGGCTGGGTACGGCCGAGATCGAGTCTGCCCTGGTGCTGCACCCCAAAGTGGCCGAAGCGGCTGTGGTGGGCTACCCCCATGACATCAAAGGGCAGGGCATTTACGCCTATGTCACCCTGATGGCAGGCATTGAAGAGTCGGATGAGTTGAAACGGGAGCTGGTGCAACTGGTGCGCAAAGAGATTGGCGCTATCGCCACCATCGACATCATCCAGTGGGCACCAGCGCTGCCAAAGACTCGCTCGGGCAAGATCATGCGCCGCATTCTGCGTAAGGTGGCAACCAATGAGGTCGATCAGGTGGGTGACATCTCTACCCTGGCTGACCCCAGCGTGGTTGAGCACCTGGTGAAGAATCGACACCACAAGTAGTCATGGCCACTCATCCAAACCAAGGGAGGGCATTTGCCTTCCCTTGTCTATCTCAGTTGCAGCTCACCGCCAAAAAGCATTAACATAAACCAAATACCTCTAAAGCATACAGGTTTTAGACCCCCTTTCCTGGATCGAGTAAATCTCGCCCTTAACCATTGAATTGACGGAACAGTTCCAGAGAGAAGTTATTTTGGAATCAAATCTAAAGATTGGCGTCTTCGTTGATGCCGAAAATGTTCGCTTTAACGGCGGTTATCAACTCCGCTATGACAACCTGCGCCGCTTTGCCACCCGTAACGGAGGCACGCCACAGCGGCTTAACACCTACATCGCCTTTGACCCAGAGCGCGCCAAAGATGAACCGGAATATGCCCAGAAATCGTATGCCTATCAGCAGATGGTGCGGGATTTTGGCTGGAAGATCACAGTAAAGAATGTCAAACGCTACACAGACGAAGAGGGCAATGTCACCACCAAGGCCAATGCCGACCTTGATCTTGCAGTGGATGCCATGTTGCAGGCAACCAACCTCGATCAGGTGCTGCTGCTGACCGGGGATGGTGATTTTCTACAGGTGGTCACTGCGCTACAGAACAAAGGCTGCCGGGTTGAGCTGATCGGTTTTCGCAACGTATCCAAGGCGCTGCAGCGCCAGGTCGATGCCTTCTATTCCGGCTTTCTGATCCCTGACCTGCTGCCCTTCTCTTGTGAGCCGCGCAATGAGTGGGGCAAGCCTGGTTACTGTGTGCGTGGGAGCTGCACCAAATGGTTTGGAGATAAGGGGTACGGTTTTCTGCGGTTTATCCGGGAGGTCTCCCCCAACCTCTGGATCACCGACCCACGTGATCCCGACTCACCTTACGAAAGCGTCTTCTGCCATATCAATGAACTGGCTGATGATGTCACTGTTGATGACCTGCTCAATCGCAATACCATCGTCGAGTTCTACCTCAAAGAGAGTGACCAGAAAGGCAATGGGCTGGTGGCGACCAATGTCAGGATGGTCTATCCGGGAGGACGCTGATCAGGTTCAATGTGGCGTATTAAAGTCGGGGTCTCCTGTACCTTGCCCCTGTTTTTAATGCATTTCGATGCAATATCGGCGGGGGCGCTTTGAGACTCGCTGGATGGTGCCGACATGCGTTGCAAAATGGCCTGCCAGGCGATCACGAAAATAGAGGCGAAGGGTCTGTTCAATCATTGGAAACGCCAGCTCATCCCACGGGATCTCATCCTCTGTGAAAAGCTGAACCTCCAGGCTCTCCTCGCCCGGGCTAAAATCCAGATCCAGCAGCGCGCCCCGATAGATCATAAATACCTGATCAGCATGTGGAAGATTGAAAAGGCTGAAAAGAGCATCTACCTCAACCCTGGCATTGGCCTCCTCCAGGGTTTCACGCATGGCACCACCATGCGTGGTCTCACCATTCTCCATAAACCCTGCTGGCAGTGTCCAGTAACCGTCTCGCGGCTCAATTGCCCTTCGGCAGAGCAAAACCTGTCCCTCCCACTCTGGCAGACAGCCGGTAATAATCCGGGGGTTCTGATAATGGATGGTGTCACAATCAGGGCAGACATGACGCTGCCGACTGTCCCCCTCAGGAATTTGCAACTCGACCTTTGCACCACATTGACTACAGAAGTTCATACCTTCAAGTTTAACCCGGCAACATCACTACCACAAAGTGCTAAGCTGGAAGGATGTGGCATAAACAATCAATACCCAATATAGATGAGTAGCGCAGACAATAGCAGAGCAGAGATTGTGGCTGCCGTTGACCTTGGTTCCAACAGCTTCCACATGATTGTCGTCCGGGCAGTGGGTGGCGATATCCAGATTATCGACCGAATCCGGGAGATGGTGCGCCTGGGGGCGGGGCTGGATGAAAACAGAGTGCTCTCGCTGGAGGCCAGGATGCGAGCACTGGCCTGCCTTGGCCGCTTTGGGCAGCGGCTGCGTGAGCTACCATCCGGTGCTGTTCGTGCTGTTGGCACCAATGCCCTGCGACAGGCAAGGCAGGCCGGTGACTTTCTGCTCCAGGCAGAGAAGGCGCTGGGGCACCCTATTGAGATCATTGCAGGGCATGAAGAGGCACGGCTGATCTATCTTGGTGTTGCTCACAGCCTCGCTGCAGGCAACAGCCAGCGACTGGTGATGGATATTGGTGGTGGCAGTACCGAACTCATTATTGGAAAACAGTTCGATATCAAGCGCCGTGAGAGCCTGCACATGGGCTGTGTCAGTATCAGCCGACACTATTTTCCCGATGGAGCCATAACGGCTGATGCCATGCGGTCGGCGGAGCTGGCCGCAGCGCTGGAGCTGCGGCCCATACGTCGCCTCTATCGCCAACTTGGCTGGCAGACGGTCATCGGCAGCTCCGGCACCATCCGCAGCATAGGTGAGGTCGTGCAGCAGGCAGGTTGGAGTAGAGAGGGTATTACCCTGGAGTCCCTGCGCCGATTATGCGAAGCCTTAATAGCTGCGGGTCATATAGACAAACTGATACTTGCCGGGCTTAGCCCGGAGCGCCAACCCGTGTTCCCTGGGGGGGTTGCGGTACTGCTGGCCATATTCAGGGCCCTGCACCTGGAGAAGATAGAGGTCTCTGACCAGTCATTACGGGAGGGGCTGCTCTACGACAAGCTGGGGCGCATCCGACATGAAGATGTGCGTGGACGCTCAATCTACTCACTCTGCGCACGCTACCATCTGGATCTGCAACATGCGCAGCGTGTGGAGACAACGGCTCACAAGCTCTTTGCCCAGGCCAGCCAGTCCTGGCAACTGACCAGGGATGACCAGCGGGAGATTTTGTGCTGGGCTGCGCGCCTGCATGAGTTGGGACTGACCATCTCCCACAGTCAGTTTCACAAACATGGTGCCTATCTGATCGAAAACTCTGATCTGTCTGGTTTCTCACGTCCGGAACAGCGGCTGCTGGCCGTGTTGGTGCGGGGCCACCGCAGACGATTCCCGCTGGATGCATTTGAATCCCTGCCCCTCATCGACAGAGAGTATGCCAAGCAGCTTTGCATCCTGCTGCGTCTGGCCACCCTGATACACCGTGGCCGCACCACTAAAGCAAGGCCGGATATTGGCCTGACGGTAAAAGAGAACCGTCTGAAACTCACTTTTCCAGAAGCGTGGTTAACAAAACACCCGCTAACCCGGATGGAGTTGCAGCAAGAGAAGAGAAGGTTGGGGGAGGCGGGGTTTATACTGGACTATAACGACTAAACAAAAAAGGGCTGAGCCCCATCTCAACCCTTTTTGCCGCAGGTTGCTTACAGGGAGCGAATCAATCCGACTGCCCGGCCCTCAACCACCAGCGCCTGTTTTCGTCTGTCCACATCGAATGACCCAAAATCGGTACTGCCTGACTCCAGCCTGATGCGGTGCTTCCAGCGCCCATGTTGATAGATACGTCTCACCATCACCTCACCATCCAGCCGGATCGCAACAATCTGCTCGTTTTGGAATTTTTTTGTGCGATGCATCAACAGCAGATCGGCAGCGGCAATGCCGGCATCCTGCATGCTCCCATCCTGCATGCGCAGCAGGTAGTGAGGTTTGGGACGAAACCTGCCGGGGTCGATGCAGTAGTGCCCCTCAATATTCTCTTCTGCCAAAAGTGTGCTGCCCGGTTTGATCCTGCCCACCACCGGCAACCCTTCCGGCTCATCCGGTAACAGGATGCGGATGCCTCTGGAGGTGCCAGAGAGTACCTCGATGGCTCCTTTGCGTGCCAGCGCCCGCAGATGATCCTCTGCCGCATTGGGGGATTTGAAGCCCATGGTTTGACATATCTCTGCGCGAGTGGGTGGATACCCGGTGTCCGCAATATGTGCGCGGATCAGCTCCAGAATCTCTGTCTGACGAGGGGTGAGTTCCATAAAAGACTGCCTCCAAAGCGGGTAAAAAAACAAAGGGCTTAGCTGTGAGTGTATACAGCATCTAAGCAAAGTGAAGGGTGAAGGTCTGTTTTTTAGCAAACCATGACAAAAGGCAGTTTACCTGCCTGGACGTATCAGCCCGCCCAGCCCCATGTTTTCCAGCGTCTTATACATCAATCGCTGCACTGAGGCGGCATCCTCATAACGCAGTGCCTTTTGCAGCAGTTGTCGGGCGCGGGCGCGGCTGATACGGCGCAGCCCCCCCCCTTTTTTTACCTGCAGCAGGCTGCCTGCGCTCATGCTGAGATTGTCGACACCTATCAGCAGCCCAGGTAGAGAGATTTGCGCCTTGCCAAGGTCTGGAGAGGCATTGACCTCCTGCACAATGCGCTGCAAGACCTCAAGCATTGAATCTGTCTCAGAAAATCATGGGCGGCAGTTCTGCCGCAAATAGTTTGAGTGACGCTGTGCCGGTGGGCCATTGGGAAAGAGCAGAGGCGCCAACTCTTTTAGCGCCTGAGAATAGACCTGGCGTTTGAAATAGACCACCTCGCGCAGTGGGTGCCAGTATTTTACCCAGCGCCAGCCATCAAACTCAGGTTTAGAGGAGCGATCCAGGCAGAGATCCTTGTCCCCGCACTTTAAACGCAGCAGAAACCAGACCTGCTTCTGGCCGATACAGAGTGGTTTGGAGTGGTGTCGAATAAACCGCTCTGGCAGGCGGTAGCGCAGCCAGTCGCCGGTATAGCCGATCACCTCCACCTGATGCTTATACAGGCCGACCTCCTCCTCCAGCTCGCGGAACATTGCCTGCTCCGGGGTTTCGTGTGATTTGATCCCACCCTGGGGAAACTGCCATGACTCCTGACCAATACGTCGCCCCCAGAAGAGCTGGCGTTGATGGTTGGAGAGTACAATGCCTACATTGGGTCTATATCCATCTGAATCGATCACCACAGAACCTACTATATAAGGTTTAAGATACCCTGATTCTTCCACAACCTGGCAGATCGGAGCAAGCACAACTTAAGCTATTGATTTTTAGGTCATTAATGCTCGATGCGAAATGCCCCGTCTGCGCCCCCTTTCATCCTGTGGTTTTTTCTGTAAAATTAGTGGTTTAGCTTAGATCCTTCTCGTTTTTCAGGGGCACCGACATTGGCACTGGCTATTTTTGATCTCGATAACACCCTGCTCTGCGGCGACTCCGACCACCTCTGGGGTGATTTTCTGGTGGAGCTGGGCGTGGTCGATGCCGAGCTGTACCAACAGGCAAATGATCGCTTCTATCGGGAATACAATGAGGGGAAGCTGGATATCTTTGAATTCCTGCACTTTTCACTCAAGCCACTCAGTGAGCATGCACCTGACATACTCTACAGCTGGCGGGAGCAGTTCGTTTCAGAACGCATTGAGCCGATCATCCTGTCAGCGGGTCTGGAGCTGATCCAAAAGCACCGGGAGGCAGGCGATACCCTGCTGATCATCACTGCAACCAACAGCTTTGTAACCACCCCAATTGCACAGCGCCTCGGAATAGAGCATCTTATTGCCACCACGCCTGAGATGGTCGATGGCCGCTATACTGGCCAGGTTGCGGGAACCCCCAGCTATAAAGAGGGTAAGATTGAACGGCTGAATCAATGGCTGGCCAGCGGCCAGCATAATCTGGATGGCAGCTGTTTCTACAGTGACTCGCACAATGATATTCCGCTGCTTGAGATTGTCGACAGCCCCATAGCGGTCGACCCGGATGAGGCGCTTGCGCAGCATGCTAAAAACAGGGCATGGCCGATCATTAGCCTGCGGGGAGAGGATCTGATTTCCACCGCCGTACCATTAAATTTAACCAAATAATTCATTTTCTGAATAACCTCTGGTAAATTATGCATCCTTTCGACCTGTGGAAACGCCAGGCAGAACCTGATTTCTCTATCGGTGCGGTGCCGCAATTTCTCACCGCAATCACCTAACTTTTTGAAACTAAAGGGCAAACCTATGTCAAAACGGAATATGGTTACGATCGAAGGCAACGAGGCAGCAGCCTATATCGCACACCTCACCAATGAGGTTATCGCTATCTATCCCATCACCCCCTCCTCGGATATGGGTGAATTTTCCGATGATTGGTCATCCAAAGGGGTTAAAAACCTCTGGGGTTCTGTACCCGATGTGGTCGAAATGCAGAGTGAAGGTGGCGCTGTAGCCGCTGTCCACGGCGCACTACAGGGTGGCTCACTGAGCACCACCTTCACCGCCTCACAGGGTCTGCTGCTGATGATCCCCACCATGTACAAGGTGGCAGGCGAGTTGACACCTACCGTATTCCACGTCTCAGCACGCGCCCTGGCAGCTCAGGGGCTGTCAATCTTTGGCGACCACAGCGATGTGATGGCCATCCGCCAGACCGGCTTTGCCATGCTCAGCTCCAACTCCGTGCAGGAGGTAATGGACTTTGCGCTGATTTCACAGTGTGCCACGCTTGAGAGCCGCATCCCCTTCGTTCACTTCTTTGACGGCTTCCGCGTCTCCCACGAAGTCAACAAGGTTGACCAGCTGAGCAGAGATGTTGTACGCGCCATGATCTCTGAAAAAAGCATCAGCGCCCACCGCTCCCGCGCCTTGAACCCGGATACCCCTGTCATTCGAGGTACTGCACAGAACCCTGATGTCTATTTCCAGGGTCGTGAGACCGTCAACCCGTACTACGAGGTAGTTCCTGAGGTTGTTCAGGATTGTATGGATCGCCTGGCCAAACACACCGGCCGTCAATACAAGCTGTTTGAATATGTCGGCGCTGAAGATGCTGAGCGCATCATCCTCTGCATGGGTTCAGGCAATGAGACGATCGAAGAGACTGTTGAGACCCTGACCCGCCAGGGTGAAAAGGTGGGTCTGCTGAAGGTTCGCCTGTTCCGCCCCTTCTCTGGCAAGCTGCTGCTGGAGGCAATCCCTGCCAGCGCCAAAAAGATCGCCACCCTGGATCGCTGCAAAGAGCCAGGTGCCGATGGCGAGCCACTCTACAAGGATGTGGTAACCGCCTTTGCCCAGGCCGCCATCAATGGCGAGATCAGCGAGATGCCACGCGTGGTTGGTGGCCGCTACGGGCTGGCCTCTAAAGAGTTCACCCCGGCCATGGTCAAGGGCGTTTTTGATGAGCTGAAAAAAGATGCACCCAAAAACAGCTTTACTGTCGGTATCATTGATGACCTCACCAACAGCCACCTTGAGTATGATGCCAGCTTCCTGCCTGACTCCGCCAAAGGTGTCACCAGCGCGGTATTCTACGGCCTGGGGGCAGACGGCACCGTGGGCGCCAACAAGAACTCCATCAAGATTATCGGTGAAGAGACCGACAACTACGGCCAGGGCTACTTTCAGTACGACTCCAAAAAAGCCGGTGCGGTTACCATCTCTCACCTGCGCTTTGGCCCAAACCCGATCCGTTCGCCTTATCTGGTAGGCAATGGTCAGGCAACCTTCATCGGCGCTCACCAGCCTAACTTTCCGGAACGCTTCGAGATGCTGCACAAGGCGGCTCAAGGTGCCACCTTCCTGCTCAACACACAGCACAGTGCAGATACGATCTGGGATACCCTGCCACGCATCATGCAAGAGCAGATGATCGAGAAGCAGATCAAGTTCTATGTGGTTGATGCCTACACCATTGCCAAAGAGACCGGCATGGATCGCCGTATCAACACCATTATGCAGACCTGTTTCTTCGCCATCTCCGGCATTCTGCCGCGTGATGAGGCGATTGAAAAAATCAAACAGGCCGCCAAGAAGACCTACGGCAAGAAAGGCAAGAAGATCCTGGAGACCAACTATGCCGCCATTGATGGCTCACTGGCTGGCCTGCATGAAGTCACCATACCGACTACCATTGGCAGCACCCTTGAGATGCGTCAACCGGTCGCAGACAATGCCCCACAATTTGTTCAAGAGGTGATTGCCGAGATCATTGCCAACCGTGGCGACCTGCTGCCCGTCAGCAAGATTCCCGCCGATGGCACCTGGCCACTGGGTACCGCCGCGTACGAAAAACGTGAGCTGGCGCTCGACCTGCCAAAGTGGGAAGAGGATCTCTGTACCCACTGTGGAAAATGCCCAATGGTCTGCCCACACGCCGCCATTCGCAGCAAGGTCTTCCCTGCCGATATGACGAAGGATGCCCCTGAAAGCTTCAAGCACGTCAAGGTGAAAGGCAAAGACTTCGCCGAAGGAACCCACATCAGCTATCAGGTCGCCCCTGATGACTGCACCGGCTGTACCCTCTGCGTGGACATCTGCCCCGTGGTCGACAAGAATGACCCCAACCGTAAAGCACTCAACATGGTGACCGACCGCGCCTACCATGAGCAAGAGCGCGCAAACTGGGACTTCTTCCTCTCACTGCCCGATGTGGATACCACCGATGTCAAAACCAGCACACTCAAGGGTTCACAGCTGCTACAGCCGCTGTTCGAGTTCTCGGGTGCCTGCGTAGGCTGTGGTGAGACCCCCTACATCAAACTGGCAACCCAGCTGTTTGGTGACCGCATGGTCATCGCCAACTCAACCGGCTGTTCATCCATCTACGGTGGCAACCTGCCCACCACCCCTTACACCACCAACAAAGAGGGTCGTGGGCCCGCATGGTGTAACTCGCTGTTTGAGGATACCGCTGAGTTCGGCCTGGGTTATCGTCTCTCTTACGACATGCAGACCAAACAGGCACACGACATGATGGCCAACATGCGCGATCAGATTGGTGCTGAGCTGGTCGATTCACTCACCGCTGCCGATCAAAGCACCGATGCAGGCATTAAAGAGCAACGCACACGGGTTGAAAACCTGCGCAAGGTGCTTGCCAACATTCAGAGTGATGAAGCGCGTAGCCTTGAGGCGGTATCGACACACCTGACCAAGAAGAGCGTCTGGATCATCGGTGGTGATGGCTGGGCCTACGACATTGGCTACGGTGGTCTGGATCACGTCCTCGCCTCTGGCCGCAACGTCAACATCCTGGTGCTGGATACCGAGACCTACTCCAACACGGGCGGTCAGAACTCCAAAGCAACGCCTAAGGGCGCAGTTGCCAAGTTCGCAGCTGGCGGTAAACCAGACAAGAAGAAGGATCTGGCCTTGATGGCGATCAGCTACGGCAACGTCTATGTCGCCTCGGTCTCCTATGGTGCAAAAGGTAAGGATATCCAGACCCTGCGCGCCTTCCAGGAAGCCGAGTCTTATGATGGTGTATCCATTATCCTCGCCTACTCACCCTGTATTGCTCAGGGCATCAACCTGCTGACCTCCAACCATACCTCACAGACGCTGGCACTGGAGACAGGTCATACCCAGCTGTTCCGCTATGACCCACGCAAGGCTGCTGCTGGCGACAATCCACTAAAACTGGATTCCAAGCCGCCCTCACGGCCACTGCGCGACTTCACCGAAACAGAAGGTCGTTTCGCCATGCTGGAGCGCATCGACCCTGAAGCTGCAAAACGCTACGGTGAAGAGGCGCAGAAGGATGTTCTCAAGAAGTTTGAGCTATACAGCTACATGGCCGCCATGGCAGCTGATGACGGCAAGAAGGAGGGGTAGCCTGAAAACCTTTTAGTTAAGGGGAAACAGGGGGCGGTAACACTTAGCGTGTTACCGCCCTTTTTGGTTTTGGAGTGGTTGGATGTGCCACAGGAGCCGGCAGCCTTGGGGGCGAAAGTGGCGTCAAGTTCGGGAGCTGCTTTGGTTTTGAAGGCGGGTTTAGAGGCAGCAGCTGTCTGATTGGGGGGCGCGGTGTTTGGATTGAACGGTCGGACAGAGGCGGCTTTGGCACGATCTGATCGGGTGTCCGGTTCCACTTCAGGCGGGGTTTGGGGGTAGAAGGTGGCTTTACCGGTGGAGGCAGTCTGCCAATGGCAGCTGCCGGAGCCGACTGGATGGTGACCATCTGCTCGGCGTGGATCTCTCCGTTGCGCCCAATCTGCGCCGTTAGCTGTATGCGTTGATGAGTCAGCGGCATACGCGGGTCTATCTCTTTGGCGGCACTGTCGACGGGCATATCCATCTGCAGGTTACCAATGCGTAGCGTGCCAGCATCTGTTGCCGGCCTTGGATAGCCTTGAATTACAAGTCGCTCTACCCTGCCATTGAATGGTGTATCGGGTTTAAGCCGCAGGGTTTTTCCCAGGAAGTGGCCATCGACCTGCGCTCCTTGCACCATTGCTAAACGCCCGTTTCGTAGTCTGTCGGGCCATGCGGTATCACGCTTGATCTGTAGCCCGCCGATAGAGAAGCTATCTGTGGCAAGATTCCTCACCAAGCCAGTTACAAGCCAGGTGGTTCCAGGAGCTGCTGGCTCCATGCGTGTGGCAACCAGAGAGCCATCTGCAAGGTGGAGCCCACTTACCCGCAGCAGTTGACCCGGCCTGATATTGTTCAGAGTGTGCTGAACATCAAGGCCAGAGGGGAGTACGGTCTCGCTGTCCAGGTAGACGGTCTGCCCCAGGAGACGCAAACTGCCATTCTGTCGGCTGACTGCCTCAACCGGGCCGATCACCGCATCCAGCACCTCAATATGGCGAGCTGCCAGGCCATCCGTGGCGGGGAGGGCATGCACCTCAACCATTCGCCCGATTTTCAATGCCTGAATCGAAGCTGGCTGCCCGTTCAGGCCAATCTCCACATCGGGCGGGTAGCTGATGTGCAGGCCATTTACAATGATGCTGCCAAACCCGGAGATGGGGCCGATGATGCCTGTTCCTCCAAGACTATCGCCCTCGACCAGTATGCCGGTTCCACCAATCCCGTCTTCCTCGGGTTGCAGGCCGGTTCCACCAACTCCGTCGCCCTCCTCTTCCCCCCCAGCATGGTACGCCAGGGCTGCATGGTGCTCGGGCCAGCTCCCTCTGGTTTGGGAGCTACAACCAACCATGGCCATGGTGGAAAGCAGGGCTGCCAACAGCAGCAGCGGCATTATTCCAGAAAGATCAGTTAGCCGTATGTGCAGGGCGTAAGATATTGATTCAATAGCTTGTGTCATGTGCGTACGGCTGACTGATTTTTCCAGGATCGTGGCTCTACGTCTCATTGGGCGGCTCCTGTGGTGCCGAATCGTCATCTCCGGCGTAGAGATAGATCCCGAAGTTGATGCGCTGTTTCTTCCCGGGAGAGTGTGCATCCCTGCGCTTCATCTCCATAGCCTTGCGGTTGATGGTTTTGAGCGTCTGCATGCCGAGTCGATCGGCCATCTCATTGAGCTCTTTCACGCTGGCGCTGCTGAGTCTGTGGTAGGAGACGCTGCGCTCAAACAGGGGAGGTTCTGTGCCAAGCAGGTTGTGGACACCTGTGGCGATATGGTCACGCAGGTTTTTGCCAAAGTAGAAGGCCTTCTCATCAAATCCTTTTTTGGGGATGAAGGCTTCAGTGTTCAGTCGGATGTGGTTGCCTTCGACCTCTACGACACCCAGTCGCAACAGCTCATCCATGACCACTCGCGGCCTTAGATCCTGCCGCGCAACGGCCGCCACAAGTTGCTCAAAGCTGGCCTCACCCCCCTGGCTTTTGCGAATCGGCAGTGCTTTGGGTGCTCCGTCCGCATCCAGATATTCCGGTTCTCCAATCCATCGGGCGACAAGCTGTGTGCCGACAGCCACTGAGGTCGGGATGACTCCATCATCGGGTGATTCCTGGCGCAGACGGCGGATATCTTTACGGTGTACGCCGGTCAGTAGACTGATCCGGCTGTCGGTCTGTGGTTTGCCGGGGATCGGAAACTCCCGCTCTGCCACCTCTACATAGATAGATTTTAAAAATGCTGTGAGCGTGGGCAGGGTGATCCCATAGGCAAGCAGCAGCCGCACCAGTGGTCTCAGCAGGGTGCGCAGTGCCGCAACCAGTGATTTGGGTGGCTCACCCGGTTTTAAATCGCTTGCTTTTTTTACCATATTTTCATTCTGCCACTGCGTGGGGGTGCTGACTATGTTGCACAAAAACCATTTTAACCCTGAATATACCATTGACGCGGGATTATTTCCCGCATATCATGCGCAAAACGTGGGAAATAGTCCCGCGTTTTTATGGCCTCTGCAGAGGCTTGATCCATTACATAAATCGAGGAGAGTGAGATGAACTATTTTATGCGGAAGGATTTTGCAGTTTGCTTTGGGGTGTTGCTGGCTATGGCCATGGCTGCACCGGTTGCAGCAATAGGGGAGGTTCAGTCCATTGAGCAGATTGCAGTGGATGAGGTTGAGGTAACTCGGGGTGCTGATGAGCTTCAGGCCGTGCTGAGGCCGCATCCTGATCTGGATGTGGTTAATACCGTGCTTGTATTCAACAATGTCCTTAGCGCGACAGTGGTTGTTCGATGCGTGGCTTATGGTGTCAACGGCCGTCCACTTGGCAAAATCAATAAGGTCAAGATTCCGGGTAACGGTTTGCGCTTTATACTGGCTTCAGACCTTGCCAATGGCCGCGACTTTGTCGGCAGCACCCTCTGTCACTCCGAAGGCAAAATTGTACCCGCTGCGTTCATTGCGGGTCGAATTCTTACCGATACACCAGCCAAGACAACCCATGGTTGGCCAGGCACCAAGATACGTTTCCCAACTGTTGTAACCTATTGATATAACCAAGAAAGTGGTGATCCGCCAATATTATATTGGCGGATCACCTGTTTTTACAGCTGGGTAAAGATGAGGCCATCCGCACCGGCATCCACCTCAATCACGTCGTCCATCCCAAAGCGCCCTGACAGTATCTCCTGAGCCAGCGGGTTCTCCAGCTTTTGGCGAATGATGCGCTTGAGTGGCCGTGCACCGTACACCGGATCAAAGCCCGCTTCACCCAGTTGATCCATCGCTGCGGTTGAGAGCCGTAGCTCCATCCCTTGCTCCGCCAGTCGCTCTTTGAGATAGCCGATCTGAATCCCGGTGATGGCGCGGATCTGCTCACTGCCCAGTGGGTGAAAGACCACGATCTCATCCAGCCGGTTGATGAATTCAGGGCGGAAATGCTGGGTGACCACCTCCATCACGGCCTTTTTGATCTCGGCATAATGTGATTCGGTCTTATCTGCAGTGACGCCGTCCATCATCTGCTGGATCACTCCCGAACCGAGGTTGGAGGTCATCACAATCACGGTGTTGCGAAAATCCACTGTCCGCCCCTGGCCATCGGTCAGACGCCCGTCATCCAACACCTGTAACAGCACATTGAAGACATCAGGATGCGCCTTCTCAATTTCATCCAGCAGGATGACTGAATAGGGACGGCGGCGTACCAATTCGGTCAGATACCCACCCTCTTCATATCCGACATAGCCGGGCGGTGCGCCAATCAGCCGGGCCACGGAGTGTTTCTCCATAAACTCTGACATATCGATCCGCACCATGGCATCTTCGGTATCGAACAGAAACTCGGCCAGCGCCTTGCACAGCTCGGTCTTGCCCACCCCGGTTGGCCCCAGAAAGAGGAAGGAGCCATTGGGTTGATTCGGGTCGGAGAGCCCGGCGCGTGAACGGCGAATGGCGTCGCTTACAGCGCGGATACCCTCCTCCTGACCGATTACCCTTTTGCGCAGGTTGGCCTCCATCTGCAACAGCTTTTCGCGCTCCCCCTCCAGCATCTTGGAGACCGGGATGCCGGTCCATTTGGAGACTACTTCGGCAATCTCCTCTTCCGTGACATTATTGCGCAGCAGCTTCATCTCCTGCATCTCGGCCTGGGTAGCCATATCCAGCTGCTTTGCCAGCTCCGGGATGCGGCCATATTGCAGCTCGGACATGCGCGACAGATCACCTGCCCGGCGTGCAGTCTCCAGCTCGATCCTGGCGCGTTCCAGATCCTCTTTGATATGAGCCGTGCCTTGCAGTGCGGCCTTTTCGGATTTCCAGATCTCATCAAGATCTGAGAACTCACGCTCCAGCTTTTCGATCTGCTCTTCGAGATCATTCCGTCGCCGCTTGGAGGCCTCGTCCTTCTCTTTTTTCAGCGCCTCGCGCTCGATCTTGAGCTGTATCAGACGCCGCTCCAGCCGATCCATCTCCTCCGGCATGGAGTCGATCTCCATGCGGATCAGGGAGGCGGCCTCATCGATCAGGTCAATCGCCTTGTCCGGCAGCTGCCGATCCGAGATGTAGCGGTGCGACAGGGTGGCCGCTGCCACAATGGCCGGGTCGGTAATGTCCACTTTGTGGTGCAGCTCGTAGCGCTCCTTGAGGCCACGCAGGATGGCAATGGTGTCCTCTACGGAAGGCTCATCCACCAGCACTTTTTGAAAGCGCCGCTCCAGTGCTGCATCCTTCTCTATATATTGGCGGTACTCATCCAGCGTGGTGGCACCTACGCAGTGCAGCTCGCCGCGCGCCAGGGCGGGCTTGAGCATGTTGCCTGCATCCATGGCACCTTCGGCCTTGCCTGCGCCCACCATGGTGTGCAGCTCGTCAATGAAGAGGATTACCTCCCCCTCCTGTTTGGCCAGGTCACTCAGTACCGCTTTGAGGCGCTCTTCAAATTCACCCCGGAACTTAGCGCCTGCAATGAGCGTGCCCATATCCAGTGAGAGCAGGCGCCGGTTTTTCAGCCCCTCAGGCACTTCACCGTTGATGATGCGCTGCGCCAGCCCCTCGACGATGGCGGTCTTGCCGACGCCGGGTTCGCCGATCAGCACGGGGTTGTTCTTGGTGCGGCGCTGTAGCACCTGGATGGTGCGGCGGATCTCGTCATCCCGGCCGATCACCGGGTCCAGCTTGCCCTGCTCGGCCCGCTCCGTCAGGTCAATGGTGTACTTCTCCAGCGCCTGGCGCTGATCCTCTGCATTGGGGTCATCGACCTTCTGGCCGCCGCGCAGCTGCTCAATGCCCTTCTCAATGGTTGGTTGGTTTGCACCTGAGGATCGCAACAGATCGCTCAGCCCTCCCTGGCCGGAAACCGCTGCCAGCACGAAAAGTTCGCTGGAGATGTATTGATCCTTGCGCTGCTGAGCCAGCTTGTCCGTCTGGTTCAACAGGCGGTTCAGGTCGTTGGAGATGTGCAGATCACCAGTGGCGTTTTCAATACTGGAGAGGCCATCCAGCGCCTGGTGCAGCCCAGAGCGCAGCTGGTTGATGTTGACATTGGCCTGGGTCAGCAGGTGGCGTACGGTTCCCCCCTCCTGATCCAGCAGTGCCAGCATCAGGTGGGTGGGCTCTATGAACTGGTGGTCACGCCCTACTGCGAGGCTCTGGGCATCGGCCAGAGCTTGTTGGAATTTACTGGTCAGTCGCTCCATTCGCATGGCGGTTTACTCCAAAAAAGTGGGTTGAGGGTTATAAGGCTAAGCTGGGGGAGTGGTGGAGGGAATTCAAGGGCAGCATTCCGGCTTTATCCCTCCAGCTGCTCCCATCGTGTGTAGGCGCTGCTGAGTTGCTCTTCCACTTTAGCCATCTGTTCATTGATGGCCGTCACTTCGGTGTGGTCGCGCTTGTAGAAATCGGGGTCGGCCATTTTAGCCTGAATGGCTGCCAGTTCAGCATCCAGCTTTTCGATCTGTTTTGGGAGTTCATCCAGCTCGCGTTGATCTTTGTAGCTGAGTTTTTTTGCCACGTTTTTGGGTTTGGCAGCCTCGGTTTTTTCGGCTTTTGTTGTTGCCGGTGTTGCCGCTGCACGTTGGCGCAGCCAGTCATCATAGCCACCGATATATTCGTTGACCCGCCCTTCGCCCTCAAAGACCAGGCTGCTGGTGACGACGTTGTTGAGAAAGGCGCGGTCATGGCTGACCAGCAGCAGGGTGCCTTTGTAACCCAGCAGCAGCTCCTCCAGCAGATCCAGTGTCTCGGCGTCCAGATCATTGGTGGGCTCATCCATCACCAGTACGTTGCAGGGCTTGGTGAAGAGTTTGGCCAGCAGCAGCCGGTTGCGTTCGCCACCGGAGAGGGCGCGCACCGGGGTGCGGATACGCTCCGGGGTGAAGAGAAAATCCTGCAGATAGCTGATGATATGTTTTTCTCTGCCATCGATGGTAACTTTATCGCTGCCGCCGCCGACATTGTCCTGCACTGATTTGTCGTCATCCAGCGCGCTGCGCAGCTGGTCAAAATAGGCCACCTCGACCTTGGTACCCATCTTGATGGTTCCGGAAGTGGGTTGCAGCTTGCCCAGCAGCAGGCCAAGCAGGGTGCTTTTGCCAGAGCCGTTGGGGCCGATGATGCCAATCTTGTCGCCACGCATAATGGTGGTGGAGAACCCTTTGATGATCGGGTCACCATCCCAGGCGTAGTCTACATTCTCTACCTCGACTACCAGTTTGCCGGATCGCTCGCCACTCTGAACCCCCATCTTGACCTGGCCGGTGCGCTCACGCCGTTGGCGGTACTCCTCCCGCATCGCCTTCAGAGCGCGCACGCGACCCTCGTTGCGGGTGCGCCGGGCCTTGATGCCCTGGCGTATCCAGACCTCCTCCTGTGCCAGCTTTTTGTCGAAGCGGGCGTTCTCCTTCTCCTGTGCGTTCAGCATCTCCTCCTTGCGGCGCAGGAAGTTGTCGAAGTCCCCTGGCCAGTCGGTCAGCTGGCCACGATCCAGCTCCAGGATGCGGGTGGCCAGGTGGCGCAGGAAGGTACGGTCATGGGTGATGAACAGCAGGCTGCCACGATAGCTGAGCAGAAACTCCTCCAGCCATTCGATGGAGGCAATGTCCAGATGGTTGGTGGGTTCATCCAGCAGCAGCAGGTCGGGTTCCAGCACCAGTGCCTGTGCCAGCAGCACACGGCGTTTCAGCCCGCCGGAGAGGGCGGAAAATTCAATGTCCGCATCCAGGCTCAGGCGGGAGATGACCGACTCCACCCGCTGCTCCACCTGCCAGCCATCGGCGGCCTCCAGCTTCTGTTGCACTCGCGAGAGCTGCTCCAGCAGTGCCTCACTGCAATCGTTGCAGAGCTGTGTGCTGATCTGGTGGTACTCTTGCACCAGCTTCCCCACCTCGCCCAAACCACTGGCGATGACATCGAATACGGAGCCTTCGGTTCCTTCCGGCACCTCCTGGGTCAGACGCACGATGCAGGCTCCCTTCTCCACAACCATCTCGCCGTCATCCGGCTTCAGCTCACGAGTGATGAGCTTCATCAGGGTCGATTTGCCTGCGCCATTGCGTCCCAGCAGGCAGATCCGTTCGCCACGGCCGATGCTCAGGTTGACGTTATCCAGCAGCAGCGGGCCGCCAAAGCTCAGCTGTAGATTGTGCAGGGTAAGAATAGGCATAGGGCAATGTTGTGGGTTGTGGGTTAGAAGGGGAGCGATTGTAAACCACTGGCCAGGGCGGCGTATCTCTGTTTGTGATTTTTTTGGGTGCCATTGCTTGTGCAGTGCACCAGAAGTAGGCGCTTGAGGCGAGATATTGATTCGTAGAGCGAATGACAACTTTGAGTGGTTCTTCTCCGGTCTTGTGAGTGAGTATTAAGCTGAAAGTACACGAAAGTTGGGGCAATTCATCTGCGTAATAAACATGAAGGAAAGGTCTTCATTGCAGCGCTTTTCTGTTTCTCGTGAGCTGAATGCACCACGGCTGTATGCATAGAGAAGTTGGGGGTTTTTCATGCGGCGCATCGATCAATTCTCGAAGTTTTATAAGAAAATATGAAAAAATCGGTTTTTTGCAGGTTATTCAGTGAATAGCAGGCTTTATTATACTTTTCTTCGAGTTAAGAATGGAATGGTTTCTTATATTATATCATCGGGTTAGATGGTTCTCGGGCGGGCACTAATTGGTTTGATACGCATTTTCTCAGCTCGCTGAGTCGATGGTCGTTTGGTGGGTGTAACCTCAGGCAGATATCTTTCCAGGGTTGTATCGATAGTTGTCGATTCAGAAGGCGAACGCTGGATATAGATGCTCCGGATCATCTTGTCCTCGGTACACCGAGGACAGTTTTCGGCATCACGCTTGGTGCGAAATGATTTGGATATGGCAGGTTAGCCTTTACGGCGGATGACAGCCTTCCAGGCTTTGGATGGCGTTCTTGCGATAGCGGCTCAGGTACACTCTCCAGGTGGCGGCTCAGTGTACCTATAGTGTACTTACGGAACAAATTAAGGGGATAGCGATTTTGCTAACTAGTTGATTTATATGGTGGGTCGTGCAGGAATCGAACCTGCGACCAATGGATTAAAAATCCACTGCTCTACCGACTGAGCTAACGACCCGTGCTTTATGCTGCCTGCTGTGGAGCGCTAGGGTTCCATGAACAATCAAGCATTTGAAGGTCGGCGATAATACAGCAACTCGCCACTTCTGAAAAGTCAAAACTAAGAAAAAGAGGCTATTTTCTATAGTGGGTTGGGTCTGCTACTCCAGCCTCTTGAAAACCCTGCATCCGAAAGCGACATGAGTCGCATACACCACAAGCTCTGCCCTCTTCATCACTCTGATAGCAAGAGACGGTCAACCCATAGTCCACCCCCAGCCGAATACCCTGTTGGATGATGGCTGCTTTGCTCAATGTGACCAATGGGGTGTGGATCTGAAAAGCACCGCCTTCTGCCCCGGCCTTGGTGCCCAGGTTGGCCGCTTTTTCAAAGGCATGGATAAAGGTTTCCCGACAATCGGGGTAGCCCGAATAGTCAACAGCGGTAACGCCAATAAAGAGCGCTCTGGCACCAATGACCTCTGCCCACCCCAGAGCAAGTGAGAGAAATATTGTATTCCGGGCAGGCACATAGGTGGCTGGTATACCCTCTTTTGGACTTTCTGGCACGGCTATTGTCTTGTCTGTCAGCGCGGAACCGCCCAGCTCATCCAGGCCAACATGGATGGTTTTGTGTTCGGTTACACCAAAAGATTTTGCAATCTGACGGGCTGCTTTTAGCTCTATCCGATGACGCTGCCCATAATCTATGCTCAAGGCATAGCATTCGTAGCCTTGCTCTTGGGCTATGGCCAGGGTTGTAGCGGAATCCAGCCCGCCTGAGATAAGAATCACAGCTTTGGGTTTTTTACTCATTTTCCCCTTTCATCTCCCCACAGCTGTTTGTGCAGTTGCAGTTGAAATCTTACTGGCAGTCGATCCCGCAAGATCCATTCAGCCAGTTCCGTGGCATCCTGGCGGTCGTGGCAGGGTGAAAACAGGACTTCACAGCGCTCAGCCAGCTGCCATTTTCCCAGCTGCTCTCTGGCCCAGATGTAGTCATCTTCATTGCAGATAACCAATTTGATCTGGTCATTGGGCCGGAGCTGCTCAATGTTGTCATAACAGTTGCTTTCAGACTCACCTGAGCCGGGTGTCTTGAGGTCGATGACTCTTGCAACACGCGGGTCTACTGGTGAAATATCCAGCATTCCGCCAGTCTCCAGGGAGGTGTTGTAACCTGCATCGCATAGGAATTTCATGAGCGTCAGGCTATTATCCTGAGCCAATGGCTCGCCACCGGTAACGGTCACATAGCGGGGTTGAAACTGGGCTACTCTCTCAAGAATGGATGCGATGGGAGTCTCTTCACCTTGTTCATAGGCAAAACGGGTGTCGCAATAGTTGCATCGCAAGGGGCAGCCCGCAAGCCGAATAAATACTGTGGGTATGCCTATGGTGCGGGACTCGCCCTGCAGTGAGAAGAAGATCTCGGTAATGCTAAGTGTCAAGATTGTGCTCCGCTACCACCAGCGCTCTACATGCACCTCGCCAGGTTTTTTTCGGGTTTTTTCCCTAAACCCCTCTTTTGCCAGCATCTCCAGTGCAGTGTCAATCATGCCTGGGTTGCCGCATAAGAAAACATTGGTGTTTTCAGGTGTTGGTTTTGTACCCCACCTTTTAGCCACTACGCCGCGCGCCCAGACATCCTGCAGATGCCCCGTCTCTCCTGCCCAGGGGATGGTCTCTTCGGAGGGGCGGCTGATGACGGGGATGTAATCAAAGTGATCTACAAGGCGGGCCAGCATGCTCAATTCAAGCCGGTAGCCAAGATCCCAGGAGTGCCTGGCACCATGAAGGATGGTGAACTTTCTGCGAGACTCTTTTTTAAGAAAGGTGCGAATGATGCTCATGTATGGGGCAAGGCCTGTGCCGGTCCCCATCAGGGCCAAGTTGACATGTTCTGGTGTATCATCCAGCGTAAAGGTGCCGCTGGTTTTCTTGCCCATGTGGATTCTATCACCCTCTTTGAGGGCAAACAGGCGAGGGGTCAAGCTGCCAGAGCGAATCAGAGTGATGTAAAACTCCAGGTAGCGCTTCTGTCTGGACGATGAGGCGATAGAGTATGCGCGCTTAATGAGCTTGTTTGGTGGAGGCGGTTTGATTTCAACCTCTGACATAGGGCTGGGAACGCGAGCTGCCTTGCCGGGTAGCCCCAGTACGACAAATTGCCCGGGTTTGTAGTCAGGCAGCTCCCACCCTTCCGGTTTGACACGTAAAATCATGGTCTCAGAATTAACAAAGACCGGGGCGCTTACAACGGCATTAAAATGTTTACTGGAAGTCATTTAAATCCTAAATTCACGGGTGTTCTTCCTGCGGGGGGGGGGCGCAGTATTTATACTGCGTAACATTGCAATATTGACAGGTGAAGATACATTACAAAAACGGCCTATAGTATACAAGTAGTATACAAGGAATAAATACCAACTCATTGCTCAGCCCAGGGTCTGCGGTTGATTGTGGCATATCTTTAAAACCATCAGCTTTTGCAGCATGGGTTGCATGCCTGCATTTGCGAGCAAGAAAATATTAACGCTAGCGCTTGCAATATAGAGTGCAGAGCCGTTATTATGCGCCGCCTACGCAGGCGCGTAGCTCAGTTGGTTAGAGCACCACCTTGACATGGTGGGGGTCGTTGGTTCGAATCCAATCGCGCCTACCAATTTAAAGAAAGCTGCATGTTGCATTGGCGACCTGCAGCTTTTTTATATGTTTGATCCCAAAGGGCGATTGTTTGACCAAAACATATCATGTGGCCTCTCGTATGGGTCACCACTGGAGAATACCATGCCTGTAATCACACTTCCTGATGGCTCTGAGCGGAGCTTTGATAGCCCGGTTACCGTGTACGATGTTGCTGCGGATATTGGCCCGGGTCTGGCCAAGGCGACTCTTGCGGGGCGGGTTGATAACGCGCTGGTTGATGCCAGTTACCTTATTGAACAGGATGCCCGGCTTGCCATTATTACCGCCAAAGATGAAGCAGGCATCGAGATCATCCGCCACTCTACGGCGCATCTGCTCGCGCAAGCGGTCAAGCAGCTCTTCCCCCAGGCGCAAGTTACCATCGGCCCAATGGTTGAAGAGGGTTTCTACTATGATTTCTCCTTTGAACGCCCCTTTACCCCGGATGACCTGAAGGCCATTGATGCCAGGATGAGGGAGCTGGTCAAGGCGAATATCCTGATAGAGCGTTCAACCATGGGGCGTGATGAGGCTATAACCTATTTTCGTGGCATTGGTGAAGAGTACAAGGCCGAAATTATTGAAGATATTCCAGCGAATCAGACGCTCTCTCTCTATCGACAGGGTGACTTTACCGATCTTTGTCGCGGGCCGCATGTACCCAGCACGGGGCATCTCAAGGCATTCAAGTTGATGAAGCTGGCGGGAGCCTATTGGCGCGGCAACTCTGATAATGAGATGCTACAACGCATCTACGGTACCGCCTGGAAGGACAAAAAAGAGCTAAAGGCCTATCTGCATCGTCTGGAAGAGGCTGAGAAACGGGATCATCGCAAAATAGGCAAGGCACTGGATCTCTTTCATATGCAGGAAGAGGCGCCCGGAATGGTCTTCTGGCATGATAAAGGGTGGAGCATCTACCTGGTTGTGCAGGAGTACATCCGCAACAAGCTGCGCCTGAATGGCTATCAGGAGGTGCATACGCCCCAGGTGATTGATCGCACCCTATGGGAAAAGTCAGGGCACTGGGAGAAGTTTGGCGACATGATCTTCACGACACACTCTGAAAATCGTGATTACGCCATCAAACCAATGAACTGCCCGGCACATGTCCAGATCTACAATCATGGACTCAAAAGCCACCGTGACCTGCCGCTGCGTCTGGCAGAGTTTGGTTCCTGCCATCGCAATGAGCCGTCAGGCACTTTGCATGGGCTGATGCGGGTCAGAAATTTCGTGCAGGATGATGCGCATATCTTCTGTACCGAAGGGCAGATCGCCTCTGAGGTCTCTGATTTTATCGACCTGCTGTTTGAAGTCTACCGAGATTTTGGTTTTGACGATGTGCTGGTGATCCTCTCAACCCGCCCGGAAGAGCGAGTCGGCGATGATGCGGTCTGGGATAAAGCAGAAGATGCATTGGAAGCAGTGCTCAATAAAAAAGAGCTGGACTGGACGCTTCAACCGGGCGAGGGGGCATTCTATGGGCCAAAGATTGAGTTCTCTTTGAGAGACTGTCTGAACCGAGTCTGGCAGCTGGGCACGATTCAGTTGGATTTTTCAATGCCGGGACGCCTGGATGCGCACTATATCGCCGAGGACAACAGCAAGCAGGTGCCCGTTATGCTGCACAGAGCCATACTTGGCTCTTTGGAACGATTTATCGGCATATTGATCGAGCATTATGCCGGGCTGCTGCCGACATGGCTGGCACCTAAACAGGTCGCGGTGCTCAATATCACCGACCGACAGGCTGAATATGCGGAAAAAATCGCCAATAATCTGAATGAACAGGGTCTTAGGGCATATTCGGACTTGAGAAACGAGAAGATCGGCTATAAAATCCGCCAGCATACTATTGAGCGCACCCCCTATCTGTTGGTAGTGGGTGATCGCGAAATGGAAGACGGTACTGTTGCTGTACGCACCCGCAAGGGTGAAAATCTGGGTGTAATGTCTGCCGAAGAGTTTACCCTGAAGGTGCAAAAAGAGGTGGCAGATCTCGTCAACTAACCATATTTACAGGCCGGCAGAACGGCAGAAGCCCGGAAATCATCTGGCATCTGCAGCTTGGCAGGCCATTATTATTCTTTTTGGAGGAACCTGATATCGCTGCGAAAAACAAGAATCGCCTGAATAACGAAATTACGGCACCATCAGTACGATTGATTGGTGCGGATGGAGAACAGGTGGGGATTGTCTCTCTGGCGGAGGCGAAAGAGACGGCTAAAGAGGCTAGTCTGGATTTGGTTGAGATTGTGCCAAATGCAGAGCCGCCGGTCTGCCGGATCATGGATTTTGGCAAGTTTGTCTTCGAAGCAAAAAAGCAGAAGCAGCTGGCCAAGAAGAAGCAGAAACAGGTTCAGATAAAAGAAGTTAAATTCCGGCCAGGGACGGGCGAGGGGGATTATCAGGTAAAACTACGCAACCTGATACGTTTCCTAAACGATGGGGACAAGACCAAGGTAACCATGCGGTTCCGGGGTCGAGAGCACGCACACCGCGAGTTGGGCCTGGCGTTGCTACAACGTGTCGAAGCCGATTTGGCAGAGTATGGCACAGTAGAGCAGCAACCTCAGATGGAAGGCCGGCAGATGGTGATGGTGCTGAGTTCCAAGAAAAAATGATCTTCAATTAACCGAATGCGGAGTATATGAAATGCCAAAGATCAAAACCAACCGTGGTGCTGCCAAGCGTTTTAAGCGCACAGCATCGGGCGGCTTTAAGTGTAACCAATCACATCGCCGCCATATCCTCACCAAGAAAAGCACCAAGCGCAAGCGTCATCTGCGTGCTCCAAGTTCGCTGCATGCAGCGGATGTAAGAAGCGCACGCCGTATGCTGCCCTACTGCTAACTGACTGAGGAATATAGGTAATGCCAAGAGTAAAACGTGGTGTGACAGCACGCGCCAGACACAAAAAAGTGCTCGCCGAGGCCAAAGGTTATTATGGTGCTCGCCGTAAAATATATCGTGTAGCCAAACAGGCCGTCATCAAAGCTGGGCAGTATGCCTACCGCGATCGCCGCCAGAAAAAACGCCAGTTTCGTGCGTTGTGGATTGCACGTATCAACGCTGGTGCCCGTGTGAATGGAATTTCATACAGCCGCATGATTAATGGCTTGAATAAGGCCGGTGTTGCGATTGATCGTAAAATATTGGCTGACCTGGCTATCTTTGATAAACCCGCTTTTGCTGTTCTGGCAGAAAAGGCCAAAGCTAGCCTTTAAGCTATAGGTGTGCTTCGGCGCACCTGAATAGAAGAGGGGAAGGCTGACCAGCCTTTCCCTTTTTTGGTTTCTATATACCTGAATATGACTATAAATACAGATTCTCCAACCAATATTGAGCGGCTTGTTCAAGAAGCTGAGCAAAAAATTGCTGCTTCTCAGGACGTCACGGCACTTGATCATGTGCGAGTACACTACCTGGGAAAAAGCGGCCTGCTCACAGCTCAGCTTAAGCAGCTTGGACGGTTGCCAAAAGAGGAGCGGCCTCATGCAGGCCAGGCGATTAACCATGCCAAGGCTGTGTTGCAGGGAGCTATAGGTGAGCGCCGTGCTGAGCTTGAAAAAGAGGCGCTGCAAGCCCGTCTATCCTCTGAATGTGTCGATGTTACGCTGCCTGGACGCGGTCTGGGCCGGGGCGGCCTGCATCCCGTAACCCGCACCCTGAATCGCATTGAACACCTGTTCGCCAACGCTGGCTTTGAGGTCGCAGAAGGCCCTGAGATCGAGGATGATTACCACAATTTTGAGGCACTGAATATTCCTGCGCACCACCCGGCTCGGGCCATGCACGATACCTTCTATTTTGATGCCCACCTGCTGCTGCGCACACATACCTCGCCGGTTCAAATCCGGGTAATGGAAGAGGCATCGCCGCCGTTTAAAGTGATTGCACCAGGGCGGGTCTACCGCTGTGATTCAGATCTGACGCATACCCCGATGTTTCACCAGGTAGAAGGTTTTCTGGTGGATGAAACAGCGAGCTTTGCGGATCTTAAAGGGGTTATCTATGATTTTCTCAGCAGCTTCTTCGAGCGTGAGCTGAAGATACGCTTTCGTCCCTCCTATTTTCCTTTTACCGAGCCATCGGCGGAGGTGGATATTGAGTGTGTGATGTGCAATGGCGAGGGCTGCCGGGTCTGTAGCCATACCGGTTGGCTGGAGGTGTTGGGCTGCGGCATGATCCACCCACAAGTGTTTCACCACATTGGCATCGATAGTGAAAAGTACACTGGTTATGCCTTTGGCATGGGAGTGGAGCGGTTGACCATGCTGCGCTACGGCGTCAATGACCTGCGGCTCTTTTTTGAGAATGATCTCCGGTTTCTAAAACAGTTTGCATAACTTGGGTCTCTGGCGAACCGATGCCATAGACCTTATCAGGAATAACAGATGAAATTTAGTGAAGCTTGGCTGCGTGAGTGGGTTAACCCTGAGATAACCACCAGTGAGTTATCTGACCAGCTCTCTATGGCCGGTCTGGAGGTTGACTCAGTAAGCCCCGTGGCCCCACAGTTTGAAGGGGTGCTGGTTGGCGAGATCCTGACCGTGGAGGCGCATCCGGATGCCCAAAAACTTCGGGTCTGCACCGTTGATGTGGCTGCAGATGAGATGCTGAGCATCGTCTGCGGTGCTGCCAATGTTACTGCGGGAATGCGGGTGCCTGTTGCTCGCGTGGGTGCCAGGCTGCCTGGTAACTTCAAGATCAAAAAGGCCAAGCTGCGTGGTGAGCCCTCTTTTGGGATGATCTGCTCTGCCTCAGAGCTTGGTTTGGCAGACGCCTCGGATGGCATCATGCCGCTCCCGGCTGATGCGCCCGTTGGGGAGGATATTCGTAACTACCTCAAACTGGATGACCAGGCTATCGAAGTCGATTTAACCCCGGATCGGGGAGACTGCCTGAGCCTGGCAGGTATTGCACGCGAGGTAGGTGTGATCAACCGCTGTGCAGTGACTGTGCCGGAAATTGCCCCTGTGGTCGCTGCTATTCCTGACGCTGTTCAGGTTGAGATCAAGGCTGCGGATGCCTGTCCCCGCTATGCCTGTCGTGTGATCCGGGGGATCAATCCTGTTGCAGAGACACCACTGTGGATGCGCGAACGCCTGCGCAGAGGCGATATCCGAAGCATCAGCCCGGTAGTGGATGTGACCAACTATGTGCTGCTTGAGCTGGGCCAACCCATGCATGGGTTTGATCTGAACCAACTCAGCGGTGGCATCATTGTCCGTCAGGCTGAGGCGGGAGAAAAACTTCGGCTGCTGGATGGGCAGGAGATTGAGTTTACTCCCGACACCCTGATTATTGCCGATGCCAGTAGCCCCGTGGCGCTGGCCGGCATCATGGGTGGGGAGGCATCAGCTGTTACAGACCGCACCCAGGATATTTTGCTTGAGAGTGCTTTTTTTGCTCCGATAGCTATGGCGGGAAAGGCGCGTGGCTATGGGCTGCATACCGACTCCTCACACCGTTTTGAGCGTGGTGTTGATCCAGCGCTTCAGGCAAAAGCAATGGAGCGTGCAACAGCGTTACTGATAGGTATAGTGGGCGGGAAGGCCGGGCCAGTCGTAGAGGTTGCATCTCCTGAATGTCTTACCCAGAAGCCAGCCATTTCGCTTCGTCACCAGCGGATAGAGCGGATCCTGGGTGTAACCATTGCCGACAAAGTGATCACTGATATTCTGACGCGCCTGGAGATGCAAGTAGAGACCACCAAGGATGGTTGGATGGTAACCCCCCCCAGCTGCCGTTTTGATATCACCATCGAGGTGGATCTGATTGAGGAGATTGGACGCATCTATGGCTATACTGAAATCCCAACAAGCCATGCGCCATCTACCATGCCGATCCGTTCAAAGCCTGAAACGGCCTTTGACCTGCATCGTGCCAAAGAGCTGTTGGTGGATCGTGACTACCAAGAGGTCATCACCTATAGCTTTATCAGCTCTGAGATCCAAAGCTTGGTTGATCCTCAGCAGCAGAGCATAGCATTGGCCAACCCCATCTCCAGTGAGATGTCTGTGATGCGTACCAGTCTATGGCCAGGGCTGCTACAGACAGCAGGTTATAACCATTCGCGTCAGCAGAGTCGAATTCGCATCTTTGAATCTGGCCTGCGATTTGTTTTGCAAGGCAGTGAAATCAAACAGAAAAACACCATTTCTGGCCTGCTGACAGGAGATGTCAGCCAGGAGCAGTGGGGAGAGTCTGGTCGTGAGGTGGATTTTTTTGGTGCAAAAGCCGATGTCGAGGCGATATTTTCATTGACTGGATGTGCGGATGAATTTATCTTCTCTTCAGGTAAGCACCCAGCACTGCACCCTGGCCAGACAGCAAAGATCCAGCGAAATGGCGAATCTGTTGGCTGGCTTGGGATGCTGCATCCAAAACTGGAACAAAAGCTGGAGCTTTCGGGAGCTACTTATCTGTTTGAGATCGCTCTGGATGGCCTTCTGGAAGGGCGTTTACCGGCGTTTGCTCCGTTATCCAGATTTCCATCGATTCGGCGTGATATTGCACTGGTTCTGGATCAGGATATTGAATTCGAAGCGGTTAAGAGCTGTATCAGAGAGGCCGCCCCAGAAATTCTTACAGACATCAGGCTTTTTGATGTCTATACTGGGGAGAAAGTAGATTCTGGACGAAGAAGCCTCGCTTTAGGCTTGATTCTTCAGGAAACTTCACAAACACTTACGGATGAGGCTGTGGATGGAATCATGGACAATATCGTCCAGGCGCTAGAAAAAGATTTGAATGCATATCTGAGAGAATAACAATGGCACTGACCAAAGCCGAAATGGCAGAACAGCTATTTGATGAATTAGGGCTCAACAAACGAGAAGCCAAAGAGATGGTCGAAATGTTTTTTGAGAAGATCAGAGGCTCTTTAGAGAATGGCGCGCAGGTTAAGCTATCCGGATTTGGCAATTTCGATCTGCGCGAGAAGAAGCAGCGTCCGGGTCGCAACCCAAAAACCGGGGAGGAAATCCCGATTTCCGCCCGTCGCGTAGTCACCTTCCGCCCAGGGCAAAAGCTAAAAGCGCGGGTTGAGGCCTATGCTGGACGCGAGTAACAGTGCCGTAGAGCTACCTGCAATCCCGGGTAAACGCTACTTTACCATTGGTGAGGTTAGCGACCTGTGTGGGGTGAAGCCCCACGTTTTGCGTTATTGGGAGCAGGAGTTTGAGCAGCTCAAACCTGTCAAACGACGTGGCAATCGCCGCTACTACCAACGCCATGATGTCTTGATGATCCGCCAGATCAGAAGCCTGCTGTATGAGCAGGGCTTTACCATCGGCGGGGCCCGCCAGCAGCTATGCAGTGACTCTGCAAAAAGTGATCAAAACCAGAGCCAGCAGGTCGTACGCCAGTTGCGTATTGAGCTGGAAGAGGTTTTACAGATTCTCAAACGGTAACACCTCTCTTCCTCAAGGCGGTGCGGCCAGAATCGGCCGGGATAAAGCATCATCGTAGAGTGTTCCACAATTGGTAATTGACATCCTATTCAAGTGCGCCTAGGATGCGCACTCTTCGGAGCGTAGCGCAGCTTGGTAGCGCACCACAATGGGGTTGTGGGGGTCGGAGGTTCGAATCCTCTCGCTCCGACCAAGTATCTCAAAACATCTTTATCAAACCCTACCGCTGCACATCTTAAAGTGCAGTGATGTTTCAGGCGAGAGGGTTTGAACCGAAAGAGGTTCGACTCACTTGCCGGGAGCAAGTGAGGTCGCGGCAGCGACCCCGCAGGGGCGTAGGGCAGGATGCCCGAAGCAATCCTCTCGCCCCGACCTGTTCTTTACGTGTAAGCAGTTCTTTTGAATTCCCCCACCGCTTTTGCCAAAGTGCGCTCTTGCTAAGGCTGATCTCTTGGATACAGAGCGTCAATAAGCGCTGCATATTTGTCTAGAATGGCAGAGCGCCTTATCTTGAGGGTTGGGGTAATTAGGCCATTCTCAACGGTCCAGGGCTCAGGGACAATCGCGATACGGTGGATTTTGGCATAACCGGGAAAGCTGTGTATCTGTTTTTGGATGCGATCCCGAAGTACCGACAGCAGGGCTTTATTCTTTAGAATCTCTTTGTCATTTGGGTCCAGCCCCAACTTGTCGGTTAATGCTGTGAATTGCTCTTTTTCAAGAGAGACCAGTGCGCTAAGAGAGGGTCTCCCTTCACCAATGACCATCACCTGCTCAAACAGGCTATCAAGTGCAATGGCCATCTCCATATCTACAGGCGGTACTTTTTCGCCTGTTGTCAGTACGATAATCTCTTTTAGTCTGCCGGTGATAAAGATATGACCGGTCTCATCTATTCTTGCTTTGTCACCTGTGTGCAGCCAACCATCTGGCTCGATTATCTTCTCTGTTGCCTCTTTGTTATCCCAATATCCCATCATGACGCTGGGGCTGCGGGTCAGCAGCTCATCCTGTTCTCCTATTTTCACTTCGATACCGGGAAGCAGGGTGCCGATGCTTGCCGGAACATTATCTGTCAGTAGATTGCCGGTAATAACCGGGCTTGTCTCTGTCAGCCCATAACCCTGCTGGATGCGAATACCCAGGCCGATGAACAGTTTTGCGATGTTGGGGGAGAGGGCAGCACCACCACTCACGGCAAAGCGAAGTCTTCCTCCCAGCTTTGCCTGTACCTTGCTTGCCACCAGTTTGTTGAGCAGTGGCCAGAGCAGGAGGTCGGGTGACCAGCTTGTGCGTTTTTGCTCATATTCAAATTGTTTCCAGCCGATAGATACCGCCAGGTTAAACAATTTGCGCAATGTGGGGGGGTCATTTTCCAGCTTGGCCATGATCTTTCCGTAGACGCGCTCAAATATCCGTGGGACAGAGATGAGCAGAGTTGGCTTGATGTGCAGCAGATCTTCCCCCAGCTCTGGTATTGAACGTGCATAGGCCACACGGGAGCCTGCAATCATCGGCAGGTAGTAACCAATGGTGCGTTCCAGGGTGTGAGACAGGGGGAGGAATGAGAGAAAGCAGTCATCAGGGTAGATGTCATAACATTTAAGTGCCGCCTGGGCGTTCCACAGCATATTGGTGTGGCTTAGCATGACACCTTTGGGACGGCCCGTAGTGCCGGAGGTGTAGACGATAGTTGCCAATTCGTCAGGTTTGCACTCAAGTGACAGCAGTTCGCAGCTCTGCTGCGGCAACCACTTCTCAATATCGGTAAGGTGTGGTTGTAATATCGCATCTTCTATCGGTTTTAGTGACAGGATCCGCAGCAGACCTGCAAGCTGGTCATGAATCTCTGCCAGTCCCTCCCACTGCTCACTGTCTTCAATCAAGAGCAGACGCACCCCGGCATTTTGCAGGAGGTATCCAGTGTTCTCCGGGCGGTCGTTGACATAGAGGGGAACCACTACAAGCCCAAGCCCCAGAGCGGCCTGATCAAATATCACCCACTCTTTACAGTTGTGAATCATGAGTGCAATGCGGTCACCCGGGTTCAGCCCCTCCCTCTGTAGCGCCGCCTGCCATCTGGCGACATGCTCGCCCATCTCGCCCCAGGTCGTGTTCTCCCACTGCCCTGTTGCATGATTAAATTGCGTGTAGGCAACCTTGTTGCTGCTTTTTTTTATTCGCGTCCGGAATACAGCGGCCAGGGTAGGTGCTTGATCATAGGGGATTATGTCCATTTGCTTATCCATGGTTGTTAGTGCTCAAAGATATCAGCCCATCCGGCATCCTTGTCAGATGCCAGTGTTTGGATGCGTGGTTGCATCTTCTCCTTTCCTTCACTTTTGACATAGTGTATTGGCCCGCCGCGAAAAGGGGCAAAGCCGGTTCCAAACACGATGCCGGCATCCAGCAGGTCGGCGTCTGAAACGATCCCTTCACGCAGACAGGCAACGGCCTCATTCAGCATGCACATTATCATGCGATCCGCTAAGCCCGGCAATACATTTGCCGACTCTGTAACGGCTGCTTTTTGTGCCTTCCCTTTGTTGTAAAGATAGAATCCCTGGCCGCTTTTTCGACCCAGTTTACCTTCTGATACCATGCTGCGCAGCATTTCCGGCACGTTGACGGGCAGGCTTTCTGCCAGTTTGTCAGCGACAGCCAGACAGATGTCCAGCCCCACGGTGTCGGCCAGCTCTACGGGTCCCATGGGCATGCCAAAGTCTGTTGCTGCTTTGTCAATGGCTGTTGCTGATGTCCCGCTATCCAGCAGTACAATAGCCTCCAGCAGATAGGGCATGAGGATGCGGTTGACCAGAAACCCGGGGCTGCTCTTGACTGGCAGTGGCAGCCGACCAATCTGTTTGGCAAATGCAGCAGCCTGTTGAGCGGCATTGGGATCGGTATTGGTGGCGCTGACGATCTCGACCAGCTGCATCTTTGCAACCGGATTGAAGAAATGCAGGCCGACTAAACGTGCCGGATTCTTTAAGGTGCTGTTTAATACCTCAAGCGGGATGCTGGAGGTGTTGGTGCAGAGCAGGGCGCCTTTTTTAAGCCGAGGCTCCAGCTGGGCATAGAGCTGCTGCTTGGCCTCGGTGTTCTCAAAGATGGCTTCAATGACGACATCCGCCTTTGGAACGCCTGTTGCTTCGCAGTCCGGTATCAGCCGATCCAGTGCATCCCGCACCAGGAGTGGTTTTTTGAGCTTCTTTTTAAAGAGACCATGTGCGCGTCCCATGGCCTGGGAGAGAAGTTCAGGTGCGCGATCCTGTAGTGTGACCCGCATCCCCTTCAGTGCACACCAGGCGGCAATATCGCCCCCCATGATCCCGCCGCCAATGACATGCACATGGGCCGCTTTGAAGTCAGATTTACGCCCCTGCGCCTTGAGCTGGTCTTGCAGCAGAAAGATCCGGATCAGATTTTGGGCGGTATCACTGCTGATCAGCTTTGCAACCTCTGCCGCTTCACTGCGGTACATCGCCTTGGGGTGGTTGGCGTGTTTTGTCCAGTGCCGGATCAGCGCATAGGGGGCAGGGTAGTGTGCCGGGTCTGCCTGTTTGGCCACCTGCTTTTTTAGAAAGTGTCCCACCAGGGGGCGTAGCAGCCCATTGCCTGGCAGCTGCTGCAGCCAGGTGGGTCGGTGTGGTTTGGGCCGTGTTGAGAGCAGATGACGGGCTGCTGCCTTCAGCTGCCGCTCCGGCACAGACATATCGACCAGCCCCAGCCGACGGGCAGCGCTGCCACTGAGCGCCCTGCCGCTGAGCATGATATTGAGTGCGGGCAGGTGGCCGATCAGCCGGGTGCTGCGAACCGTTCCACCAAAACCGGGAAAGATCCCCAGCCGCACCTCGGGCAGGCCGATGCGGGTGCCGGGGTCGTCACGGCTGACGCGGTAACGGCAGGCCAGCGCCAGCTCGGTGCCGCCACCAAGGCAGAAGCCGTGGATCATCGCGACTGTGGGGCATTTCAGCCGTTCGATGCGATCAAAGATGGCATGTGCCTGGAGTATCTGCTGCTGGGCCTCTTGCATCTCTGTGATGCGGCTGAAGGCCTTGACATCTGCACCGGCGATAAAGCCGCTGGGTTTGTCTGAGCAGAAGACCACCCCCGCCGGGCTGGCCTGTTCGATCTCGCCCAGTTGCTGATCCAGCTCATCCAGTGCCTCCACAGTCAGCACATTGGCGCTGCTGTCAGCCTGGTTGAAATGCAGCCAGATGATGCCATTCCCGTCCTGTTCTATGCGCCAGTGTCTGCTCATGCTATCTCTCCTCCTGACGTTCAACCAGTATTGCTCCACCCTGACCGCCGCCAATGCAGAGACTGGCAATGCCACGCCGGGCATCTTTGCGCTCCAGCACCTTCAAGAGATGGAGTACGATGCGGGTGCCGCTGGTGCCTACCGGGTGGCCAATGCTGATGGCACCGCCGTCTACATTGAGCCGATCCATGGGGATCGGCGCAAACGGCTGTTCCTGATGGAGCTGGTCACGGCAATAGTCAGCGTCTGTCCAGGCCTTGAGGCAGGCCAGGATCTGTGCCGCAAAGGCCTCATTCATCTCCCAGTAGTCGATGTCAGCCACAGAGAGCCCGTGCCGTTGCAGCAGCGGTGCCATGGCATGCACCGGCCCTAATCCCATAGTGGAGGGGTTCAGCCCGGCCCATTGGCAATCGATGATGCGCCCGAGAACGGGGAGTTTATGCTTTCTGACTGCGGCACTGGATGCCAATAGCAGAAGTGCAGCGCCATCGGTAATTTGTGAACTGTTGCCTGCGGTGACCTTGCCCACCGTTCGGTCGAAGAAGGGTTTGAGCTGCCCCAGCTTTTCGACGCTGCTGTCAGCGCGCAGCCCTTCATCGGTGCTGTGGAGTGTGCCGTCCGGTGCATAGAGAGGTTCAATCTCGCTCAAATGCCCAGACTCCTGTGCTGCTGCCAGCCTGTGGTGGCTTTGGGCGGCGTAGCGGTCCATCTCTTTCCGGCTGATATTGAATTTCCAGGCAATCTCTTCGGCGGTCTGTCCCATGGAGAGACCGACAACGGGGTCGGTCAGCCCGCGCAACAGTGCGATGACAGGCTGGAAGTAGGGGGGGCGTAGTTTTCCCAGCTGGCGCACCCGTTCCATTGTGGTGCGTGCCCTGTTCCAACCGGCAAGCCAGGTGACCATTTGCTCATTCAGCAGTACGGGGTGATGGCTCATCGCTTCGGTGCCACCTGCCAGTACAAGATCAGAGCGCCCTGTGGCGATGTTGGTTGCAGCACAGTCGATCGACTGCATGGCAGAGGCGCAGTTGCGCTGCACAGTCCATGCAGGAACCTGCTCGCCACACCCCAGCCGGAGTGCAACAAGCCGGGCAATGTTGGCCTCATTGGGGCCGCTGGAGACACAGCCCAGGATTACTTCATCGAGGGCGCTCGCCTCAATGGGCTGGCGCGCCAGAAGCTGGCGTCCGGCCTGCACGGCCAGATCTGAGGCGTGAAATGGGCCGGGTGGCCCCATAGCGCGCAGGAAGGGGGTGCGCCCTCCATCGACCACGTAGACGGCACGCCCTTTCAGATTGGTTTTAGCGTTCACCATGAGCCAGCTCTCCAGTTGTCTTTTTTTTCAGCTATTCTTGAGGAAAATAGTCGTGCTTATTCTTAGAGTGTAGACGCTGCTTTGTCATGCTGAGACAGTTCACGGGGCAAGCGTGAAAGACAGCAAGGCCAGAGTCGTCATTTTTATATTAAAAACAAGTGGTAACGGGGCAGTTTTTGCGTCAGTTACTCAGCTTTTTTAGCGCCAAAGTGATCAAATGCATCGACTTGAATGACCTGGCTGCGCAGTCTCTCCATCTCTTCAAGCAGGGCAACCTCCTCAGGTTGGATAATGCCTCTCTCCTGGGCATCAGCCGCCAGCTCGCAGATGGTTTTGCCGGTGATCAAACCGTCACGCCGTGCCTTGCTCAGTGCCTTTTCAATGGGGGCGACCTTTTCTGCCATGGCCAGTGCCAGCTCGTAGCGCCCAACGGCCATTGCCGGGTCGCGGTTGGTGTAGATGTCTGCAGTCAGACGATCCCTTGCTTCAGATGGGCGCAGCAGAAGCCGGGCTGCCAGGTGGCCTTTTCGATCATCAGGTTCAACATAGGGCAGTCCGGTCGGAAAGATCAGGCGGCGAAGCAGCCAGGCCAGTGGGCGAAACGGGAGGTTGCGCAAGAGTGAGCGCAGGCTCTCCTGCATGCGGTAGAGGCCATCATCCAGTGCCCAGTGCAGCAGGGGGCGGTCTGCCTCCTGGCACCCCTGGTTTTCGAAGTGTTTGAGCACTGCTGAGGCAATGTAGAGTTCGCTGAGAACATCTCCCAGGCGTGCAGAGAGGCGCTCTTTGCGCTTCAGGGTGCCGCCCAGGGTCATCATGGCAACATCAGCACAGAGTGCAAAGGCGGCGCTCATCCAGTTGAGCTGTTGGTAGTAGTGTTTGTTTGTACAGGTTGTGGGGGAGGAGGAGAATTTTCCACGGGTCAAGCCCAGGAAAAAGCTGCGTGCCAGATTACTCAGCAGAAAGGAGGCGTGACCAAATACAGCATCATCAAACTCCTTCAGTGCTTTGCCATCATCACCGGCCTGTGCGGCCTTGAATTCCCTGAGTACATAGGGGTGGCAGCGTATTGCGCCTTGTCCAAAGATAATCATGCTGCGTGTCAGAATGTTTGCCCCTTCCACTGTAATACTGATGGGGATGGCCTGATAGACCCGTCCCAGCAGGTTGCCTGGCCCAAGGCAGATGCCGCTGCCGCCATGGATGTCCATGGCATCATTGATGACGGTTCGGTAGCGCTCGGTCAGGTGATATTTGATGATGGCGGATACCACTGAGGGCATCTCACCCTTGTCCAGTGCGCCCAGCGTGACGGTGCGTGCAGCGTCCATCTGATAGGTGAGGGCGGCGATACGAGCCAGTGCCTCTTCCACGCCTTCAAAATAGCCAATGGGCATATTGAACTGGCGGCGTACCCGCGCATAGGCTCCGGTGTAGCGGCAGGCGGCCTTCCCAGCACCTGTTGCCAAAGCTGGCAGGGAGATGCTGCGCCCCTCGGCCAGACTGTCCATCAGCATGCGCCACCCTTCGCCGATGCCTTTTTGGCCGCCAATAATCCAGTCCATTGGGACGAAGACATCCTCTCCATAGTTGGGGCCATTTTGGAACGGGATGTTGAGCGGGATATGCCGCTTGCCGATGTGAACCCCCGGGGTGTCTGCAGGAATGAGTGCGACGGTGATGCCCCGCTCCTCTTTTTCGCTGAGCAGGTGTTCTGGATCAAATAGCTTGAAGGCCAGGCCGATCACCGTGGCAACAGGCCCCAGGGTGATGTAGCGCTTATTCCAGTTGATGCGGATGCCCAGCAGCTGCTTGCCCTCAAATTCG
Source organism: Candidatus Polarisedimenticolaceae bacterium (assembly GCA_021648685.1). GTDB lineage: Bacteria > Pseudomonadota > Gammaproteobacteria > Chromatiales > Chromatiaceae > WFXD01. The sequence continues at coordinate 37,387 of JAKISI010000031.1, forward strand.
CCATAGCAGACAATGCCGCGATCAGGCATCGCCCCGGCATCGCTGCCAGCATCAGGCCCTGTCAGGGCAAAGCAGGGGATCTCCTGACCCTTTGCCAGCCGAGGGAGGTAGTAATCTTTCTGTGCCTGGGTGCCGTCATGCAGCAGCAGTTTGGCCGGCCCCAGGGAGTTGGGAACCATGATGGTCACCGCAGCGGTAACGCTGCGGCTGGAGATTTTCATCACAATCGTGGAGTGAGCCAGTGCGGAGAACTCCAGCCCGCCATACGCCTTTGGGATGATCATGCCAAAGAAACGATGCTCTCCAATAAACTCCCATACCTCTGGGGGCAGGTCGTAGTCTTCGTGTGTGATCTTCCAGTCATCCAGCATGCCGCAGAGCTCATCGACTGGCCCGTCAATAAAGTCCCGCTCTTCCTGGGTCAGTGTTGGGACAGGTTCAGCCATCAGCTTGTTCCAGTCAGGCTGGCCGCTAAAAAGCTCACCATCCCACCAGACTGTCCCCGCTTCCAGCGCCTCACGTTCCGTGTCCGACATGGGGGGTAAAACATTGCGAAACTTCTTGAGTAGTGGGCGGCTCAGATAGCGTTGGCGTAACTCAGTCTGCCCAAGCAGACCACAGACAACGAGGGCAACCGCCCAGACTAGAAAGAGTGGAAATCCATCAACAGCACCCGATAAGGAGATGATAATGAGCAGTGCAGCAATGCCCAGCAGCCAAGTTCGTCCAGATACACGCTGATAAGCCAAAACCCCAAGGATGGTGATAGTAAGTACAGTAACGAGTATTTCCACTAAAAAACCCCTTCTGTGAAGCCAGTGACCCCAGTATTACAAAAAACAGTTATGGATAGTATCGGATAAATCCCACATTAATATACTTTTTATTAATTGCGTTTATTCCCTGTAATCATTAAGGATTTCTATTGCGCGATAGATATGCTCTGCTGTCGTGTAAAAGTGGGGGGAGAAGCGGATGCCTCCACCGCGTTGCGCACAGATCACACCATTTTGCATAAGATAATGGTAGAGCTGTGTATGATCTGCACCCGCAATGGAGAAAGTCACAATACCGGATTGGCGTCTTTGCTCCCTTGGGCTTAACAGTGTTGACCTGTCAATGCCATCTATTAATTCAATAAGCAGAGAGACATTATTAGCTATGTTATTGGATATGGTCTCCAGCCCCACCTCTTCGATCAATGAGAGGCTGGCCTGTAGCGCATGGATGCCGAGCATGTTCGGGCTGCCACACTCAAAGCGGGTTGCCGTCGGGGAGGGCCGCCACTCGGTCGAGTCGTAATCTCCTGGCCGATCCACCATGTGCCAGCCAAACTGATTGAGGTTCAGCTGTTTACGAATTTCAGCCCGGCAATAGAACAGAGCCAGCCCTTCTGGAGCCAGCATCCATTTGTGTCCATCCGCCATTACAAAGTCGGCCTGACATCTGTGCAGATCAAAGGGCAGTGCGCCAAGGCTTTGAATGGCATCCACGCAAAACAGGATGTTGTTTGTGCGGCAAAAGGCTCCAAGTTTGTCGATATTGATGCGCAGTCCGCGTGCATATTGCACAGAGCTGACAGTGATAAGCCGCGTGCGCTCATTGCAAAGCGCAATAAGTTTGGCTTCTGGCTCTGTCGATGTCGTTAGCTCGGCAAGTCGCAACTCAACGCCTTTGCTGGCAAGTGACTCCCACACAATGCGGTTTGAGGGAAACTCATCTGTATAACTGACAATGTTGTCACCGGGTTGCCAGTCAATACCATAAGCCACCACAGAGAGTGCCTCCGAGGTGTTTTTTAACAGGGCAATATCATCAGGGGATGGCGCATTGAGCAGCCTGGCTAATGATTTGCGCAAGCTGCGTTCACTCTTCAACCACTTAAGATAGTGCTGTGCACCATGAACCATGTTCTCCTGAGCGAAGGCAGATACGGCCTTGGCGGTTCGTCGTGGCCAGGGGGCAACAGCGGCATGATTCAAATAGTAGATGTCATCAGCAAGTGGGAACTCCTCGTTATACGGGGAGGCGGTAGAGCTGTGTTCTGATGGTTTGCTTCTCATGGGAACATAGTATAGCGACTACTCTGCTCAGCCGTTTATTTTTCACAATAAAGTATAAAGCCCCCTCCCCATAACAGAGGGCTTTAAAACAGCTGGGCCGAGCATGTTTCAGGGGGTGTCAGTGTAGCGTTGCCAACAGAGTATTATTGATACTGAGTGATCTGAATTCAATCAGATCCTGATTCAGCTCATTGAGTTGCTTGGTGACATTGTGTAGCTGACTTTTTACTTCAGTGTGGCGCAGTTTAATGATGGCGGCGTAGAGTAACCCGCCAGGCAATATTATGCTTATTACGCTGTCTTTGGTGGTGAATGCCCTCTCTTTTTCGGTTTTTGATAAAGCAGCTTTGCGTCTGCTTAAAGCCGACCTGGTGTTGTTGATCTGTTGCAATATCTCTGTTGTTGTTGCATAAGGTAGGCTGGTGATGAAATCAGAATGTTGGCTCTGTTGCACTTCGTTGCCCATTTTTTTGTGAGTTGTAAGCACGCTGTTTGCGTACGACAACTGTGTGTAAAAAAACAGCGGTATAAAAAAAATCGTTATATTGAAACGTGAATGCAACATGATCTACCTCCAGACATCTTTAGTGATGCTGAAAGTCTAGTGAAGCAGTAATAAAAAATTGTGAATGGGTTAACCATTGGCGTCTGTCGATTAAATTATTGAGGTGATATTGCCTAAAATGCTACCTGTGGCACGCAGCAGCTGTGCTTGAATGCGCATAAATAATGAACCTGGTTCACTCTATCCAGGGGGGATTTTTCTGACCAAGAAAATACTGGACTAAGCGTGAGTCTGGGGGTAGTTTCTAAATATGCCCTGATTAGATGGTCAGGCGATGTTTTTTTAAAGGGATCCAGGTAGGATTAAATTTGCTCAAAATATATGCCAATTGTAAAGCAAGACAATAGGTTACTAGAGGTTTCTGCCATGCAGACAAGTAAGCTGCTTCTGCTGTTTGTTTTTATGTGCGCCTCTGCTGCACCTGCATTTGCACAAGAGCAGGGGTTTGAGCCAAAAGGTGGATTGACCGATATATGTAAAAACTTTTTGGGTACTGAATGTGATGCAGAGCAGGAGTCGTTGCTGCGGCTGTATGTTGGCAATATAGATATCTACAGCCTGTCAAAGAATCTGGATGTCTTTGCTGGCGAGCCAACCGCTTTTGAGCTGTTGCCTAAAGATCATGCGGGTTTTGTTAACTGGAATAAAGCGGTAACAGAAGGCATTATTCGACCAAGAGCCTCTCTTGCAGAACAAAAAGAGGATGAATATGAGGGGTACTTTGCAAATCTTATGGTCTTTCAGACAAAGGTGCCGCAGATACCGGATGTGATCTTCCCACATGGCATGCATACTTATTGGTTAAGTTGCGACAGCTGCCATCCCGAACCTTTTAAAAAAACTGTGGGAGCCAATAATTTCACAATGGGTGATGTGATTGCAGGAAAATTTTGCGGAAAATGCCATGGGAAAGTGTCCTTTCCTGCGGCTACATTTAAAAATTGTAATCGCTGTCACATGCTTAAAAAAACAAAAGCACAGGTATGGAGTGGAACGCCATAGCAAAGCTGTGGTCGCAGGTTATCTGCTCTCTCCATCATCATCTGCTGTGGGCTGGGTAAAATTAAAGCCGGTCATCTCTTCTTCAG
>JAKISI010000001.1 GCA_021648685.1 Candidatus Polarisedimenticolaceae bacterium
GCGCTGAAGCTGGCACTGTTTCCATTGCATCTCTGGCTGCCCAATGCCTACACCTATGCCCCCTCAGTGGTAACGGTCTTTCTTGCTGCAACAGCGACCAAGGTTGCGCTTTATGTGATGTTGCGGGTGCTGTTTACCATTTTCCCGGATAGCTTTTTGCTGGCAGCGCATGCCAGAGAGCTTTTTATCGTGGCCGGTATTGCCAGCATTATCATCGCGTCGGTCTATGCCATCTATCAGGAGGATGTCAAGCGGTTGCTGGCCTACTCCAGTGTTGCACAGATTGGCTATATGGCGATGGGAATCGGCTTTGCATCGGCCACAGGCGTTACTGCCGCACTGATCCATCTTTTCAATCACTCCTTGATGAAAGGTGCCCTGTTCATGGCCGTTGGCGCCATTATCTATCGTATCGGTGCCTGTCATATGAGAGACATTCATGGGCTGGGCAGGGCGATGCCGTGGACCTTTGGCGCTATTGTGATTGGCGGCATGAGCCTTGTCGGCGTGCCTGGCACAGCCGGATTTATCAGCAAATGGTATCTGGTAGCGGCAGCACTGGAACAGGAGGCCTGGATATCTGTCGCAGTCATTCTGTTTGGCTCTCTGCTGGCAGTGGTCTATGTTGGAAAATTGGTAGAGGCGCTCTATTTCAAGCCCATCACCGAGTCCGGGAGATCTGTAACCGAGGCACCGTTACTGCTGTTGGCACCTACCTGGGTGCTGGTGTTTGCCAATATCTATTTTGGTCTGGATACGGAATTAACAGTGGGCGTTGCTGAAAAAGCGGCGGCCATTCTGGGGGTCGTGAACCCATGAGTGCAGAAACACTACTGCTGACCATTCTGCTGCTGCCTCTGGTCGGGGCTGTCGGTATCATTGCTGCCCGGCATAATCCGAATATCAGAGAGGGGGTCACGCTGGTAACCGCCTCGCTCATCGCCATCCTGGTGCTGATTATGGCCTGCCGCTTCCTGGATGGAGAGGCGTTTGCCTTTACCGTGATGGAGCCTCTGCCCGGAGTCGCTATCGCCTTTGAAATTGAGGCGCTGGGGATGCTGTTTGCGCTGATTGCCGGGCTGTTATGGGTGGTTACTTCCATCTACTCTATCGGCTACATGCGCAGCAATAATGAGCAGAATCAGACGCGGTTTTTTGCTGCATTTGCGGTCTCTATCGCTGCGACGATGGGCATTGCATTTGCCTCCAACCTGTTTACGCTGTTCCTCTTTTATGAGCTGTTGACGCTTGCCACCTACCCACTGGTTGCCCATGCGGGCACTCCCGAGGCAAAGCGCGGCGGAAGGGTTTACCTCGGTATTTTGCTGGGGACATCCATTGGCTTTTTCCTGCTTGGAATCATGGTTACATGGGTGCTTACCGGCAGTGTCGATTTTCAGGAGGGTGGCATCCTGGCGGGTCACATTGACCCGGCGTGGGCGGGTCTGCTCTATGCGTTCTTTCTGTTCGGTATCGGCAAGGCTGCACTGATGCCCTTTCACCGCTGGCTGCCCGCAGCGATGGTGGCTCCTACTCCGGTGAGTGCGCTGCTGCACGCCGTGGCGGTGGTCAAGGCGGGTGTATTCACCCTGCTTAAGGTGACTATCTATATCTTTGGCAGTGATTTTATCCTCTCCAATGATGTGACGGGTGGCCTGATCTGGGTGGCGGCAGCCACCATACTGATTGCATCGCTGATTGCGATGACCAAGGACAACCTCAAGGCACGTCTCGCCTACTCTACGGTCAGTCAGCTGAGCTATATCGCACTGGGTGCGATGCTTGCGAGCAAGGCGGGGCTGATTGGTGCCTCAATGCATATTGCGATGCATGCCTTTGCAAAAATTACCCTCTTTTTTGCCGCCGGTGCCATCTATGTTGCTGCCCATAAAAAACTGGTCAGTGAGCTGAACGGGCTGGGTCGGGCAATGCCCATCACCTTTGCGGCATTCTTTATTGGCACCTTGAGTATTATCGGGCTGCCACCGTTTGGCGGCATGTGGAGCAAGTGGTATCTCGGATTGGGCGCGGTCGAGGCTGCGCAGCTGTCGTTGCTTGCGGTGTTGATGATCAGTTCGCTGCTTAATATTATCTATCTGCTGCCTATCCCTATTCGCGCCTTTTTCAGCAAACCCGACAGTGGCGAACACTATACGCAGATAGCGGAAGCGCCAAAACCGATGCTGCTGGCCATGATTATCACCTCAACGGCCTGTGTGGTGCTGTTTTTCTACCCGGACACCTTCTACCAACTGGCAAGCCTGGCGGCTGGAGGTTCTTGATATGTCAGATGAAAGCGAGAAAACATATCTCTTCGACAAGCCCAAAAATATCGAGCGTCTGCTGAAGTGGTTTTATGGCGCCTGCATTCTGCTGGTGGTTGCTGATTTTATTTTTCACCGCCACATTGGCTTTGGCTGGGAGGAGGTTCCGGCTTTTTATGCCATTTATGGCTTTGTCGCTTGCGTAGTGTTGGCCGTCATCGCAAAGAAGATACGCAAGGTTGTGATGCGTAAGGAAAATTATTACGATGAGTGAGTTGCCCCCCTTCGTTCTCTTTTTTATTGCAGCACTGCTGGTAGCCGTCACCCGCGGCACTGTACGTCAGGTTATATTGCTGGCAACACCGCTCATCGCGGGTTTGCATCTGTGGTTTAACATTGATGCCGGGGTTGTCGTCACTCACTCCATTATGAGTTATGAGTTGACCGCCATGCGGGCGGATAAGCTCGGCCTGCTGTTTGCTTACCTGTTCTGTATTGCCAGCTTTATCGCGAGCATATTCTCTCTCCATCTAAAAGATACAAAACAGCATGTCGCCGGGGTGATGTATGCAGGCAGTGCAGTGGGGGCGGTGCTTGCAGGTGATCTGATCACGCTGTTTATCTTTTGGGAGCTGTTGGCGGTAAGTTCGGTGTTTCTTATCTGGGCGCGCGGCAGTGAGCGGGCGTTCAAGGCCGGTATGCGCTATCTGCTCTTTCAGGTGCTGTCAGGGCTGTTGCTGCTGGCCGGTGCATTGGTTTATTACCACGATACCGGCTCGCTGGCATTTGGCCACATCGGTCTGGATATGGGTGTTGCCGGTTGGTTGATCTTTATCGCTTTTGGTATTAAAGCTGCGTTCCCTTTTCTGCATGGCTGGCTTGTCGATGGCTATCCTGAGGCGACCGTTACCGGCATGGTGTTTCTCTCTGCCTTCTCCACCAAGGTTGCAGTCTACGCCCTGGCACGCGGATTTGCGGGTGAAGATATTCTGGTCTATATCGGCGTCACCATGGCCTGCTTTCCGATTTTTTATGCGGCGATTGAGAATGATCTGCGTAAGGTGCTTGCCTACTGCCTGATCAATCAGCTCGGCTTTATGGTGACTGGTATTGGTATTGGTACTGCGCTGGCGCTAAATGGCGTGGTTGCACATGTTTTTAGTCATGTGATTTATAAGGGATTGCTGCTTATGGCCATGGGTGCGGTGCTCTATCGGGCTGGAAGCATCAATAGTTCAGATCTTGGTGGGCTATACAAGTCCATGCCGAAAACCGCCGTGCTCGGCATAGTCGGCGCGCTTGCTATCGGATTCCCGCTGTTTGCTGGCTTTATCAGTAAATCAATGGTGATGAGTGCGCTGATGTATGGGGATTATGGTTATCTGTGGCTGTTGATGCTGTTTGCCTCAGCTGGTGTATTTCACCTTGCGGGGATCAAGGTTCCCTATTTTGCATTTTTCGCGCATGATTCGGGCATTCGTACCGAAGAGGCACCAAGGAATATGCTGATTGCCATGAGCATCTCTGCGGCGCTCTGTCTCTTTATCGGCATGCAGCCACAATATCTCTATGCGCTGCTGCCCTGGGAGATGGAGTACTGGCCGTATGATGTAACGCATGTTCTGGCTCAATTGCAGCTGCTCTTTTTCTCCGCGCTGGCCTTTGTCTGGTTGAATAAAAAGGGGTTCTACCCACTTGGGTTGCCTTCCGTAAATCTGGATATGGAGTGGCTTTACCGCAAGCTGTTGCCTGTGGGCGTGCGACGGGCAATGCTCTTTCTGCGCAGTGCAAAGGAGTCTGCCCTGAGCGCAGTAACAGCGCCTGTGCAGGGTATTCAATCTGTCTTCTTTCAGTCGTCAGTTGCCAAATACTATCTCTCGGAAAGCTGGCCCACCGGAAGCATGGTGTTCTGGATCTCGGTCATCCTTGCCGCCTATCTGCTGCTGGGCATCTTTGGATAGACAATCTTAAGCGACTCTTGCTATTGCCTTCATAGGGTCAAGGGGCGGTGGCAGTCGCCCTGCTAACGATTCAGGTTAGCGCCTTATTCCTTTTTCGCATAAGCCATCGGTATACCTAGATCTGCATGTTATATTAGAATGGCGGTTCCGCTATGCATTGCGCATAAATTGATTCTGGACGCCGGCGAAAAAATAAAAATGCACAAAGCCCCCCTCCCTTCGATCTGGCACCGTCTGTTTCCTTTCCTCTCCTGGGTGGGGGAGCTGCGGCAGCCTGAGGTTCTTCGCGCAGACATCCTTGCCGGGATCACGGTTGCCCTGGTGCTTATTCCTCAATCCATGGCGTATGCGCAGCTTGCAGGGCTGCCACCACACATGGGGCTTTATGCTGCTCTGTGGCCGACGGTGATTGCTGCGTTGTTTGGCTCTTCGCGGCAGCTCTCCACCGGGCCGGTAGCTGTTGTCTCTCTGATGACGGCTACGGCACTGGAGCCTCTGGCCAGCATGGGCAGTGAAGGGTTTCTTGCCTATGCGGTGCTGCTTGCACTGCTTGTCGGGTTGTTTCAACTGGCTCTGGGGTTTTTACGCATGGGGGTGCTGGTCGATCTGCTCTCTCACCCTGTGGTGCTGGGCTTTACCAATGCTGCTGCCCTCATCATTGCCAGCTCTCAGCTGGGCAAGATATTTGGGCTCAACATTGCCAATGAAGATCAACACTATGAAACGGTATGGAATACCCTGGTTGCTGCATTCACGCATACGCATGGCTTGACATTGCTGATGGCGCTGCTGGCTTTTGTCATTATCTTTGGCCTGATGAAATATGCGCCCAAGGTGCCTGCGATAGTGACCGCTGTTGCCGTAACAACCATGATATCGGCATCAACCGGATACATGGAGGCAGGCGGTCAGGTTATAGGTGCTATTCCGGCGGGGCTGCCTGCATTGGTGCTCCCGACATTCAACTGGGAGATCATCAGCCAGCTGCTCTCCTCTGCGGTGGTGATTGCCCTGATTGGCTTTATGGAGGCCATATCCATCTCCAAGGCGATAGCGACCAGCACCCGGCAGCGGCTGGATGCGAATCAGCAACTCATCGGCGAAGGGCTTGGGAATATTGCCTCCGGGCTCTCCTCCGGCTATCCGGTATCCGGTTCCTTCTCTCGCTCGGCAGTCAATATGAATGTGGGGGCCGTGACCGGTTTCTCTTCTATCGTCACCGGTCTTGTGGTGGCGATTGCACTGCTCTGGTTCACACCCGGCCTGTACCATCTGCCGCAAGCTACCCTGGCGGTTGTGATCGTGGTGGCGGTTGTCCGGTTGATCAAAATAGGCCCTTTCTTTCATATCTGGAAGGTGCATCGCCATGACGGGATTGTGGCGCTGGTGACCTTTGTTCTGACGCTGTTGCTGGCACCGCATCTGGATTACGGTATCATGGCCGGTGTCGGACTCTCTCTGGTTCTGTTTCTCTACCGCACCATGCGTCCTCGCTTCTCTATTCTATCGCGTTATGTCGATGGCACCCTGCGGGATGTGGAGATCTATGATCTGCCGACCAGTGAACAGATCGCAATTATTCGTTATGATGGTGCCCTTTATTTTGCCAATGCAGGCTTCTTTGAAGATCAGGTTCTGGCCATTGAGGCGGCAAACCCCAAGCTGCGTTTTATTATCATCGATGGCGGCGGCATCACCCAGATCGATGCCACGGGTGAAGAGACGCTGTATCACCTGATCAGAAGGCTGCATGATGCGGGCATTGAGGTGTTGATGGCGCGCTCAAAAAAGCAGGTTATTGATACGTTAAGATACAATGAGGGGCTGATGGCGTCTCTGGGAGAGGAGCGCATCTTCCCCCGTATCAAATTTGCGCTGGATTATGCCTGGAAAAAACTGGGCGATAGCTACGATAACGCCAACTGCCCACTGCGGCGAAAATAGGTCTGGGCGCTGGGCCGACAAATGTGTAAAGTTTTGATGAAATCCTGTACTATTCGGCACCCTTGCAGCCTGCTCTCTGGGCTGTGCAGGCGCTATTGCTGCCTTTGATTTAGTTACTGTAAGCCTTTCTATGCCATGAATTCTATAGACGCCAAAGCGGCACGAATCAAACCCTTTAGCTCGACCCCCCGTACGTTGATGGGGCCTGGGCCATCTGAACTTCATCCCCGTGTGCTGACAGCCATGGCACAGCCGACGATCGGCCATCTGGATCCGCTCTTTATTGATCTGATGGATGAGATCAAGGTGCTGTTGCAATATGCCTTTCAGACAGAAAATGCAGTGACCTTTCCGCTCTCGGCTCCCGGGTCGGCCGGCATGGAGGCCTGCTTTGCCAATCTGGTGGAGCCGGGCGACCAGGTTGTTGTCTGCCAGAATGGTCTGTTTGGCGGCCGTATGAAGGAGAATGTGGAGCGCTGTGGCGGCATACCGATTATGGTGGAGGATGAGTGGGGCTCAGCGGTTGATCCGGAAAAGGTAGAGGCTGTGCTGAATACCCATCCTGAGGCAAAGATTCTCGCCTTTGTGCATGCCGAGACCTCTACCGGGGTCGAGTCTGATGCAAGAACTCTGGCAGATCTGGCCATTCGGCATGGCTGTTTGACACTGGTCGATACCGTCACTTCGTTGGGCGGGTCGCCTGTTCTGGTGGATGAGTGGGAGCTTGATGCGGTCTATTCCGGCTCGCAGAAGTGTCTCTCCTGTGCGCCGGGTCTCTCCCCCATTACCTTTAGTGCGCGCGCCTTGGAGAAGGTCAAAAACCGCCGCAGCAAGGTGCAGAGCTGGTTTATGGATCTGAATCTGATGATGGGCTATTGGGGCAAGGGCCGACGCAGAGTCTATCACCATACCGCGCCGGTCAATGCGCTGTTTGGCCTGCATGAGGCGCTGCTGATGCTGAAGGAGGAGGGGCTGGAGAACGCCTGGGATCGCCATCTGCGTCACCATCTTGTACTACGGGACGGCTTGGCATCGCTGGGTATCGAGTTTCTGGTGCGCAAGGATTGGCGTCTTCCGCAGTTGAATGTCGTGCGTGTGCCTGAGGCGCTGAATGATGCTTCGGTACGGGCTGATTTATTAAAGTATTACAACCTGGAGATTGGCGCTGGCCTAGGGCCATTGCAAGGGGATGTCTGGCGTATTGGCCTAATGGGTTACAGCAGCCGGCCAGAGAATGTCCTGCTCTGCGTGGGTGCGCTGGAGTCATTGCTGAAGACCTGTAGCGCCCTTGCTACTGTGCACAAAACATTGGAGAACAGATAGATGTCCGCGCTTGATCTGCCTTTGATCGTTGAGGCCGAGGAGTTGGCCGGGCTGCTGGGTAGGGAGGGGCTACTGGTGGTTGATCTCTGCCAGGAGCCGACCTATAAGCAGTACCATATTCCGGGTGCTGTGCATATTGAATATGGACAGATTATTGCAGCCAGGCCGCCCGTGCATGGGCTGGTGCCCAAGTGCGCAGATCTGGAGCGGCTCTTCAGCGCTATCGGCATAAGCAATGAGACCCATGTGGTGGCTTATGACGATGAAGGCGGCGGCAAGGCGGCACGCCTGCTGTGGACGCTGGAGATTATGGGGCATCAGCGGATGTCGCTGCTGAACGGCGGGCTCTATGCCTGGGCGAATGATGGCCACCCGCTGGATGCCGGAGCGGTAGAGGCCGTTCCTGCCACCTTTGTCAGCCACTACTCGGCGCGACCCATTGCCGGGGCGGATTATATTTTACAGCATCTGGGGGATGACGATGTCGTGCTGGTCGATGCCCGCAGCAGGGATGAATATATTGGACGCCAGGTGATGGCCAACCGTGGCGGGCATATTCCGGGCGCAAAGCATTGGGATTGGCAGGAGATCATGGATCCACTCAACAACCAGCGCCTTAAAGGCAGGGGCGAGCTGGAGCAGGCGCTGGCCGAACGTGGCATCACACCCAACCAGCAGGTGATCACCTATTGTCAGACAAACCACCGCTCATCGCTCACCTATATTGCACTTAAATCCCTGGGGTATAAGCAGGTGAAAAGCTACCCTGGCTCCTGGTCTGATTGGGGCAACAGAGAAGATACCCCGGTTGAGTGATGGCACATAACCCTGACGTTAACCTGACCGACAAGCTGTTTGCGCTGCTGCTTTATCTGTTGCCGCACCACCTGCTCTCTCAGCTGGTCTACTGGCTCACCCGCTGCGAATGGGTTCCCCTGAAAAACACACTGATCCGCCAGGCCATCAAGCTGTACCGCGTTGATATGGAGGCTGCAGCAGAGCCTGACCCGGCAGCCTATCCTTGCTTCAATGCCTTCTTTACACGCCCACTGCGTGCCGATGCGCGTCCTTTTGCGGTGGGTAATCACACACTGTTGAGCCCGGTTGACGGTGCGGTCAGCCAATCTGGCCGGATTGTTGATGGGCGCATCTTTCAGGCCAAAGGGATAGAGTATTCGCTGGAAGAGCTGGTGGGGGGGGAGCGTTCACTGGTAGAGGCGTTTAGCGGTGGCAGCTTTGCGACCATCTATCTCTCTCCACGGGATTATCACCGTATACATATTCCACTGGCGGGGCGGCTGACCAGAATGTTGCATATACCTGGACGTTTATTCAGTGTCAGCCCGTCAACCACCCGAACCGTGCCGCGACTGTTTAGCCGCAATGAGCGGGTAGTCAATCTGTTTGAGACAGATGCCGGGCCGATGGCCGTGATTATGGTTGGCGCTATCTTTGTGGCAAGCATCGACACCGTCTGGGCAGGGACGGTTGCGCCACGCTCGCGCAGTGTAAGGCGCTGGAGTTATGGGCGTAGCAGCACAGAGCCAATCAGCTTTGAGCGAGGCGCAGAGATTGGCCGGTTCAATATGGGTTCAACGGTGCTGCTGCTGTTTGGGAAAGATGCGGTTGAATGGTCTGCTGCAATGGAGCCGGGTGCGGTGCTTGAAATGGGGCAGGCGATAGGCAGTATCGGCAGTTGACTGGCGCAAACTACCAGCATTGGCTGGTAGATGATGTTTTTTCACCCCTCTGGTTCATTGTCATGGCTTTGCATGCTGTATCATCCGCTTGCGTTCCAGTGGCTGTTGCGGTGATGGTGAAGGTTGAGCCATCGTCGGAGGTGGTCAGTAAGAGTGTGTAATAACCTTCGTTTGATTTCCCATCTTTTAATGCAGAGTTGATGGGTAGGTCTTTCAGGGTGCTGCTATAGACCTTGTTTTTTGTGTAGTAGCGCTCCTCAGCCATGGCCACTTCGAGCACAGCGCTCTTTCCATCGACACGTCGTGTCTGGAGAACCTGGTTCCTGTAGGAGGGGTAGGCGATTGCAGCCAGGATAGAGATAATCACAACCACTATCATCAGCTCGAGCAGAGTGAACCCGTTGTGCCATGTTCTGCTCATCACAATCTTTATTTCCGATAAATCTTTACAATGTAAGGGACTGATGGCTGTTTTGGATTAGGCGCTGTCTCAAATGTTACCACCTCCCCACGTCTGATGGCCGAAAGCAGCCCAAGCCTGGTTGATGAGCCAATGACCCTGTAATCGGCATGTAGCTGATATGCAAAATCGTTGATCCATACTCTTCCGGTTGCTTGATCATGGCCAAAAAACGGGCCTATTGATGGCCTCGGGAGAGTTTTTCCTGCCTCTGCGAGTTCTTGTGGCTGATATGCCGGTTTGGGTGAGACGTTTCCTGCATGCAGTTGAGCTGTCGCTATAAACAGAGTGGCGACAAGCAACGTGATGCAGCTTGCTTTACGGGGTTGTCTGTTCATGTGCCTCTCTATCAATACGCCTGAAGGTTATTGGAAATTATAGTGCGACCAGGATGAGCGCGCCTTTGAGTGGAGTGTCCCCTGAATGTCGATCTGGCCAATGGTTTTACTGCCATCAGCTGACTCATTGTCTTTGGGCAGGAGTATAGTGCCGGAATTTCCAGATCCGGTTTGAATGATGCTGGGCTGCCAATATAGATCTCCCGACCTAAGCCCGGACACGTTGACTGCAGGGTCGCCTGCCATATCGGATTCACTGAACAGGCCATCACGGTTGATATCAAGTGCTGTAAACCTGGGTGCGCCACCGCTGTTTGAATCCAGCACCATGAGCCAGCTGCCACCTCCGACGCCGCAGAGATTTTGTTCGGGTATTATTGTGGTAAAGATTACCAGTGAGCCAAAGATGACCGGGTTAACGATGGTGCGCTCTTTTGATGTCTTGAAATTAACATACCAGCCCCGTTTTGTTGGATAGCTGACAGGGTTGCTGGACATTGTGCGTACTTTATAGGTGCTGTTATCAATAGTGATCTCATGCTCTGTGATCTCTTGCTTTACAAGATTTGTTTCGACATTAGTAACCTCGCTGCCATTGTCCCAGATGCCATAAAAACTTTGGGTGGTTTCATTATCAATATCGGTTTTGTTTATGTACTGTCCTGTCCCAAAGAAGAGCATGGTGTTGGGTGTGGTGCCTGACCCTCGTTGGTATGGGTGAAGGGTGACTGCAGGGCGAGTGGTGATGGGCTGCCCATCGTTGGTTTTAAATAGTTTGCTTTTTTTCCACTGGCTTTTTTTCTTGCTGGAGAGGTCGAATGCCCAGAGGTTGCCGGCCAGGTCTCCAGCGTAGGCTCTGTCGGCTATGCCGTCTCCATTCAGGTCAACAATGGCAGGGGCTGACAGTCCGTTACATTTGCTCTCCTCATCGCTACAGCTGCCATTTTCAATAGAGCCTACGCCAGTGTTTATTATTCTGATAATTTTTCCATCAGACAAATTGACAATAAACAGCCGGGCTTTGCCATCGCCATCTGGGCCATTGTCATATCCGTTGCCAAAAATGGCGGCCCATTTCCCATTGTTCAGTTTTGCCAGTGTGGGCTGGCCAAAGGTATACCCCAGATATTTATGGGTAAACTCCCAGAGCACCTTGGTTGCTGCTGTGCTTTCATCGGCAAGTGCACCTGGATCGGTGATATCAAGTGCAAACAGCGCCTTGCCACCTCCCCGCAGCCCGCTTACGAGAACGGTTCGCCATGCATCTTTGATAAAAACATTGCCAATGGCTGGTGTTTGATCGGCATAATAGCGATGTATGTAGCCTGGGTCGGCAAGCCAGTGCAAGCCTGCATTTTCGGCATCTGAAAAGAGTGCTTTTGGAAAATAGGCAAAGACCTCTTCGCCGTTGTTTGCATTAAAGCCGTGCAGGCCACCACCGTTTGTGCCGACGTAGATCATGGGGGTGCGCTGGCTTACATAGGGTGCGTTGTCTTCCTCGTCGGTAGCAATACTTGTTGCCCATTGGCGGTAGGAGTGATCCTTCTCTATGGAGTCAGGATAGCTGGCAGGGTTGGGCCTGCCGACATAGACGGGTGCAGAGTGGACGATATCGGCAAGCAGCTTGCCATGGCGTGGACGGAAATTGTAGCTGCCGTTATTGCCTTCATGCTCAGAGCTGCCGCGCAGATAGTCTGCCAGTGCCTGCCCAAATGCCTTGTTGGCTGAAATTTCATCTGCATCACTGGTGTCAATATCATGCGGGGCATTGGTGAGCAGGTCTTCTATTTGTTCAGAGTCCAGGTCACTCGAATCTGGATCCTGGTAATCATCGGGGAAGCTAAAGGGTGCGCCCTTTTTCCCATTGAATGTAATGATCACCCGGGAGCCTTCACGCTCTGAAAGCTTTTGGCTTGCACTCCATACGGGGTTATCATTTATCTCGGTTGTGGTGAGTTGATAGGCGAAGAGCTGGCCAGACCAATCCTCTGGGTCAAACTCTGCCTGATAGATATATCCGCCGGCTCGCATGTTGGTTGAGTTGATAGTGACAGCAGTAGCGGCGGGTGTGGTGCCTGTGCGAGCGGTGATGTCAGATATTGCCTCGTTCAGTTTTTTGATAAGATCATGCGGCCTGAAGGCGCTCAGATATTGGCCGCGGCCATTCCATGCGGCATGCAGCATGTCATCAATAGTAGAAGGGTAACCTGCTTTAACATCAGGCCAGCCGGAGCCTTGGCCTGTGTAATCTGGGTCACTGCAGATCTCTGGCCACCCCTGCGCTTCAACGGACTGTTCACGATTGTCTGGATAGCAGGGGGTCGAGTCGCTTTTTTGCAAGGCACTGCTCAGGCCAAAGGCAATGGTATACGTAACCAGATGTTGTGCCGGGTTGTCATCTTTGCTGCCGGGCGGGAAGATGGGTACGGCTGGAACTCTATCTGGAAGTCCGGAGAGGTCATTCTTGTAGTAATGCATGGCAATATCGGCCAGGGTGGGGCCAGGATAGTTATCCTCCTCGGCCTGGGTTATGTCTGGATAGCCATCCGCATAGGATTGACCATCATAAGGATTATCGCTATTCGCATCTGCATCGCCAATGTTGTCTGGGGAGGGGCCATTCCATTCCCCATCAGAGAGCATTACTACAAAATTTTGCTGGCATTCACCACCTTCATTTGCACTGACTATAGGTGATCCATTGGCGAGTTTAAAACCAAAGAGGTCTTCTCCAATATTAAGCTCTGCATCACTGTCGCCATCCTTGAAATAACGCCCAGTATTGTCTAATGCTCTTCGTAGAGGCGTGTAACCGACTAGACGTAAGCGAAACAGCTGGGTTAATAAATGCTTCTTATTGTGAACAGCAGCAGGGTTAACGGGGAGTGATTTGGTATCTATGTCTGCAATTTCAACGCCAAACTGCTCGTTTGAGGGTGTCGTATCCTCCTCCATGTTTGGGGTGATTACTGCGAAGCCAACACGCTCTTGAGATTTAGAGATAATCTCAGATAGAGCACGTTTCATGACATAGACTCTTGAACGATAGTAGCTGAACCAGTTTGCAAAGTTTTGCTGCTCATCACTTGTCATATCTCTAACAAATACTCTGTCCTCATCATCAAACTGGCACTCATCATTTTCATACTTTCTGCATTCAAACAGTTCATACACGCCAGTGCCGTTAATATCTTCCCAAACTTCGCATTCACCCCTGTCATACTTGCCATTGTCGTTTATATCTTCCCAGGGATAGTAGTATGCACCATCCGGCCCCATGTCTTGTGTAAGGTCGCACTGCCCGGTATTGGTGTAGGAACCACCGGTCAACCCGCTGCTCACCCCAGTTCCAGCCGTGCAGGCTGCCCCGGTGCTTCCAAGATAAGGGTTTTCTCGTGCGTTCGTTACCTCTGCATCGGTGTATGGGTTGCCATCTTTATCCACTCCAAACCATGGTGTGTAGATTTCTGAAGGGTTGTACATCAAGGCGTTACTGCCTGGGCAGAGAAGCCTTTCAGCAGTGATGCCGTCAATATCAATATAGTCAGGTATAAAAGGTGTAAAAGGTGTAAAATCCAGATAATCGAAGAATGAATATTCACCGCTTATTTGGAGTATGTTCTCTCGTGCCATTGAGCCGGAATTATCCAGTAGCAGCATGATGTTGGGTTGCACTCGTTGCTGCAGGAAGAGTGGTGTCTGGGATGGCTCTGAGTAAGATGGGGCTGGTGATAACAGCATTGTTATGCCAGCAATGGCAACGAACAGACGAGTGGCTTTTGCAGACAGGGCATTCAGAATGTGCATGTTTTTTTACTCGTTAAGTTTGAATTCTGAATATTTAGAGTTGTAGTTGAAAGTGGCTTTGCAGTGCATATCGGGTTGTTCTCTCTCTGCCCCAGCCAATGGCGGTTATTCTAAAGGCATACATTCGGGTATCGGTAGATGACTCCCCCATGACTATACTGGGGGAGGGGCCCAAACCACGACCAATATACTCAATAACAAGACGGGGTTGCTGGTTTACCAGGTCTTCATCAATAGCGGGCAGCCCTGCGTCACCCAGCGTTATGTAGCCTTTTGGCAGTGTTTCACAGGTGGTGGAGCCAGCGCACCAATGGCCTTCATTGGTGGCAGTGAAGCTGCAATCTACCGGGTCTTTCCCCTGGCAGGGGGTGGAGATGCCCGGTGCTGCCTGTGTAGAGTAGAGTCCCTTTATTGGCGCGGTGCCAAACCAGTCTTTTTGTGCATCGTAACTGCTATCACTCTTGGGTATAAACTGGACAGCCCCGGAAGTTACGTTAGTCGTTAGCCAGTTCTCGGCAGTGCGCAAGGCCGTTTCAGCAGATTGCATGGCGGTGTAGGATTCGTGAAAGTTCCCTGACATGCGCTCTTCCAGCAGTGAATTCTCTACGCCGGATATGCCCAGCAGGGTCATCACCAGCAATAGAAGCATGGCGACAACCAGCACGGCTCCGCGCTGAGTGCGCTGGCCTGCTGGGGCAGGTTGTTGTGTTGAGTGGTGGTTCATAGGTCAGCAAGCCGGTTGCGTAGTTTCACAACAAATTCAATTTTTTCTGTGAAATCCGGGCCACCATCTTCCGCTTTTGGAACGGGTTTTCCTGAGCTGATGGTCAATGTGATACGGAGACTGGCAATGCGGTTTTCAAACTCGCCTTCCACGCTGCTCCAGTCAACGTAACGATCTGATGTGCCATCGGGCGGGCTGGTAATGTCGATGCCGTAGCTGACCTGAAAATCTTCAACACCAGAGAGGATCTCCTGGCGGGCGCCGCCAAGCCGTGTTGCATAGAGTGCGCTTATGGTTGTGTCATCTGTATCTGTATCTGTATCCTGATCCTGGGTTTTGGTGTCCAGTTCGTAGGTGATGGCGTTCATTTTTATCGCTGTGGCAGAGGAGTAGTGCGCACTGCCAAAGTAGTGCGTGCTCTCTGTTGCAACGTTGTATACGCCATCAACAGGGGTTCCGATGGCATGCTCCAGTTTCCCGTTGGTTTTGCTGGTGAGCATGAAGGCAGCAATCGTGCTGCAGTCACTGACGGTGATGATGTCGCCGGCTTCAAGCTCAGCATAGGCAGGATGTGCGCTGTCGACCACTACAGCATCGTCTTGTGGTGTCATCGGGGCGATGACGGGCAGGCTGTATTCGGGTAGTGCGTATCGTATAGTGAGGGTGTCAGCGTCATTATCACCGCCTTCTGTGCCAGTGACGGCATGGCTGAAGTTGTAGAGCCCCCCCGCATCTTCATCTTTTCTAACCGTGCTTTTGATCTGGCTTGCGCCGTTCTGAGCAGAAGGTGCGCAGCCGTAAAAGCCGGCCGGTGAGATGTCTTTAACCATACGGCTGACGATATAGCGTATATTTTCCTGAATTCTGGCCGACTCCTCCTGTACCTTAAAGGTCTTTTTGCTGCCTAAAAACATGGATGAGGCACCCGCCATCAGCAGCAGGCTGAGGATCATGGCCACCATCAGTTCAACGAGTGTCAGCCCTCGCTCCCGGGTGTGCAGACTGCTCATGGTATGAGGCTCATGGTGTGACGCCGAAGGGCGGTCTCTGGGTTGCGGTCATCATCCCACCAGATTTTTACCGCAAAGATGTTTGTGCCCTCGCCCTCACACCCATGCTCTTCCTTGGAGGTGCCATCGTTTGGTGTGCTGTCGAGACAGATGACCCCTTGCCCATCAGGCAGTGCAGCGTTTTGCTGGCTCCATGACCAGTGGTCATACTTTGCAAGGGCTTCGCTCCCGCAGCCCTGATCATCATTTATGCATCCAGGGTCATCATCCGGGTCGCCGGTAAGATTATCGTAGCTGCCATCGGCTACCCCTGCTGTATTGCTGCGCAATCTGTCGGCACCATCAATCACCCGAAGCACAGCGAGTGTGGATTGGGCTGCGCTCTGGTTGCTGCGCAGTGCGTTGAATTGAAGCCCCGCCAGGCCGAGGAGCCCTACGGAGAGGATGATGGCGGTAATGAGAACCTCCATCAGGGTGAAACCAGCCTGGCGGCTGGAAGGCTGTGGTATGCGGTTATCCATCTGGTGTGCATGGCCCTTTGGTCACTGAGGTATGTCCGGCGGGCTGAACGGTAATGGTGCGTTTTTGATTTCCACTGCAGTGGCTGTATTCGATCACAAATACCATGGCGTTATCTGATTGTAAGGCCCCAGAGCTGTTGAAGCTGATAAAGGCCGGGCCTTCCATGCTGTAGTCTCCGGGTGGAGCTGGCCAGGAGCGCAGTTGCTCGTTATCGCCAGCGTCAAGACGGGCAAACCATCCGCTTGACCAGCCACTGGCTCCCCCGCAGCTGGTGGTTCCCTCTTCTGTTGTGCCTATGGCGCAGACGGATACGCTTATTCCGCGTTTTACCGATTCGCTTCGGGCAAACGACAGTGCGGTTATCAGGCTGTCTGTGTGTGCGGTAGCCCGGTTATTCGCCATCAGGTTGGACATGCCGGGTATGCCAACGGCAACGATTATGGCCGCCACGACCAGCGTGATAATGAGTTCAATGAGGGTAAATCCATCTGCTCTTTTCATTATGCGAAGAATCTATCAGGGTTTTTTATGTATGGGCAGTGGTTTGAGGATGATCTGTTAAATATCCCGGACAAGCGGTATCTCATGCGCGTGTGATTGGGAAGCTGAGCACCTGGTCGATATGTGTTGCCTGGGTGATCTGCATCAGCAGCCGGTCTATTCCCAGTGCTACGCCTGCGCAATCCGGCAGCCCGGCATCCATTGCAGCCAGCAGGTTTTGATCCATAGGGACAGCAGGTTGCCCTTGTGCTGCCCTCTTTTCAAGATCCTGGTGGAATCTTTGGCGCTGCTCGCCGGCATCAGTCAGCTCATGAAAGCCATTGGCCAGCTCCATCCCCTCCATATAGAGTTCAAAGCGTTCGGCCAGGGGAGGGGTGCCGGAGCTGATTTTGGCCAATGAGGCCTGGCTGGCGGGGTAGTCAACTACAAAGCTGAGAGAGTTCTGCCCAAGCTGTGGCTCAATGCAGTGGCTGAGCAGTAGATCCAGCCAGCCATCTTTTGAGGGCAGATTCAGCCGCTGCGCATCTGCAATGCCGTGCTGCCTGGCACACTGTTGCAGCTGTGAGACGGTTGCAATGTGGGGGTTGATATCGAGGTGGCACTTAAAAATCTCACGGTAGCTTAGATGCTCAACGACTCTGGGTTCAGGCAGCAGGTTGTTGACCAGTGCGGCCACGTCATCCATTAACTGATAGTGGTTGAAACCTGGGCGATACCATTCGAGCAGGGTGAATTCCGGGTTGTGTCGACGACCTGATTCGCCGTCCCTAAAGGCCTTGCAGATCTGATAGATCGCCCCGCTGCCTGCCGCCAGCAGGCGTTTCATCGGGAATTCGGGGGAGGTCTGAAGGTAGAGTGGCTGGGGTGCCGGGAAGCTTGGCCCGCTATAGGTGAGTTGAAAGCTCTCTATCGCAGGGTCGGTCGTGGTATGGGATGAGCAGACCGGCGTCTCGACTTCCAACACGCCGGTCTGTTCAAAATAGGCTCTTATTTTCGCTAAAAGCTGCGCACGGGAGCGGATCGTCTCTAAACTGGTGGTGGGCTGCCAGCCTGGGGGATGCAGATCCGGTTCCAAAGTGGCCCCTTATTTGCCGGCTCTGGAGACATACTCACCCGTGCGGGTATCTACTTTGAGGGCTTCGCCAATCTGGATGAAGAGCGGTACGCGAACTACGGCACCGGTCTCTAATGTGGCTGGTTTGCCGCCGCCGCCCGAGGTGTCGCCTTTTAGTCCGGGGTCTGTATCTGTGACAGTGAGAATGACAAAGTTGGGTACCTCAACGATAATGGGTGTGCCGTTCCACAGGGTGATGGTGCATATATCCTGATCCTTGAGCCATTTGGTCGATTCACCTACGGCGGTGGCATCTGCGCTGACCTGTTCATAGGTATCAGGATCCATAAAGTGCCAGAATTCACCATCGTTGTAGAGATACTGGTAATTGCTCTCGACAACATCGGCGGCCTCGACCGATTCGCCAGATTTAAAGGTGCGCTCAATAACCCGCCCATTTTTAAGATTGCGTATTTTGACCCGGTTGAATGCCTGGCCTTTACCGGGTTTTACAAATTCATTCTCAATAATCGAGCAGGGGTCGCCATCCAGCATAAACTTGAGGCCGCCCTTGAACTCATTGGTGCTATAGCTTGCCATGTCATCCTCGCAAAACAACAAAAATTCGGCGCACATGATACCTCGAACCGGCGGTTTGTGTCAGACACCATCCTGGCAGGCGGCCATGGCCAATGCGTTCACCTCCCCTGAAGAGCTGATTGACTATCTTGAACTGGATCGATCGCTGCTCCCGGCTGCGCGTGCAGCGGCTCTGCGGTTTGGACTGCGGGTGCCAAGAGGGTTCGTGGATCGTATGCAGCGGGGGAATCCTCAAGACCCCTTGCTGCTACAGGTTCTGCCGATGGGGGCCGAGCTTGAGTTGCGGCCTGGGTTTGTGCAGGATCCGGTGGGAGATCTGGCGGCCACCCCTGCTGCCGGTGTTGTGCATAAATACCACGGCCGGGCATTGCTGATTACAACGGGTGCCTGCGCACTCCATTGCCGATACTGTTTTCGCAGACATTTTCCCTATCAGGAGGCCTCGGCACATCTGGATCGCTGGCAAGCGGCGCTGGACTATCTTGGCCGTGATGCCAGCATCAAAGAGGTTATTTTGAGCGGGGGTGATCCCATGATGATTGCCGACAGCCGACTGGCTGAACTGTTTCGGGCGCTGGAGGCCATTCCGCATTTGACCCGACTGCGGATTCACACCCGAATGCCCATTATTGTGCCGCAACGCATAACAGAGGAGATCGTGGAGGAGTTGAGCCGGCTGCGCCTTAAAACGGTCGTGGTTGTGCACTGCAATCATGCCCGTGAGTTGACGCAACAGGTCTGCCAGGCACTTAAAAGGCTTGAAGAAGGTGGGGTGAGATTGCTTAATCAGTCGGTCTTGCTGAAGGGGATAAATGATGAGCTGGAGGTGCAGGTTCAGCTGTGTGAAGTGCTGTTTGATGCACAGGTGCTCCCCTATTATCTGCATCTGCTGGATCCTGTACAGGGAGCCGCGCATTTTAATGTGAGTCAAAAAGAGGCGCGGCTCCTTTATCGGCAACTGCAGCAGCGGTTGCCAGGATATCTGCTGCCAAAGCTGGTGTATGAAAAAGCAGGTGAGGCGTCAAAAATTCCTGTGACTTTGTGAAAAGTGGCTTTTTGACGTGCGAAATGGAGTGCAGTCGCCCTTGAAATGCCACTGAAATATAATGGGAGTATTATAGGATAATGTGAAGAGGCCTTTATCTGCGTGGGGGTATTGTAGTAACATGCCATCCCGCTCTTGATGCAGCTTGTTCAAGGCGGGATGTCTTTATTTACTGGCAGTAATGTTAAACGGAGCTTTGGCAGCTATTGTCTGCACATGCTATGACCAGCGCATTAAAAACAGTCGGAGTAAGCGAAAGGCGTCGCACACCACGCGGCCTTTCAAAACTGTGGGTTCCAGAATGTACGGAACCCTTGGAAGAGTTTTTTCTGGCAGATGTGGAAAGGGCCCAGATATGGCTGGCGGACTTACCGATGGCCAATATCTCAGAGACTGCCCGCCAGGTTTTGAATGCACTGGTTGACTTCAATCGCCAGCCTATTCCCCATGAAACCCGCATCAGGGTTGCTGATCTCTTTCGGCAGCCGATCCGCTATATCAGCCAGAATCTTGAAAAGCACTATATCGATGCAGCACTTCCCCTTACGGCAAGGAGCAGAAGAACCGTCAAGCTGAGCCAGGAGCTGCATGCTGAGCTGGCAGTCGCATATAAGATCTTTATTCTGGAGGCCTTTGCGCATCGAGGGCAGAGCAGCAAGCGATTGATTGCTATTGCCATCCACAGAGCCATAAGCTGCCTGTCCGAGGTGCTCTATTTGGCAACCCTGGAGTATGGTCAATACCCTGAGCGCGTCTGGCGTGAGACCCACCTCCTGTATGCACTGGCAGCAAAAAACAGCATCCACAGGCTGCCCGTTCAGGATCGCAATAAAACCACTGCAGGAGGCAGCTGCATCGGGGATCTGTATAAACGCACACTGCTGTATGCATTGGCTGCCCCCTGCTGTCTCAGGCAGCGCGAAAACCAGTTTATTTATGGGCAGTTATTGGAGTGGACAAACTTCGTTCGATTGGCTCTCCCGGGTGTCAATGGATATAACAGCGGACAATTTCTTGTTCGGATCGCATCTGATGCGCCACCTAATCATCTGTCGTTGGAGAAGAAAAAGCTAAGCAGACACTGCCGCATACTGGATACTCAAAGGCTGGTGGATCATCTAAATGAAGTGCTGGTGAGCATGAAGCCTCAAACCGCGAAAGATAAACTGGTAGGAGCTGCCAGGTTGTCCAGATCAATGCTCGAACATCTCATTATAAATTTGAGTGGCAGACCGAAGCGTAGATTTTCTCGCACCACACAAGGGTATACGCTCAAACTCGCAGTGGGCATGTCACATGCCTATAATCTTGCAAAAACCAATACCCGCGCTCATTCTGGCCGTGATGTGAAGAACGAGGTTGATTGGCTGGCTCAATATATACCGCGTGACGCCATTTCAGATGATTCTGAAAATGGCTGGAGTGACTCATCAAACCTGTTGTTTAATCTGGATATAGAGGGTGACAGCCTGGCTTCCAATCGTTCTGATGCATTATTTCAAGGCACGATGCTGGAGGATAATGTCCAGTCTCCCTGGGCCTTGAGTTGCAATCAGAGAGAGATAGTGGTGTACGAGTGTAAAACCAGAAATGAGAGTGCGGGTGGCTATTGTGTTGATTGGGTCGATAGCGATGCCCCTAAAATAAAGCCTGGAGAGTTGATTGGTATCCAGTCACAGGCCCGAGGTAAGGGGTTTGGCATTGCAACTGCTAGATGGGTAAGAAACAGTCCGGTAGACAGGCTGCAGATAGGTATGCAGCTTATTGCCCCAAGCTCCTTTGCCGTGAAGGTAAGGTTGGATGACGAAGAAAAAATATCCTGTATCTACAATAGTCTATTGGTACCTGAGTCAAAATTTGCCAAAATACCGCTTAGCCTCATAGTGCCGGCGCACTCCTACCAGAAAGGTAATGTTTTGTGGATTAACAGTGGAAACAATGAGCTGCGTATCTCTCTTACACAGTTACTGAATGCCACAACATCGTTTTCACAATACCGCATTGCCTACCACTCAAAATAGCCCGATCGAAACGCAGCCAATATCTTGTTGGCCGCCCTATCGCATGGCATTTCGTGCCCACCAGAGACCCCACGCAGCCCGATATAAATTATTTTTCTTAAAAAAGAAGCGGTATACCATCCCTGCAAATGCAATATAATTGCAAGGATCGACCTCCAAAATATAAATATTACGCCCATGTCCGCCAGTACCACAATCGAGTTGCTGATTATTGACCCATCAAGGGATGATGCAGAGTTACGCATCAGTACGTTGCGAAATGCGGGGCTGGCAGTCCATGCAAAAAGGGTTGATACGGCGTGTGATCTAGTTGATCTGTTGGATAACACGGATTTTGATATAGTGCTCTATGCCTGTGGTGACGAAAATATCGCATTATCAGACGCATATAAAATTTGTGAGCAAGCCAGGCGGGATCTCCCCTTTATCGTTCTGCACCAGGATGAGGTTGCTAATGTGGAGGAGGTCACCACGAATGAAAAAATCAGAGATGTTATCCTCAAACATGATTTGCAGCGCATCCAGCGCGTAGTAAAGCGTGAACTCTACGACCTTAGAGTCCGGCAGCAACTTAATGATCTGAAACGGCAGCTGCGAGAATCGGAACGACGCTGTGCTTCACTGATAGAAAACTCCCAGAATGCAATTGCTTATGTTCATGAGGGTATGCACATCGGTGCAAACGCAGCTTATCTGGGCATGTTTGGCAACCTGGATGTGCAGGATATTGAAGGGCTGCCTATTTTGAACATGGTTGCATCAAGCGACCACAGAAGATTTAAGGCTTTTCTCCGTAAGCTGCCTGAAAAAAGTGGTGTTTCAGAGTTGGATATAAAATGCCAAAGCAGCAATGGCGATACCTTTGATGCACGGATGGAGTTTTCCAGTGCCAGTATTGATGATGAGCCGTGCACGCAGATTATTATCCGCGACCAATCAAGAACCAATGAGCTTAAAGAAAAAATAGAGATTCTTAGTCTGCAAGATTCACAAACAGGCCTCTACAATCGTCCCTTCTTTTCAAAGAAGCTGGAGCAAGCGGCAGAGCACTTTCAGGAACCAAACGGCGCCTGTTCCATTTTGTATATCAGCATTGATCAGTTTCAGGCAATCCAGAATAGTGCAGGGATTGCTGCTAGTGACACCCTTCTTAAAACAGTTGCAGCCATTCTCAGGCAAGCGGTAAGTGAAGATGAGATCCTGGCTCGTTTTGGTGAGCACTCATTTACTATATTGAGTCGATGTTCAAAAAATGCTGAAGCGATTGCAGGCACTATATGTGAATCTCTGGACAGAGCATTCAAAGGGCAATCTGAGTATGAGACGAACCCAACCTGCAGCATCGGAATTGCTTATTCCGAAGGTGAAACTTCAAGCCAGGATTTTATTGACCATGCCTATTTCTCCTGCGAAATAGCAAGAGGCAATGGGGGCAATCAGTTTGCAGTCTATGACCCCAATGCAGCACTGCCTGGATATGAGGATGATGCGCCGCAGGATAGGGAGCAAGCAGACAGCACACCCCAGGAGCTGGAAGAGGTTGAAGGGCCACTCATTGACGCCAGGGGGCTGCTTAAAGAGGCGTTGGCCAATAGCCAAATGCGCCTGGTTTATCAGCCTGTAGTCAGTCTGCAGGGTGACTCCAGAGAAAACTATGCGGTCATGGTTCGTCTGACTGACAGCCATGGCGAAGAGATAGATGCCGGTACTATATTTGATAAGGCTGAAGTAGAGGAGCTAATGGTTGATGTGGATCGTTGGGTTATCAAACACGCCATCCAGGAGCTGACCCGGCAACGCAAAGATGGGCGAAAAATAAACTTCTTTGTTACGCTATCCAATGCCAGTATTATAGATCCATCAACACTGTTAATGGTTTGTGACAGCTTGCGTGAGGCGCAGGCTAAAGGTGCCTGGTTAACATTCCAGATTCGTGAGGCAGACCTGCGGGCACATACACAGGAAGCCAAGAACCTCGTAAAAGGGCTGAAAAAAATAAAATGCCAAATTGCCATAACGCACTTTGGTTTGGCTCCAAAGCCTGAGTCCATTCTTAAACGTTTGCCAATTGATTTTGTAAAACTGGATGCTTCATTTCTGGAGGGTTTGGCAACGCAACAGAAAAAGCAGGATGATCTGGCAGAGATTAACGCCAAAATTCAGGATCATGGGATTAAAACCATTGCCACAGCCGTTGAGGATGCCAATAGCCTGTCTGTGCTATGGACAGTAGGCGTTAACTGTATTCAAGGCTACTTTTTGCAGGAGCCATCGGGCACGATTGCTTTTGATTTTAGCAGCACTTGAATCGGTGCTGGTATGCCCTTATAGATACTCCTGAAAAAACACCTGTAACGGTTCAGATTTCGGGGGTGAGCCGAATGATTGCCACTAATCATTGGCTACCCCATGAGGCACATGCCCTGTAGGCACATGCTGACGTGCTGATTCACAGTGGCCTTGCTGGTCATCGAAGAAAAAGTCAGCGCCAAAGGCGTTAAGAAACTCCCCTTTATCTATACCTCCTAAAAACAGAGCTTCATCAATGCGAATATTCCATGCGCGCAGGGTTCTTATAACACGCTCATGAGCTGGTGCAGCGCGAGCGGTGATCAGCGCAGTGCGGATGGGTGAGTTGTTAGCAGGTGTTGATGATTGTATTTTATGCAAGACTTCGAGAAATTCTTTAAATGGCCCACCAGAGAGCGGCTTATGTGCGGCTGCTTTTTCACTGGCTGTAAATGCCTCCAGTCCCTTAGTTTTAAATACCCGTTCGGCCTCGTCTGAAAACAGCACGGCATCACCGTCAAAGGCAATGCGCAGTTGGCTGGATGAGGTCTTGGAGGATTCCGTGTTTGATGGAAGTATGGTGGCCGCAGCAAGGCCAGATTGCAGTGCCCGGTTAACATCAACAGGGTTTGCTGAGAGAAAGAGATGGGCCCCCATGGCTTTTGCATAGCTATAGGTGCTGGAGCCGCCGGTAAAGGCGGCTCGTGTTATTGCCAGGTTGTGGTGCTGTATTGAGTTAAAGATTCTGAGCCCGGTGTCGGCACTGTTGCGGGAGAGCAGTATCACCTCTACCGAGGCCAAACCAGCCAGCTTCTCATTTAAGTGCAGCAGTTTTTCTACCAGCGGAAAAGCTACCCCCGGTTTTAGGATGTCATCCTCATGAGCAATCTGAAATTCACAGTAGGCATCAATGCCCTGAGTTTCAAAAATCTTGTGGGAATCATCCAGATTAAACAGTGCCCTGGATGATATGGCTACGACTAGTTTGGATGGCTCGCTATCTTTTGTCATAGGGTTAGTGCTGATTGCTACTCTTTAGCATGGTATGAAAAAACTGTCGCTGGTTTCGGCCATTGCGCTTGCATTGATACATGGCTTCATCCGCTTCAGTATAGAGTTGATCCAGCAGCGCCTCATGTTCGCCGCTGTTGCATCCTCGGTCATTGCGAGCCGTCATGCCGATGCTGATGGTGATCTCTATTTGGCCTACTGCTCCACCAAGATCCAGCCGTTGTGTATCTTTTTGAATGCGTGCAGCCAATATGTCGGCTTTATCAAGTGAGGTGCTGGGCAGTATAAGCACAAACTCTTCACCGCCTAATCGTGCTACCAGATCATCTGGACCAATCTCTTTGCGCAAGATGGTGGCTATCTGGCGCAGCGCCTCATCGCCAACCACATGCCCCCATTGGTCATTGATTTTTTTAAAATGATCAATGTCTATCAACAGAACACTGAACGGCAGGTTATGCTGAATAGCGTGTGCCAATGTTGTTTTTCCAGCTGAGAAAAAATAGCGTCGATTACCAAGCTGGGTTAATTCGTCAACTGTTGAGAGGGTTTCAAAGCGTTTTTTCAGTTCATTGGACTCTTTCAGTGCCTGCTCCAGCTTTCTGGTTCTTTTGCGTACCTTGCTGTCGAGAGTGCGCAGCAAGCGCTGGTTGTGTTGCATCTGCCCTAATACATTACAGAAGAGCATAAGCATCTGCTGATGCCATATATCAAAAGATCCTGCGGTTGGATGAGATATATTGAGTATGCTGAGTACATCATCACCAAAGCAGACCGGCACTGATATTATGGATCGAACAGTTGTCCCTTTATTGGCTGCTTCTGATGGCTTGAAATCGTTGTCTGCTTTGCAGTCTGGGCAATATTGAAGCTGTTTTGTCTGGCAGGCAATATCAGCTAAACGTCTGCTGCATGTGAATGGCAGACTATTGACCAGCTGTTGTGAGCATGCTGCCCCCTTGTTATGGGTGCAGACCAGCTCTTTATTGTGTTGAGTGCCAGCGATGCAATAAAGCTGCCCCTCTTCATGTATGGATATTGAGCAGCTTTCCAGGTCGATGTGTTCTACCAGTATGCGCAACGCCTGCTCAAGCAGGGTCTCTTCTGTAATGCCTTGGATATGAACGGCTGTGAGGGTGCGCAGGGATGATAGCGCATCTATCAGATTAACAATGCGATCCTGCAGATCCAGATTATCGGCGGTGTTTGAGGGTGAAGGTGTAACAGTCATAAAGCATTAGTTAAGCATTCTTGCTGTTGCTTGCAGCTCGCTGCATTGGTTATGGAACTGCTCTTCTATCTTGGCCAGTATTGATTCATCAACACCCTCCAGTTGTGAGAGAAGTGTATCATTTTTTAGACCGCTTTTGCGTTTTGTCAAATATTGGTTTGCCCAGGCTGCGGTGCGGCTGATGAGCATGGTCTCAGTGGAGTAGATGTTGGGGTGGTTGTCGTGATTTAGCCCGGCAATGGTATGAATCACCATCTCTGGAAGATGCCAGCGGATGGCAAGCTGCTCTCCAATGGCTATATGGTTGATGCCAATATGCAGCTCTTCAAGTGTGAGAACATCGGCATCTGGGTGCTCCTTTATCTCTGCCAATACAGCAGAGAGAGGGTGAGGAAACAGATAAGCAAGAACAAGCATGCCAAGATTTTGCAGCAGGCCGCATAGGTAAAGTCCATCAAGATTGGGTTGGTGTCTGGGTTCAATCTTCAGGGCGATCATGCGTGAGAGCACAGCACACCCCAGTGCCTGACTCCAGTAGCTGGTCAAGTCAAAGTTGCTGCACTTTCTTGTATCAATGCTGCCGGTCATGGCCATGCTAAGCGCCAAACCTTTAACAAGATTGAGCCCCAGCACACGTATGATGGCCTCTTTGGTAGTGTAGACAGGCTGTGTGCCCATAAAATAGGCGGCGTTGGCCATGCCGAGTATTCGGGCAGAAAGAGGTGGATCCTGATCAATGATGTTGGCAATGTAGTCAACCTCAACTTCAGGATCACTGGCTGCCTCAAGCAGCCGGGTGGCGCTAATAGAGAGAGGGGGGATATGTTTCAGCTGTAGTATTTCATGCTGAACCGTTGCCTGGGTCGCCATAGGTATTATCCTTCGCCTAAATAATTACTGAACAGATAGAGTTTCGGCTGGCTGCGTTTTTTCTTTACACCATGGTCATATACATTAGTAATTGTAAGTTTTATTGACATTGTGTATCTTTGACACTATGGTCTGGAATATCTGAAAATCAACGAGGTATCAATCGTTTTGTGCAGCCAGCACGGTTATCAATATCCGCGTCCCGCAGTGACCACAGATGTTGCTGTGTTTACGATACGTGGCCAGCGGCTACAGCTGTTGTTGATACAGCGCGCTGGCGAGCCCTATCAAAACAGGTGGGCGCTGCCGGGTGGTTTTTTGGATATTAATGAGGATCTGGAGGCTTGCGCCAAGCGTGAATTGGCAGAAGAGACGGGGATAAGCGGCGTCTATCTTGAGCAGCTCTACACCTTTGGCTCGCTCAATCGTGATCCCCGTGGGCGTGTTATCAGCGTGGCTTATTATGCGCTGGTGCCTTCTGACCGACTGCAACCCAAAGCGGCAAGTGATGCCGCTGATGTGCAGTGGTTTGCACTGGATCAGCTGCCACCCCTGGCTTTTGACCATCAACAGATTGCGGCTCTGGCACAGCGCAGGCTTGCGGCAAAACTGGACTACTCCACTATAGCCTTTCAGTTTATGCCAAAAACTTTTACCCTGAGTGAGTTGCAAGCAGTGTATGAAATTCTGATCAATGAGCGTTTGGATAAGCGTAATTTCCGCAAAAAGATATTAGCATTGAAGGAGATTGAAGCGGTGGGTGAGCTGCGCCGAACAGGGAACCATCGTCCAGCTCGCGTCTACCAGTTAAAAAACCCGGAGCGGGTTGATATCATTAAATGAAGCTATATTAATGCCCTGAATTGAGAATAGAGAGTCGCGTTATGTCCAGAAGCAGTAAGATTGCTCAAGATGCAACCAAACAGCAGCGTACCTTTGAGGTGCCACAGCACCCCAAATGGCCATTGTTGGATGAGGACGAAAAAAAGGCGCTGAAGGCGCGCATCAAGCAGCTGTTGATAGAGAAAAATGCAGTGCTGGTTGCCCACTATTATACCGATGGCGATCTTCAGGATCTGGCAGAGGAGACGGGCGGTTGTGTATCGGACTCACTTGAAATGGCTCGCTTCGGCCATGCACATGATGCGCCTACGCTGGTCGTGGCGGGCGTCCGTTTTATGGGTGAGACGGCCAAGATTCTCAGCCCCGAAAAGCGTATCCTGATGCCGGATCTCAATGCGACCTGCTCTCTGGATGAGGGTTGCCCCCCTGATCAGTTTGCGGCTTTTTGCGAGGCTCACCCAGATCACACCGTTGTGGTCTATGCCAATACCAGCGCTGCGGTGAAGGCGCATGCAGACTGGATGGTTACCTCAAGCATCGCCTTGCCCATTATCAAACATCTGAAAGCGCGGGGGGAGAAGATCCTGTGGGCACCTGACCGGCATCTGGGCAGCTATATCCAGAGTGTTACGGGGGTTGACATGCTGATGTGGGACGGCTCCTGCGTGGTGCATGAAGAGTTTAAATCAGTTGCACTTGAGCGGATACGCAAATTGCATCCTGATGCCGCTGTGCTGGTTCACCCGGAATCTCCCGCCGATGTTATTGAGCAGGCAGATGTGGTCGGCTCCACTACAGCGCTGATCAACGCAGTAACCCGCATGGCAAACAGAGAGTTTATTGTGGCCACGGATGATGGCATTTTTCACAAAATGGCGCTGTTGGCACCAGACAAGATATTGATTGAGGCACCAACGGCCGGGCATGGTGCAACCTGCGAAAGCTGCGGGCACTGCCCCTGGATGGCCATGAATGCACTACAGAATCTGGAAACGGCCTTACAAACCGGCAATAACGAAATCCGCATTGATGAAACGCTGCGCAAGCGTGCAGTACTGCCGATTCAGCGCATGCTGGATTTTGCTTCAAAGCAGTAGCCGGCTCTCTCTTCCATGCCAGGGAGCGGCAATGAGCGGGGATTGGTTCCGCGCTATTGATGGCGCACGATAAAGGATTTTTATGACAGAAAAACGCGGTATGAGAGCGGCTGTTTTATCGGTTTGTTTGCTCTTGTTCGGGCTGTCGCTACCTGAAAATGTATGGGCTTCAGCAGGGGGCGGCTTTATTGATCTGACAGATCATGCTGTTGGCTATATCGCGCTGCTGCTCTTCGTCATAGCCTATGGCGTGGTTATGGCAGAAGAGTACACCCATCTGCGTAAATCCAAGCCGGTCATCCTTGCCGCCGGTATCATGTGGGCTATTGTCGCTGCGGTATACATTCAGCATGGAGACACCCATACGGTAGAGGCGGCTGTCCGGCATAATATACTGGAATATGCCGAGCTGTTTCTCTTCCTGCTGGTGGCAATGACCTACATTAACGCTATGGGCGACCGTTCTGTTTTTGATGCACTGCGTTCATGGTTGGTGCGCAAAGGGTTTAATTATCGCCAGCTTTTCTGGATTACCGGCTGGCTTGCCTTCTTTCTCTCCCCCATCGTCGACAACCTGACCACAGCTCTGTTGATGTGTGCAGTGATTCTTGCAGTGGGTGCCGATAATAAAAAGTTTGTCGGTTTAGCCTGTATCAACATCGTGGTCGCGGCCAATGCAGGTGGTGCCTTTAGCCCTTTTGGTGATATTACAACGCTAATGGTCTGGCAGAAGGGGGTGGTCGATTTTTGGGGCTTTTTTCTTCTCTTCCTCCCATCGGTTGTTAATTTTGCACTGCCCGCTGCCATTATGCAGTTTGCACTCCCGCAGGCGCGGCCTAAAGCCTCTGACGACGTGGTGGCAATGAAGCGTGGTGCCGTCATGATTATATGCCTGTTTTTGGCGACCATTGTTACCGCAGTCAGCTTCCACAATTTTTTGCATCTCCCCCCTGTGCTGGGCATGATGACCGGCCTGGCCTATCTACAGTTCTACGGTTACTACCTGAAGAAGAGCCACCGGCCAAAGCTGGATATGGAGAGCATTGATCAGGAGCAGGGCATGGTGGGTGACATCGTCCCTTTTGATATCTTCAACAAGATTGCGCGTGCCGAGTGGGATACGCTGCTCTTTTTCTACGGCATCATCCTCTGCGTAGGGGCGCTGGGACAGATCGGCTATTTAGCAATAGTGTCGCAGGTTATGTATACCGATTGGGGGCCTGCTTTGGGGTTGAGTGATGCCTGGGCAGCAACGCCCGCCAATGTGATGGTCGGGCTCTTCTCTGCCATTGTGGATAATATCCCGATGATGTTTGCGGTGCTGAGCATGAACCCTGATATGTCACAAGGGCAGTGGCTGCTGGTTACGCTTACAGCAGGTGTGGGAGGTAGCATGCTCTCTATCGGCTCTGCGGCGGGTGTGGCTTTAATGGGGCAGGCACGAGGCCAATACACCTTCTTTGGGCATTTGAAATGGGCGCCGGTGATTGCGTTGGGCTACATTGCCAGCATACTGGTACACATCTGGGTTAATAGCGATATTTTTTGACCTCCCAGTTCATCGGATACCGGCTCATTCTCTATTTCGCCAGATTATATTTGTCGATATAATGCCCCGGCTGCCCGGGTGGCGAAATTGGTAGACGCAGCGGACTTAAAATCCGCCGGTCATTGCGACCATGCCGGTTCGATTCCGGCCCCGGGCACCACCAGCAAATCCAACAACATCCAGAATATTCTGTGTTTCAAAGATGCTTAGCAGGATGCCAAGCACGGGATCTTTGATTCATAAAGATGGTTCCCCTCATCAAGTTCCTGAACTTTGCCGCCCTGAGTTGCGTGAGAAATGAGGATTGATTCCTGCCATGCTTAGGGCTTGTCAATAAATAACTTGATCATCTTGCTTGCCTATCCTTCCGTCTTCGGCGTTGCTGAAAGGGTTACATACAACGAGTATGCGCCCCTTTCAGCGCCTTGAATACGAAACGATATTCAGCGCAATATGATCAAGTTATTTATTGACAAACCCTTACCGGGAAGAACCTGTTTCACAAGAAACCAATTTGATCTGGACAAGCAGTAGGCGCTTTGATTCAGCTTCATTTCAGCTAAGGCGATTATATTATTTGCTATCGACCTCCTGGGCTGAAACCAATAGGGATGCCTGGCAGGATAAAACCAACTGAAACCATGGGATAGAATCATCTATATGAACACGGGAACCCTGACGCTGATCATCTTTGTTGCCATCCTGCTTCAGGTGGTGATTGCTGTGCTGATTGGACTCTACCGGCGCAAGCAACAATACCAGGATCTGGTGTCTCGTATGAGTGAGCTGCAGTCTGCCACATCAAATACCGCTGCAACTGTTTCATCTGAAGTGGCAGCTAAAGCACCACCCGCCTGGCAGGGCTTCAAGGATTTTGTTGTTCAGCGTCGGGTTATGGAAGATATGGCAGAATCTATCTGCTCCTTCTATCTGGTGCCAGTAGATGGCCAGCCTCTACCCTCGTTTAAACCGGGTCAGTTTCTTACCTTCAATCTCCAGATCACAGACCCAATAACCTGTGAAATAAAAAGCATCGTGCGCTGTTACTCCCTGTCGGATAGGCCGCAGCCTGATTACTACCGGGTTACTATCAAGCGGGTTCCCCCACCAGCCAATCAACAGGATATACCGCCTGGCTGCTGCTCCAACTACTTCCATGATCATGTGCAAGAGGGGGCGCAGCTTTCAGTCAAGGCACCATCCGGCCATTTTTACCTTGTAGAGAGAGAGCCTCTGCCCATTGTCCTGGTGGGAGGGGGTATCGGCATCACACCGATGCTGAGTATCATCAATACCCTTTTACACAGCGGAAGTTCGCGTGAGATCTGGCTCTTCTATGGGGTGCGCAATGGCACCGACCATATCATGAAGAGGCATCTGGAGGTGCTGCAGCAAACGCATGCCAACTTCCACCTGCATATCTGCTATAGCCGACCCAATGAGGCGGATAAGGAGGGTGTTGACTATCAGCACCGAGGGCATGTGGGTATCAAGCTGCTGCGCCTCACCTTGCAGCTGAAGCGCTACCAGTTCTATGTCTGTGGACCCAGGGCGATGATGGAGAGTCTGGTACCTGCGCTGGAAACCTGGGGTGTCGCAACTGATGATATCTATTACGAGTCCTTCGGCCCGGCAACCTTGCCCAAGCATAAGAGAGCCAAACCACAGATCAGCAAGCCAGATGCAGCACAGCAGGCTATCACCGTCACCTTCAGCAAGTCTGGTAAAAACATCAGCTGGAACCCGGATGTTGAGTCACTGCTGGAGCTGGCCGAGGATAATGGTATTGAAGTGGATTCTGGCTGCCGGGCTGGCAGTTGTGGCAGCTGCCAGACCGCTCTGGAATCTGGTGAAGTGGATTACACTCAGGATCCTGATGCTGACATAGAGGCAGGGCACTGCCTGTTGTGTATTTCAAAACCTAAAAGTGACCTTACGCTAACCGCATAGAGACCGTTATGGAACCTTCGCTTATCAGTAAAAAAGTCATGCCGTTTCTGCTGAGTTTTATCGCACTGATTGCTGCGACGGCTATAGTAGATGCGCTACTGCATCTATCGGGTTTGACCTGGATCGGGCGCTGGCTGGGCATACCGGGTGTTCTTTTAATCCTGCTCTCCTTCCTCTACTCGATGCGTAAACGCAAGAAGATCAGCTTTGGCAAACCGAAGACATTGCTCAAACTGCATGAGGTTCTTACCTGGACAGGAGCGCTGATGGTTCTGGTGCATGCGGGCATACATGTCTACAACATCCTACCCTGGCTGGCGCTGGTTGCCATGATGGTCAACATCATCAGCGGCATGACCGGTCAGTACCTGCTGGATCGCTCACGCCGTTATGTGGCAGAGAAAAAGGCAAGCTATGCAGAGCGAGGGCTTACTGCGGAAGCAGCAGAGAAAGAGCTCTTCTGGGACTCTGTCACCTATGACCTGATGAAGAGGTGGCGGGCGGTGCACTTTCCGATCACCCTGGTCTTCTCGGTACTTGCTATCACCCATATCTTTACCATCCTTCTATACTGGCAATGGAAATGAAAAATAGAACTGTCAATGCAATCGTCCTGGCCAACCTGGCGGCGATTCTGCTGCTGGTGATCTTTGTTCCACAGCTGATGATTGAGCCAGGTAAGCTCATTGATGCCCATCTGGATCTCACTGATGACTGCTTCAACTGCCATACGCCATTTATTGGCAGCACACCTGACAAGTGCATGAAATGCCATAAGGTGGAGGAGATCGGCCTGAAGACCACCAAAGGTCTGATCATTGCCAAAGAGAAGAAAAATGTCGCCTTCCATCAACAGTTGATCGAAGATGATTGTATTGCTTGCCACAGTGATCACAAAGGCGTGCAGGCCTTTCGGCCCATTGGCTATTTTTCACATCAGTTGATTGCACGGGATATACAGGAGCAGTGCAGTGGCTGCCACACCAATCCGTCTGATGCACTGCATCTGAAGATCGAGGGCAACTGCTCTCAATGTCATACCATTGATGGTTGGACTCCTGCTACCTTGGAACATGAGAAATACTTCCGCTTCGACAAGGATCACGATGCGGCCTGCGACAAGTGCCATATCGAGAGTAATTACAGCAATTACACCTGCTATGGCTGCCATGAACACTCCCGTTCAAAGATCCGGGAAGAGCATGTGGAAGAGGGCATTCGTGACTATGAAAATTGTGTCGAATGCCATCGCAGTGCGGATGAGGATGAGGCTGAATATATCTGGAAGTTAAAACGCCGAGGGTTATCGCCGCAGGATTATCCTGCCTATAGAGGCAGAGACCACGAAGACGACGATGATGATTAAATCGTATCCGCAATCAATCGTGTATCCTGGATAAAAAAACCGGGTTCTTATGCCCCGTTTTTTTATCGTACCGGATTGGGGATGGGGTTAAGGATTGCTTCGCGGTAGAGCTCCACATACTGTGTTGCGCTACTGGGCCAGCTGAAATCCTGCTGCATGCCGGTTACTGCCAGCTTCTGCCACCAGCTTTCGGGGCGATGGTAGAACTCAATAGCGCGCTCGATGGCCTCCCACAGGGCGGGAGCCGTAGGGTGGTCAAATACAAACCCGGTGGCACTGCCGTCAAGCAGGCTCTGGGCGGTGACATCAACCACGGTATCGGCCAACCCTCCCGTGTGGCGCACAATGGGCACAGTGCCGTAACGCAGGCTGTAGAGCTGGTTCAGACCGCAGGGTTCAAATCGGGAGGGCATCAGAAAGCAGTCACTGCCGGCTTCGATGCGGTGAGCCAGCTGTTCGTTATATCCGATATGGATGGCGATGTTATCCAGGTAGCGTTCACTGGCATCGCTTAGTGCCTCTTCAAAATGAGCCATACCACTGCCGAGCAAAACAACCTGAATGTTCTCGATGCGAGCCAGCTTCGGCAGCAGCTCCAGCACCAGGTCGATCCCCTTCTGCTCTACCAGCCGCCCTACATAGCCCAGTAGAAAGGCCTTCTTATTCTGCGGCAGCCCCATCTCCTGCTGGAGTTGCTGCTTGTTGATCTGCTTTAGCTCAAAGGTGTTGTGGTCAAAATGCTGGTGGATATAGGGGTCGGCAGCGGGGTTCCAGTAGTGATAATCAATGCCATTGAGTATACCGGAGAGCCGATTCTGCCGGTGGCGCAGCAGCCCTTCCAACCCATAACCGAACTCTGATGTGCAGATCTCATCGGCATAGGTGGGGCTGACGGTGTTGAGCCGGTCGGCAAACGCCAGACCACCTTTGATGAAAGAGAGCTTGTCATGAAACTCCAGACCCTCGTGGCTCCATAGCTCTGATGGAAGCTGTAGCTGCTGGAAAATGGCCTGGTCAAAGAGCCCCTGGTAGGCCAGATTGTGGATGGTAAAGAGCGTTGCCGGCCGGTTTCCTTCATGGTGCAGCAGCGGGGGAACCAGGCCGGTTTGCCAGTCGTTGCAGTGGATAATGTCAGGCTGCCAATGCTGATCTGCCTGGTTAAGTGCCACCGCAACAACAGCCCGGCAGAAGAGCGCAAAACGCTGGGCATTGTCGGGCCAGTCATGGCCGTCCGGGCCAACGTAGGGGTTGCCAGGGCGACCAAACAGCTCGGGTGCATCGACCAGATAGAGCGGAAGATGGCCAAAAAGCATGCCCGAGAGCAGGCGTACCGGCTCTGTATGCCCTGCCAGATAGAGCGTTGCCGCCTCTTTTAACGGGATGGCCCTCTCCACCACCTCAGGGTAGGCCGGCAGAATCAGACGAATATCATGATTCATATGGCGTAGCGTGGGCGGCAGGCTGCCAGCAACATCGGCAAGGCCACCTGTCTTTATCAGGGGCTGCGCTTCGCTGGCGGCGAATAGTATCTTAAGTGATTGCTGTGAATCGGTTGAGGAGAAAGGGGCTGCGTTATCCATGCCTTATTTTTTGTGACAACAACATGAAATATCCAAGCTGGGTTTGAGGGTGAATTTGCGTATACTCTAACACATGTCGGAAGCGCATCTGCGCTGGAGTTGTCTGCACATTACAAAGCAACTGGGTGTTACTCATTATGGCCATATTGAATCAGACGGAAGAGTGGCGGGCGTTGAAAGATCATTGGCGAAAGCTCTCATCGGTGCCAATGCGGGATCTTTTTGCACGGGATCCAGAACGCTTTGAGACCATGTCGCTGCATAACTGCGGAATGCTGCTGGACTATTCTAAAAACATCATTGACCGTGAAGGGCTGGCGCTATTGATGGAACTGGCAGAAGCGGCGGATCTAAAGACCTGGACTCGGCGCATGTTTG
Organism: Candidatus Polarisedimenticolaceae bacterium; assembly: GCA_021648685.1. Classification (GTDB taxonomy): domain Bacteria; phylum Pseudomonadota; class Gammaproteobacteria; order Chromatiales; family Chromatiaceae; genus WFXD01. The sequence continues at coordinate 35,439 of JAKISI010000001.1, forward strand.
CCGGGGACTGCATCAATAACACAGAGCGCCGGGCCGTGCTGCATGTGGCTCTGCGCAACCGGAGTGGCCATCCAGTCTGGCTGGAGGGTGAAGATGTGATGCTAGGGGTGCGGGAGGTGCTGGCGCAGATGGCTAGATTCTCAGAGGCCGTGCGCAGTGGCGAGTGGACCGGGCATACCGGGCGAAGAATCACCGATGTGGTCAATATCGGAATTGGCGGCTCCAACCTGGGGCCGCTGATGGTGACCGAGGCGCTGCGACACTATCAGACAACGCAGCTACAGATGCATTTTATCTCCAATGTGGATGGCACCCACATTATGGAGACACTAAAACCGCTGAACCCTGAAACCACGCTGTTTATCGTGGCCTCCAAAACCTTCACCACTCAGGAGACACTGACCAATGCCCATACGGCACGGCAGTGGTCTATCAATGCACTGGGGGATGAGAAGGCGGTTGCCCGTCATTTTGTAGCCGTCTCTACCAACACAGAGGCGGCCAGTGCATTTGGTATCGACCCGGCCAATATGTTTGGCTTTTGGGACTGGGTGGGTGGCCGCTACTCACTCTGGTCTGCGATTGGCCTGCCGATTGCAATTGCTGTGGGCATGGATCAGTTTGAGGAGTTGTTGGCTGGTGCGCATGAGATGGACGAGCATTTTCGCACTGCCGAGCTGCCAGAAAATATGCCGGTGATACTGGCGCTGCTGGGGGTCTGGTATGCCAACTTTGCCGGCGCACGCACCCATGCCATCCTGCCCTATGATCAATACCTGCGCCATCTGCCAGCCTACCTGCAACAGACCGATATGGAGAGCAACGGCAAGCGGGTGACGCGGGATGGCAAGGTGGTGGAGTATGCCACCGGCCCCGTGGTGTGGGGCGCAGCGGGTACGGATGGTCAGCACGCCTTCTATCAGTTGATGCATCAGGGGACGCAGATGGTGCCGGCAGATTTTATTATCCCTCTGAAAAGTCATAACCCCGTGGCAGATCAGCATCAAAAGCTGCTGGCCAACTTTCTGGCGCAGACCGAGGCGCTGATGAAGGGACGCACCCGGGCGGAAGCGAGAGAGGAGCTGGAACAGACAGGGTTGGAGGTGGAACGCATTGTCGATCTGCTGCCGCACAAAGTCTTTCCGGGGAACCGCCCAACCAACAGCATCCTGATCGACAAGTTGACACCGCGCCGACTGGGGGCGCTGATTGCACTCTACGAGCACAAAATCTTTGTGCAGGGTGTGATCTGGAACATCAACTCATTTGATCAATGGGGTGTGGAACTGGGCAAGCAGCTTGCGGGGGTTATTCTGGCAGAGCTGAAGAGTGAGGCGGAGCCTCTAGCACATGACCTCTCCACTTCCGGCTTGATTGATTACTGCAAGCGGCACGGTTAGCTCTCTTTGTTACCCTTTGCCCTAAACCGGGCAAATCCACTCAAAATTCCTTCATCAATGCTTTATTGCGCATGGTCGCTTAGGGTAAAGTGGAAAACTTTAGTTGATGAAATAGCGCCGCACAAATCGGTAGCTCCCCCCTGATACGGCACTTGAAGATACTATCAGGCCGATCACGGATAACAGCGCAGCAGGCCAACCACCACACCCTGCACCGCTACCCGTTCAGCGGCATAGAGCAGCGGTGACATCCCGGGGTTTTCTGCGACCAGCTCAACACGGCCATCCAGCCGGGTTTTCAGGCGTTTGAGTGTCGCCTCTTCACCATCAACCAACGCCACCACGATCTCCCCATCATCTGCACGCACCCGGTGTTCGATAATAACCGTATCCCCATCCTGAATACCTGCCTCAATCATCGAGTCACCCCTTACCCGAAGCGCATAGCGGTCTGCCCCCAGCAACTCACCCAGGTTCAGCACATCCTGACCCGGAATGGCCTCAATCGGCTGGCCTGCTGCAATATACCCCATCAGCGGCATGCTCAACATATCGGCCCGATCCTCCTCCACCAGCTCAATCCCCCGCTGCCGCCCCGGATGCAAGATAAGATAGCCCGCACCCGCCAGCGCCTGCACATAACGGTGTGCCACACCCTTGGAGCGAATACCAATACCATGCGCAATCTCGGTTAGACTCGGGGCATGCTGATGAGCAGCTATAAAGTGCCGAATAAAGTTTAGGGTTTGAAGTTGACGCGGGGTAAGCATCATGTTCTCCTTGGGTTCTCACAGCACAATAGAGAAGATCCCGCAAACTATCAACCCTTTTCCAGGCAACCCCCGGCGATAAAAGCATAAAGAAATCCAGATAGATGACGACACTTTGGGCATGGGCAATATTTGATCCATTCACTGAATTGATTTAATAATGTAACGAGAGAGCAGCTTCCAAAAAAATCTCACTGGGTACACCAACCACTAATGCCTTTATCAATACCTGATGCCCACACCTACGCTGTTCTTGTATTGATTGGCGTTGCACTGTTTCTTTTTACCCGCGACCGCATTCCACTTGAAACCTCCTCTCTGCTGGTTTTAATCGCACTGGTCGTCGGGTTTGAGGTGTTCCCCTATCAACGCAACGGGCTTGAACTCCGCCCGGAAGAGCTTTTCCTCGGATTTGGTCATGAGGCACTGGTCGTCATCTGCTCGCTGATGATCCTCAGCCGCGGGCTGGAGACCACAGGCGCACTGCGCCCACTGGCCTCGTTCCTCTCCCGAATATGGATCGCCTTTCCCATGCTTTCGCTGCTGCTGACACTGTTCATTGCAGCGGTGCTAAGCGGCTTTCTCAACAACACACCCATCGTCGTGATGCTGCTGCCGATACTGATCAGCGCATCACTGCGCAGCAAGCAACCAGCCTCAGGCATCCTGATGCCAATGGGGTTCGCCACACTGGTGGGCGGCATGGGCACCCCCATTGGCACCTCAACCAACCTGCTGGTCGTTGCCATTGCCGCAGATCTCGGGCTCAAGCAGTTCGGCATGTTTGACTTTGTCATGCCCGCTGCCATCGCCGCCAGCATCGCCATCATCTACCTGTGGCTTGTTGCACCTCGCCTGCTGCCCGAACGCAAACCGCTGTTGGCTGATACCTCTCCGCGCGTCTTTGAGGCACTGCTGCACATTGATGAAGAGAGCTTCGCCAATGGAAAAACATTGACCGACATCCTGATAAAGACCAATCGGGAGATGAAGGTCGAGGCGATCTATCGCGGTGAAGGGTTGCAAGTAAGCCGGCTGCCAACTGCAGTAATCCGCGAAGGTGATCGCCTGCTGGTAAGTGATACCCCGGAAAATCTGAAAGATTACGAGCACCTGCTGGGAGCAAAACTCTACAATGTCTCAAATATCGAAACCCCCATCAGTGATGAAAACCCACTCTCGGCCGAAGGGCAACAGCTGGCTGAAATTGTAGTCACAGAGCACTCCCCCCTCTACCACAAGACACTCAGACGCGCCCGCTTCGCCGAGCGCTACGGCCTGGTCATTTTGGGTCTGAACCGACCCGGTGGTGTCTCACTGCGGGGCCGGGACATCAGTGACACGGAGCTTCAGCTTGGAGATGTGCTACTCGCACAGGGGGCGGCCGAAAGCCTTAAAACCATCAAAAACCGTGGTGATGTTCTGGTACTTGACGCCACAGTCGATCTGCCGCATACCGACAAAGCCCCGCTGGCGCTCTCCATCATGTTGCTGGTCGTTGGGCTGGCCGCATTCGGCATTGCCCCGATCACTGTCACCGCGCTGGCGGGAATGGGGTTGATGCTGGTGACAAAATGTCTGAGCTGGAATGATGCCGCCGATGCGCTCAGCACCCCCATCATATTGATCGTTGCCGTTAGCCTGGCACTCGGTCTTGCGCTGACCCGAACCGGTGGTGCCGAGTTCCTGGCTCTGGGCTATGTCTCACTGGTCGCCGACTGGCCACCTGCGATGATCATGAGCGGCTTGATGCTGCTGATGGCCATCCTCACTAATATCGTATCCAACAATGCCGCAGCGGTGATCGGCACCCCCATCGCCATCAGCATTGCACAGGAGCTTGGACTCTCACCCGAGGCCTTTGTGCTGGCCGTCCTGTTTGGTGCCAATATGAGCTACGCCACCCCCATGGCCTATAAAACCAACCTGCTGATCTTCAGTGCCGGTGGCTACAAATTCACAGATTTCCTGCGCGTTGGCCTGCCGCTTATGCTGATCATGTGGGTGACGCTGTCGCTGATTCTTCCGCTCTTTTTTCCGCTGCAGCTTCCGTGATCCTGTCCCAGGTTTTTTTATAGATTCCAAGCACACTCATCAGGTTCAACCACAACAGCAGGTTGGAAGCCGCAAACACAACACCTGCCGGAACAAGAAACCAGGCCGGCCGCCATAATACTGCAACCATCAACAGCAGCATCAAAAGATGCAGCCAGAACTGGATAGCGGCCCGGTCATCCGGAAGCAGCTTCCTGATATTTGGAATCAGACGCCGGCTGAGTCTATGCTCAGTCACCTTGATACTGAGGTGCAGCCAGGTCAGGAAGGGTATGATTTTATACAGCATGCCATTGACAGCCGAGATCAAGAACCCCTGGATCATCAACAGCCCCAGCAACAGCGGATAGCTGGGGTTTTGCTTCAGCGCCGGAGAGATCAATGCCGCAATCCAGAGCGCAACTGCGGCCAACAGGCTCAGCATGGCACAGCGCCAAAACCAGAGCGTCACCTCTGACGCCGGTTTTCTCTTGCGTCTATGCTGCAACCGAAGGGTGACCACCGCAAACAGTGCCAACTCTGCTGCAACGGCCGCTGCTCCGATCAAAGAGAGCAGCGGCAACTTCAAAATCCCACTGCCAGCCCAGACAACCAGGCCCACAATAACTACTACCGTCAGATAGCGAATCAGCGCCGCAGGGTAGGCCGGTGTCAACTGAAACATCGGCACCACAGCATAGGCCACAGTGATCAGCAGAAGACCAGACCACCCCACCAGCCCCCAGACCAGATGAATCCCCGTCAGATGTCGGGCAAGCGCCACACCTGGCACACTGTGCCCGATAGCCAGCCAGGCACCCAACCCCACCGTGATAATCAGGCTTGCCAGGGCTAGGCCAATCGCAAACCCAGTGCTGCGCTGGGCGCTACTCCTGAGCAGTCCCGAAACAACAGCACCAATAAACAGCACAAAAGAGATCAGCAGCAGCAACACCGCCGTATGCATGAGATAGGGCAGACTGGATATAAATCCGGCCGCCAGCAGCAAGGTGCCAACCGCCAGGGTGATCTGCATGACCGCGGCAACCCATCCAATCTGGCGTGGCTGCCCACCCAGCAACACCGAGACCACCTGCAGCAGCGCCGCCTGCATCACCATTGCCAGATAACCCAATACCAGAAGGTGGGTATAGGCCAGCATGCCGGCTGACCAGCGACTGCTGAAATGGCTGTGATCTAAAAAAATCAGCAACAGTGCGGCCATCACCCCAAACAGCGGTGCCGTCATAAAAAAACGTAACGGGACAGCGAAAGGTGGCGTCTGGGAGAGAACCAGTTGGGATTGCTTCATCTGATATAAAAATGCCAATCTGTTATAACGTAACGGAATCCAGAGATCCAGCTACTGTAATCCGGGCATCTTATCAAAGAGCCAAATGGATGAGAATCACATGCAAAAAACCGCTTTATCCCTCATTTTTCTCTCCTCTCTGCCGGCAATCATCCAGGTTGATGCCGTACTGGCAGCAGGCAGTGAAAAACGCTGGTACAGCACCCATCAGATCACACAAGGCAAGCGGCTCTATACGGAACACTGCGCAAAGTGCCACGGGGAAAATGCTGAAGCCACACCCGACTGGCGTAAATCAGATGCCAACGGCGTCTATCCCCCTCCCCCACTGAACGGAACAGCACATGCCTGGCACCACCCACTGCCACAGCTGCGTCTGACCATACGCCATGGAGGCGCCCGCTTTGGCGGCAAAATGCCTCCCTTCGACGACATCCTCTCTACCACTGAAGTTGACAGCATCATCGCCTGGTTTCAATCCCTGTGGTCTGATGAGACCTACCATCGGTGGGCCACGGGAGGGGCATCACAAATATCAAAACCAGGACAACTGCGGTAAGCTTGCCTGCAACCTGGTGTACAATTTTTGCAAGGCCGGATCAACCGTGCCACAAAAACCGTTATTATGAAGAAACTGAAAAATGAAAAAGGGCTTCTAAAAGAGGCGCTGCGTGTAGGGATGATCTATGCCGAGAAGCGTGGGGCGGCAGAATTTGACCCCACCGACTCTCACCACCTGAAGATCGAATATATCTACCGGCTGCTGGTGCATGACAAGCAGATCCAGCCACTGGCCAAGGGGCAGGTAGATGAACCCAATATGCGCCACAAACTGGCAATCTGGATATTCAAACTCCTGCCTGAAGAGCATCCGCTCAAAAAATAGCCCACAGAAGCAACGACCACTATCGGTTTTGCTGCTGCCAGCGTTCAAAATCTACGGGGCGGTCAATATCCCACAACGGCTCCAGCTCTTGCCAGCGCCAGCCCAATCCGGCCAGCCGTCTGCGGGTCATCTCAAGCACCTGATCACCACCCCAGGGCATATCTTCAAACAGCACCGCACTGCTCTGACGCAGCCCAAGCAGGACATAACCGCCATCCTCAGCCGGCCCCAGCACAGCATCCTCCCCATCCATCAACCACTGCAAGGCCTGAGCCAGATGAGCACCACTCAGCAGGGGACAGTCAGCACCTATCAGCAGCACGGCATCTGACTCTTTCAGTGCCCGATCGGCAGCACGGCACATACGTTCACCAAGATCAGCGCCAGACTGATCACATAGCCGCAGATCATGTTGAGATGCCAGCTGTTGAAAAAAGGCATCGGTTGAATCCGGAGCACACCAGAGTTGAACCGGGGAGAGACCGGCGGCCATAACCGATTCAACGCTCTGTTGCAGCAATCGCATGCAGAATGATGCCGCACCCTCTGCACCCAAGGCCGGAATCAACCGGGTTTTGACATAGCCCGGCACTGGTGCCTTGGCAAATATCAATATTCGTGTATTAGGAAATCGCATAAACCAGGAGGCTGCCCGAGAATAGAGATCGTAGCGAGGGAAAGCTGGTTTGAGTCAGATTTTTCCATTATTTGAGGCGAATATTGGGCATATTTAACGAAAATGATGGGGGAATCTGGCCAAATCCAGCTTTTCCACACTTGTGCCCGCTTTTTGGGTAGTAGGTCTTCTATTCTCGGACAGCCTCCTGGCGTGCTGGCAGATACCAGCCTGCCAGCCGTTTGGGGTTTGCCCCCAATGCAAATGCCAGTCGCAACCACCACATCAATACCACCGTACGGCAGATGCCTCGGCACTCCCAACGGCGGCTGGAGGTTGTCAGCTTCAGATGCAGGCAGAGTGGTTTGCCAATCCGTTTCAACCGTTTACTAAGCACAATATCCTCCATCAGCGGTATCTCAGGAAAACCACCCAGATCATCAAACTGATCCCGCCGGACAAAGATGGCCTGGTCACCCGTTGCAATACCTGTCCAGCGTGATCGTAGATTCATCGCAAATGCCACCATTTGCAGCAGTGGATGCAAACCGGAAAACCGCACATCAAACCGCCCCCAGATCGCACCCGCAGCAACCCTGTTAAGGATCAACTCGGCCGCACCCGCAGGCAGCTCCGTATCGGCATGCACAAACCAGAGCAGCGTCCCATTGGCTGCGGCTGCACCACAGTTCATCTGCTTTGCCCTGCCAGCGGCAGAACAGAGCAACTGGTCAACCAGCGGCTTCGCAATCTGCACCGTGCCATCATGGCTGCCGCCATCCACCAGAATCACCTCATGCCCCGCTTGGCGCAGTGGCTGTAGTGATGCCAGCAAACGGCCAATGGACGCTGCCTCATTCAGGCTGGGGATGATAATAGACAACCTGTTTTGCATCATCTAATCCAATGCACCACCGCAACTGCTGCCCTGTCCCGCCGTGCAGCCATAGCAGTGCTCAGCCACCGCGATGGCCGCCCCTTCCAGATCATCCCCCATCAGCTCGCTGATATGGGTACGCGCCTGCTGCGCATGCACCAGCGGCATATCCAGCATCTGATTAAAATCACAGTCAAACAGATACCCTTGCCAATCTACACTGATCTGGTTGAGGCACATCACACTGCCCAGATTATTCTCATCAAACGCGCTTCGCAGCAGATCCAGATAGCTGTCAAACCCACCCCGTGACCGGAGCAGGCTGCCAAAGCGCAAAATAGGCATATTGGTCAAGGTATACAGCTGGTTGAACTGGATGCCAAAGCGGTCTCGCAGCTGCGCCCTGTACTCTGTCTCCAGTATCTCCTGCGGTGGCGGCAGATGCGGCCCCGATGGGTTATAAACCAGGTTTAACTCCAGACCACTTCCGGCCTTGCCATAGCCCAGGGCATTGAGCCTTTTCAGCCCCCGGATACTGGATTCGTAGACACCTCCTCCTCGCTGGGCATCCACATTTCCTTTCAGATAACAGGGCAGGGAGGCGAAAACCACAACCTGGTTTGCGGCCAGAAACGCGGCCAAAGAGGTCTGCTCCGGCTCCTCCAGAACCGTCAGATTGCAGCGGTCAATCACTCTGACGCCCAGCCCCCGTGCCTGCTCGACCAGATAACGGAAATGTGGATTCAACTCTGGCGCACCACCTGTCAAATCAAGCGTAGAGACCTGAAATCTCTGCATAAAAGCGATCATCTGATCCATGCTCTCCCGATCCATCGACTCCACCCGATTGGGGCCGGCATTCACATGACAATGTTGGCAACTCAGATTACAGCGGTACCCCAGATTGACCTGGATGGTCTCCAGCTGGCGACGCCTGAGTTGCGGGAAGCGGGAGGGAAAAAGCAGATGTGATGAGTCGAGCATAATGTGAAAAAGTCAGATAACGAGAACATGTATGTTAGAGATCAAATCCACACATCGCAAGGATAGCCGCTAGATGGAATAGAGTGCTAGAATGCCCGGAAACAGAGGCTCACGGGAACAGCAGAGGGTTAAAGCGACTCCCGCAAGCAGACAAAAACAAGTTTACCTCGCCCCCGTAGCTCAGCTGGATAGAGCATCCGCCTCCTAAGCGGAAGGTCACACGTTCGAATCGTGTCGGGGGCGCCATAAACAGCCGCTTAGTTACTGGCTGCTCTCATGCAAAGAAAGGGTTGAAGCCAGGGGGCTCAGCACCGCCGAGCCACCCCGCTCAATCAGATGCATGAGATCTGAGTGATACACGCATCTGCATGCTCCAACTGCTCCTGAATCGTCCGGATATCCATACCGCGCTCCAGCAAGTGCGTGGCAAAAGAGTGGCAGAGGGAGGTTCAACAAATCTTATCAAACGATTTGGGGGGAAATCGATGTCGAGCGGCATACCTATCAGAGTGCCAAAGGTGGGCGGCAGTACTGCTTGCTGGAAAGAGAAGCCCGAATCCTCAAGAAGAGCTAGAGGCTATCGAAATACCGAGAACTTCATCAATATGATCTACTTTTTGTGCGGGAAATTGAAGCTATTTTTATCCACTCAATGTGGCATAGACTCGTTTTTTACCGGCCCTTAGCCGGTCTCTTTTATCCCATGCAGCATTACGATCAGATTGGCTTCATTGCTTCCTAGTCCTAACTCTTCTATGAGACGTGGGGCCGTTGCGCCATGACGAACCATCTGTATGGCGTCACCGTATGAGCAATCATTCTGCTCCTGGTTCTCGATATGATCCTGACGCATCTGTAATGCCCGATGGTGTTGCTCTAGCTGGTTAAGCCGCCTGTTGACACCAACGGTGCCTGCACAGAGTGCAGAGAGGTTCGATGTGAGCGTATCGATCTGCGCCTGAGCCTGGGTCAGCTGAATGCTTTTTTTTCGCAGCTGGGAGATCAATACCCACAGCAGGCAGCCAATGGCGGTCAAGCCTGCTATGCCTATGCCAGCCCAGGCACTGCCCCAGGTTATATCTATTGTATCAAGCATAATCATCTACCCTTGGGAAGCGCTGCATCCTAAGTTATTACCTTGACGGAGCACTGGCATGCGATAGCGGTTAGAACATCCCAACTTCTGCCCACTCTTCGTCTGTCAGCAGTTTGTTTAAATCCACGACAATCAGTAGGTTTTCTTCTCTTGTGGCTACGCCCTGGATATAGCGTGAGCTCTCTTCGTTTCCAACATTTGGGGCGCTGTCGACCTCTGAGGAGCGCAGCTCCACCACTTCGGCAACGCTATCTACCAGGATGCCGACAACCTGTTTGTCAGACTCTATGATGACGATGCGGCTGGAGTCTTCGATCTCTGTCGTGGAGAGCCCGAAGCGGGTTCTTGTATCGATCACGGTAACCACGTTGCCACGCAGATTGATTATTCCAAGCACATACATTGGTGCCCCCGGAACGGGTGCAATCTCCGAAACACGCAGTACCTCCTGCACTTGCATCACATTGATGCCGTAGGATTCATCCTGAAGCCTAAAGGTAACCAGTTGTATTACCGGGTCATCCGCATAACTCTCGGCTACGGCATCTGTCATGTCTCACCTCAATGTTCTTATCATCTGACTGTCAAAAACCGGACGCACATGGCGCACGGCATCTTCTCATGCATTATTCATGCCTGTTTTGGCGTGGCTCCTGGGGTTGCCGGCTTGGATCATTGTTAGCAGTACATCCAGATCAATGATGATGCAGAGCTGATCTGGCAGTGTGCCTGCCATCCAGGCGCGGTTTTTATGCCGGCAGGACCAATGGACATCATCAGACTCCACCATAACCGGGCTGAGCAATTTGTCACACATCAGCCCCCACTCCCCATTGCCAATAATCAGTACATGGTTGGGAGAGACGGTCTGCTCTGTTACCGGCGACAGCTTGCCTGGCATAACGAGTCGTGCGATATCAATGACCCCCACCTTGTGTCCGCGATGCGCCAATATGCCCCGGTGCCACTCTGGCTGCCCCAGGAGATGCGTTGTGCCTGATTCCAGTTTTCCTGCAATGCTGCTTAACTCACTTAACGGTACCGCTAAGTGTAGCCCATTGATCTCAAACAGCAGGCATTGAAACCGCCCTTTTCCCCAGTGTGGAATTACCGGTTGCGGTTGCTCTTCAATATCCAGATGCACGGCCGATGAGGCCACTGGTGCGGCAGCTGGCTCCACCTTTGGGGCGGTTACAGGGGCTGCATCCTGCCCTTGGGTGACCGCGGTGTCCGGTGTCTCATTAACCGGTTCTTTATACTCCTCTACTTCATTTAGAAGTGTCTGCAAATACTCTGCAACCAGTTGATCTGGCTCGCTGAGTTGCAGTGGTTGTTCTTCTCGTTTGGTTTTCATCCGGTGGCCCCGGCTCTGGAGTGAGGCTGGTCCATCTGCTGGAGGGTCTCCAACAGAGCAGCATAGGCCAAAAGGCCTCTGGCACGTGGGTCAAATGCAGCGGGTGGTATACCGGCACGGCTTGCTTCACGAAACTTGGTATCTATTGGAATGACGCCTTCCCACAGCTCATTTGGCCAGTTTTTACGCAGTGTTCTAAGGCTTGAAATGGAGGCTCTTGTGCGCTTGTCAAACAGAGTGGGGACGATAATATAAGAGAAGTCTGTTTTGCGTGCCTTCAGCACCATTTTTAGTGTATTCAGCATCCGCTCCAGACCCTTGAGCGCAAGAAATTCGGTCTGCACGGGAATAACCAAGCGTTCGCAGGCTGCCAGAGCATTGATCATGAGCACACCCAGCATGGGTGGACAGTCAATCAATACATAATCATAGCGATTGGAGAGCTTGTTCAGTGCATTCTTGAGTATCAATCCCATCCCTTCCAGTCGGCCAGCCTGGCGGTCAAGTGTTGCCAGTGCCACTGATGCGGGCAGCAGCTCCAAACCCTCTGTCCCGGTCTCACAGATAATGGATGCCGGGTCGATAGGGCGTCGCTCTGCCACTGCCTGAAACAGGGAGTAGGCGCTCTCTTCAAGCATGTCAGGGTCATATCTGAAATAGCTGGTTAGTGAGCCGTGTGGGTCGATATCCACCAGTAGTGTTCTGAAGCCCCAGGCCGCAAGCAGACCCCCCAGGCTGACGGCTGTTGTTGTCTTTCCTACCCCTCCTTTTTGATTGGCAATAGTCCAGACTTTCACTGTGGAATCTCGGCTGCTTCTACGATTTTGCGACCTGCCTGCGCTTTTTTTCCTGCCATGATCAATAGTGAGACACGACGATTTTTTTGTCGACCGGCAGCTGTTGTGTTATCCGCTATGGGGCGGTGTTCTGCATAACCAATGGCGGCCAGACGTTCAGGGTCAATGCCCAGACGGGTAAATATGTGCACTACACTGGCGGCGCGGGATGCCGACAGCTCCCAGTTGGAGGGAAATGCGGCATTCTTAATTGGAATATTATCGGTATGCCCCTCCACATTGATGACATTCGGCAGTGGCTTGAGGATTGCAGCAATAGTGCGCATGACATTGAGTGCTTTATGTGAAATACGGGCCGTGCCACTGGCAAACAGCATCTTGCTTTTTATTTCGACTTCAATCCAGTGCTTGGTCTGTGTAACCTCAATAAGCCCTTGTCCAATATAGTTTGACATGGAGCCTTTAAGGTCAGCAGCAATAGAGGAGAGGTCAGCCTGGTTTGGCATAACCTCATCCGGCTGCCCAGAAGTCTCTGGCAGCGCAGCATCAACAAGGGATTCCAGATTGGCTGGCTGTGAATCATCCTGATTATAAGCACCGGGATCAGAGGGCCTTAAGCTGGTGGCTACATCACCAATCTGGATCGGGTTCATCTTGTCCACACTGGGCTTGAATGCACCGACCAAGGTGTTGGAGAGTACCCGGTATTTCCCTTCATTAACCGACGATATTGAATACATGACCACAAAGAAGGCAAACAGCAGGGTGATAAAGTCTGCATAAGAGACCAGCCACCGCTCGTGGTTGACTGGATCTTCATGGCGTTTTCTTCGTCTCATATCATCTACAACAAGTGACAACAACCGGATGGTAAAAACAGAGGCCATTCATTATTTTCACCGAAGATAGCCATGCAGTTTTGACTCTATGTTCCTGGGGTTTTCGCCCTCTGCAATGGAGACGATCCCCTCTATCACCATCTCCCGGTATTGGCTGCGGCTCATGGCGTGTGCCTTTAGTTTGTTGCCAAACGGTAATAAAAACAGGTTTGCCAATCCGATGCCATAGATGGTGGCGACAAAAGCTGTTGCAATGCCGCCGCCCAACTTGCTGGGATCTGCCAGATTCTGCATGACATGGATCAGACCCATAACCGCGCCAATGATGCCGATCGTGGGTGCGTAGCCTCCCATCCCCTCAAACACCCTTGCAGCGGCCAGATCATGATATTCCTGATTATCCAGCTCTACCTCAAGGATTGATCTTATGACCTCAGGCTCGCTGCCATCGACCAGCAGCTGCATGCCTTTGCGCATAAACAGATCGGTTTCAGACTCTGCAATTGTCTCCAGCCCCAGCAGCCCCTCTTTACGTGCGATATCGCTCCAGAGGATGATCTTTTTTATCGCCTCCTGGGTATTGATTTTTGGTGGTACAAATACACTTCCTGCCAGCCGCAATGCATGCAGAAAATCACGTACTGGCGTTTGCAACAGAATGGCACCGATTGTGCCACCCAATACGATCACCAATGCAGGCCCGTTAAGCAGTGAGCCGATATGCCCACCTTCAAGGGCATTGCCACCAATGACGGCAACAAAAGCCAGGATGATACCGATAACGCTCAGCAGATCCATCAGGGGGTGCTCTCGACTGCCTTTACAAGTGCTGGGCCTATTTGATTAACGGGAAGAACCCGATCGGACAGCCCGGCTTTTTGCACCGCTTGCGGCATACCAAAAACCACGCAGCTGGCTTCGTTCTGAGACCATACTGATGAACCATTGGATTTAAGCAGGCGAGCACCTTCCAGCCCATCTGCCCCCATGCCGGTCAAGACAACAGCAAGTATGCCTTTGCGGTAGATATTGGCCAAGGAGCTGAAGGTGATGTCAACGCTTGGCTTGTAGGTTTGACCGCTATCCGACTCTTTGATGCGCACAATGGATCTGGCGCTTCCCCGCCGCTCGGTGGTCATTTGCGTGCCACCTGGTGCCAAAAGCGCTACTCCGGGTTGCAGGGGGTCACCATCAACTGCCTCTCTTACTGTGATATGAGACTGTGTATCCAGTCTTTTCGCAAAGGCTGGCGTAAAGTTCGCGGGCATGTGCACCACCAGCAGGATAGGCAAGGGAAAATTGGCTGGTAAGCGGGTCAGTATCGTCTGCAGTGCAACGGGGCCGCCTGTTGAGGCACCAATAACAACCATTTGATAGTGCGCCTTGGGTGCTGGATGCTGCTGAGTCTGAACCTTGGGCTTTGAAGATGATGGTGGCAGGGGAGGGCGTCTGGCAAGGGCGAAGATACGTTTGGCCAGCACGCTGCTGGCTGCCTCATGGCCTGCGGATATATTTCCAAAATTCTTTGATAGAAAGTCTGCTGCCCCAGCATCCAGTGCATCCAGTGTTGCGGTTGCCCCCTCTCTGGTTAAGGATGAGAGCATTAAAATAGCAGTGGGTCGATCTGCCATGATGCGCTTTACTGCGGTTATCCCATCCATAACCGGCATCTCTACATCCATAGTGATGACATCAGGATGCAGCTGTTGTGACAGCTGTACCGCTTTTAATCCATTCTCCGCCTCGCCAATGACTGCTATGCCGTCTATCTTATTGAGCATCTCAATCAGGCGTTTGCGAAAAAAGGCTGAATCATCAACGACCAGCACTCCTATCTTTGAGCTCGATGTCATAGGTTTAACCCACAAGTGATAGAGATGCTGGGAAAATCCTTTGCATCACTTGCAACTTACAGTCGGTCTGAAATCAATGTGCATATTTTTGCATGAGCCCTGGCACATCCAGGATTAAAGCAATCTTGCCATCGCCTGTAATCGTTGCACCGGCCATACCCTCAAGCCCCTGCAATAGTGCCCCCAGCGGCTTGATGACAACCTCCTCCTGCCCAATCAGGTAATCCACTACCAAGCCAATATGCACGCCTCCTGAAGAGACTACGACCACATGGCCGCCCCCCTCTCCGCGTGGTGCGTTTATATCCTTTACCAACCAGTCATGCAGGTTAAAGAGTGGCAGGGCGCGGTCTCTGACACGAATTGTCAGTTGACCGTCTACGGTGTTGGTTCGGCTCACATCCATGTTAAAGATTTCGACTACATTTGACAGCGGCAGCGCAAAGGGTTGGGTGCCAAGCACAACCATCAAGGTTGGAAGGATGGCCAATGTCAAAGGCAACTTGATGGTAATAAGGCTGCCTGTCCCTAGCTCTGAATCAATATCCACTGTCCCGTTCATCTGTGAGATGCGGGTCTTTACCACATCCATACCCACGCCACGCCCGGAGACATCAGAGATCTCTGTCTTGGTTGAAAAACCGGGATGAAAAATCAGGTTGAAGCAATCTTTATCATCCATCCGGGCGGCGGCCTCTTCATCCATTATGCCCTTTTCAACCGCTTTCATGCGCAGTATATTAGGATCCATGCCTTTGCCATCATCTGTGATCGAAAGCATGATGTGGTCGCCCTCCTGAGAGGCGGAGAGTTTTACTGTGCCTTTGCGTGTTTTTCCAACGGCCTCTCGCTCATGGGGCTGTTCGATGCCATGATCTACCGCATTACGAACTAGATGAACCAGCGGGTCCGCCAGTGCTTCCACAAGGTTTTTATCAAGGTCGGTATCCTCTCCGATCATCTCCAGATCGATCTCTTTTTTAAGGGTGCGAGCCAGGTCGCGAACCACTCGGGGGAAACGGCCAAATACTTTTTTAACCGGCTGCATGCGGGTCTTCATAACTGCCAGTTGCAGATCTGAGGTTACGACATCCAGGTTGCTGACCGCTACAGCGACGGGGCCCTCGCCAATATCTGCGCGCAGTGTGGCAAGCCGGTTACGAACCAGCACCAGCTCACCCACCATGTTCATGATCTCATCCAGCCTTGCGGTATCCACACGTACTGTGGTCTCTCCGCTGGGTGCTGCTTTTTTAGACGCCGCCGCCTTTTTTGCCGGAGCCTTTTCAGGTTTCGCTGGTGTGGCCGCTGCTGCTGTCTTTTTGGGTGATGGGGCTGCTGGCTGAGGTGTGGCGGGCTGCTCCTTTACTTCAGACTTCTTGTGCTCTTCTGGCTTTGATCCTGCCTGTGTCGTGCTGCTATGTTTGCCTTTGCCGTGCAGCTGATCCAGCAGCGCTTCGAATTCATCTTCCGTGATGTCGCTATTGTTAGAAATGGCTGCAGCTGTTGTTGATTCAGCGGCGGTGGGAGCACTACCATGCTTGCCTTCGCCGTGTAGCTGATCCAGCAGTGCTTCAAACTCATCTTCGGAGATATCATCGTCTCCTGTGGCTGATGATGACGCTGGTTTGGTTTCTGGCTCCGGCTCTGGAGCCACCTCAGGAGCAGCATTTTCATCCTGTGGTAATGCGTATAGCCTTAGTCTTTCCAGTAACTCAGCGGGGGCGCCTTCCGGCTCTTCACCAGCATTTATGCTTTCAAACATCCTGTTGACTTCATCCAGCACTTGCAGCACAGCATCCATTAGCTCTGGGTCAACAGCTCGCTCGCCCTTGCGCAAAATATTGAATACATCCTCTGCCCGGTGACAAACAGCAACCAAGGCATCCATGCCAAGGAAGCCAGCACCACCTTTGATGGTATGAAATCCACGAAAAACAGAGTTGAGCAGATCCAGGTCATCTGGGGATTGCTCAAGATCCAGCAGCTCTTCGTTTAGTGTCTCCTGGATCTCTCCGGCTTCAATTAGAAAGTCCTGTAGAATCTCATCATCGCTATTAATGCTCATAACTAAAATCCCAGGCTGGAGAGTAGGTCGTCCACATCATCCTGATTGCTTAACATCTCGCCCTGTTCAACATTTGGCACGGCAGGGCCTGCCATTTCGACTTCGGCTTTTTTAACTTCATTTATTCTTGCTGTACCCGAGATGGCGACCAAGCGTACCAGTTTCTCTTCTACATCCTGAATCAGCGTAATCACCCGGCGGATGATCTGCCCGGTTATGTCCTGATAGCCTTGTGCCAGAAGCACCTCTGATAAATTATCATGCAGCGTCTTTGAGTGGCCGCTGGCCAGGGTCAGGAAGCTGCCGATCTCTTCACTCAGTGCACGAAAATCCTCCAGCTCCATTTTACGATCCCGGAAGCGATCCCATTCCGCAGCTAATTTGCTGGATACCTGTGCCAACTCCTCTGAAACCGGCATGCTGTTTTCCACTGCTTTGAGGGTGGTGTTGGCTGCATTTTCAGTCATTTCAATGACGTAGGTGAGGCGTTCTGCTGCATCGGGCATTTCATGCTGTACGACCTGTACGACCTTGTCATCCATCGCAAAACCGATGATGGCTTCATGCAGTTCGCGTGTTAAGCGACCTACCTCCTGAAACAGGTCCATCTCCATGTTTTCAGGAAAACTTCTAATAATCTGGGTGGCCTCAGTATCATTACCGGCTTCCAGAGCGGCAACAAGGGCGCGTGCTTGAGCCAGACGCTCACTCTCAACGATGGTTTGCTCCATCTATATTCCCCTTGGTTAACCTGCAACGCGCTCGAAGATTTTGTTGATTTTCTCTTCCAGAGTTCCTGCGGTAAAAGGTTTGATTACGTATCCATTCACCCCCGCTTCAGCTGCCATAATAATCTGTTCGCGTTTGGTCTCTGCGGTAACCATCAGCACCGGGAGGCTGGCCAGTTTGGGATCGGCACGCACGGCTTTTAATAGGTCGATCCCGGTCATGCCTGGCATGTTCCAGTCACTCACCAGAAAATCAAAGTTACCTGATTGCAGCATTGGCAGTGCTGTGAGTCCGTCATCCGCTTCATGCGTGTTGGTGAACCCAAGATCCCGCAGCAGGTTCTTGATGATCCGCCGCATTGTGGAGAAGTCATCCACAATCAGAATCTTCATGTTTTTATCCACTGTTACCTCCAAACTCAATACAATAGTTAGTCATTACTCTTCTTCCGTATCTGCCAGCCACTCTTCCAGACGGGAGCGCAGACGCAATGCCGCCTGGCTATGGATCTGGCAGACCCGCGATTCGCTGACACCGAGTATTTGACCGATCTCTCTTAAATTCAGCTCTTCATCGTAGTAGAGCGCCATGACCAGCCGTTCCCGCTCTGGCAGGCCCGCTATCTCTTGGGCCAGCGCCTCTTTAAATGCATCTTTTTGTAACCCTTCATAAGGGCCGGCATGTATGCCCCCGGCCTCGCCTCGCATGACATCACCCACGGCTGTCAGCTCATCCAGGCTGAAGATGCGGCAGCCTGAGGCATCCTGGAGGATTGCGTGGTACTCTTTCAGTGTCATCCCCAGCTCTTCTGCGACCTCTACGTCACGGGCATCCCGCCCGTACTCATTTTCAATGGTGCGCATGGCCTCTGCGACAACACGCGCCTTGCGATGTACGGATCGGGGCGTCCAGTCACTGCGCCTGATCTCATCCAGCATGGAGCCTCTGATGCGAATGCCGGCATAGGTCTCAAAACTGGCACCCTGGCTTGGGTCATAGTTGCGGCTTGCTTCAAGCAGGCCAATCATGCCGGCCTGGATCAGGTCATCGGCCTGAATATTGGGTGGCAATCGGTTCATCAGATGATAGGCAATGCGCTTCACCAGTGGCGCATGCTGGGTAACCAGTTCATTACAATTATGTTCCTGCATAGCTGAATACGCTGCCAGACCATTCACCGTTCTGTCTCCCCGTTGTAACTTGCATATTGAATCAGCCTCTCCACAAAGAACTGAAGTTGCCCATTGGCTCCAGCAGGTACAGGCCAGTTATCGGCTCTCTTTGCCAAATTCTTGAATGCCTGTGAAGCGGGGCTGCGTGGATAGGCCTGTACAACTGATTTTTGACCTTTCACAGCCTTGCGTAAAGACTCATCATACGGGATGCTTCCCATCTGGTTGAGCATGACATCAAGGTACCGATCCGTCACCCTAAAGAGTTTATTATAGAGCGCCTTTCCCTCTTGTATACTGCGAACCATGTTTGAAAGGATTCGAAAGCGGTTGACACCATACTCCCGATGCAACAATTTGATCAGTGCATAGGCATCGGTGATAGAGGCTGGCTCATCGCATACCACTACAACCAGCTCCTGTGCGGCTCGACTGAAGCTGATTACAGTATCAGAAATACCTGCTGCGGTATCTACCACCAGCACATCCAGATCATCGCTGACTTCACTGAACGCATTAATCAGTCCGGCATGCTCGGCAGGGCTTAGTTCTGCCATCTGCTGAATGCCAGATGATGCAGGCACTACACGTATCCCGGCAGGCCCATCCAGCATCACTTCACTTAAACTGCGCTCACCGCGCAGCACATGGGAGAGGTCGTACTCCGGGTGCAGCCCAAGGGCAATATCAATATTGGCCAGCCCCAGATCGGCGTCGAGTATCATGACCCGCCGGCCCATTTCGGACAGGGCAACGGCGAGGTTTATGGAGACATTTGTTTTGCCTACCCCTCCCTTGCCTCCAGTCACTGCAATTACCCGTATCGGGCGGGGTCTCACCATTGCGCGAAGGCCTGAGGCCTGGTCAGCTCTCATATCAGACATGGGCATGGGTTCTCGTGCCTCCCAATGCCAGCGCCATGAAGCCATCATCCTGATTCTCTGTTGCCTCCTGGCTGAGCGCAACGGCATGGCTGATCAGTGAATGTGGTCGTGCAAGTTGTAGATCTTCAGGGACTTTTTGGCCGTCGGTGGTAAATGCGACAGGTAACCTGCTGTGTATCACCGCAGAGAGTATATTGCCTATGGAGGCGGCTTCATCCATCTTGGTCAGGATGCAGGCATCGAGTTGTACTGTGGAAAATGCCTTTATCGCCTGCTCCAGTGATTGCTGTTGGGTGGTGGCTGGCAGCGCCAAGAAACTGCGTACCGGTTGATTGCCCGCTTTAAGCATGGAGAGTTGTTCATTAAGTTGCACATCACGCTGGCTCATGCCTGCCGTGTCTATCAGGATGAGTCGTTTGTCACAAAAGGCGTTCAGTGCACTGTTAAGCTCATCGACGGAGCCTGCCGAGCGCACTGGTACATCCAGGATGCGGGCATAGGTGTTGAGCTGTTCACGCGCACCGATCCGAAAATTATCTGTGGTAATCAATGCCACATTGCGTGAGCCGTGACGCAGACAGAAGCGGGCAGCCAGCTTTGCCACGGTTGTTGTCTTCCCAACCCCTGTTGGCCCGACGATGGCAATGGCTCCCCCCTGCTCCAGCATATCTTCATCTGCAACAGGCAGTGCATTGGCCAGATTGTAGAGCAGTTTGCGCCAGGCCTGCTCTAGATTGTCAACCGTATCCAGCTGATTAACGGCCTCACGGCAGATGTCAGGACTAAAACCGATGTTCATAAGACGCCGCAGCAGTTCTTGGGTATTGGGCTTATGTTCGGCCATGTTGTTCCAGGTTAGCTCCGAGAGCTCATTTTCCATCATGCGCCGTAGTGCCTGCATCTCCTGGCGCATCTCTACTAAAATGGGATCCTGGCTCCACTCTACGCGGGGGTTTGGTGGCGATTGTGGCTGGTCTGCCGCAGGCTGCTGTATGGGAGGCAGAGCCTTGTTTACGGCACGTTTTTTTGCAAAATCAGCAACCATCCCCGGTGCTTCCGGCCGAGAGGAGGCAGCCGCCATCACGGAAGATTCGTCATAATCAATGGCGGCTACCAGCTCAACACCACCTTCAACTGATCTGTTCGATAGGATTACAGCATCTGCCCCGAGCGCTTCGCGTACCTTTTGGATCGCTTGCCGCATATCCTTCGCAAAAAACCGTTTTATCTTCATTGCTTGCCATTCCTCACAGAAAGAGAGCTATTCGCAATTAGCATGGGTTATCACTCTACAATGCCCCCTAACCAGGTTTATACATCGTTATCAGTTGGCTTTGCCAATCGTCGCAACCACCTTGATCTGGCGGTTATCCGGGATCTCATTGTATGAGAGCACCTTCATGGTCAGGCCGCTCTGCTTCACAAATTTAGACATCCAGGGGCGGATGGGTGCCGCCACCAGCAGGATACTCTCCTGCCCTGCGGTCTCTTGATGCCCCGCAGTTTCAGTCAGCGCCTGTTGCATGCGCTCTGCCAGCCCCGGCTCAAAACCTGCTGTCCCTTCCGGGGAGCTTTGCAATGTATTCTGCAAGATTTGTTCCAATCCGGGGTCAAGCACAGCTACAGGGATTTCTTCATTAGGACCAACGAGTTGCTGCATTATTGAGCGTGACAGGGATACCCGTACAACGGCAGTCAGTGCGTCAGGATCTTGACCACGCGGTGCATGTTCCGCCAATGTTTCGGCAATGGTGCGAATATCCCTGATGGGGACGTTTTCAGATAACAGGTTCTGGAGCACCTTCAGTATCTGCCCCAAAGAGAGGGTTTTTGGCACCAGATCCTCAACCAGTTTGGGGGCACTCTGTGCCAGCGTATCCAGCAGTTGCTGCACCTCTTCATGCCCCAGCAGTTCGGAGGCATGGTTTTGCAGGATCTCACTCAGATGTGTGGCAACTACCGTGCTGGCATCTACAACGGTGTACCCCAGGGTCTGTGCATGGTCACGCTGGCCAGGTTCAATCCAGACTGCATCCAGGCCAAAGGTTGGGTCTTTTCCCTCGACCCCCTGCAGTGTGCCAAACACCTGCCCTGGATTGATTGCAAGGTCGCGATCCGGGTGGATCTCTGCCTCTCCAATCGTCACCCCATGCAGGGAGATACGATAGGCATTGGGGGAGAGGTCAAGATTGTCACGGATATGCACTGGTTGAATAAGAAATCCAAGCTCTTGCGAGAGCTTCTTCCGCACGCCTTTAATGCGGCTCATCAGCTGGCCACCCTGGTTGCGATCTACCAGGGGAATCAAACGGTAGCCCACTTCAAGGCCAATAATGTCTACCGGCTGCACATCATCCCAGCTCAGCTCTTTTTGTTGCGGTACCACCTCCTCTTCCACAGCGGGTGGAGGTGGTTGCTCTGCGGCTTGCTTTTGGCGCTGTATAATCATCCAGGCTGCTCCACCTGCAATGGCAGCCATGCTTAAAAATGCCACATTTGGCATGCCGGGGATGATCCCCATCAGCGTCAAAATGCCTGCGCTTACCGCCAGTGGTTTAGGGTCAGAAAAGAGCTGGGTTAGAACCTGTCCGCCCATATCCTGCTTACCCGCTACGCGTGTCACAATAATGGCGGTAGAGGTTGAGAGCAGCAGGGAGGGGATCTGTGCAACCAGCCCATCACCAATGGTCAGCAGTACATAGAAGCGCAGCGCGGTTGAAAAATCCAGACCATGCTGAAGTGTACCCACACCCAGCCCACCCAGAATGTTGATAAAAAGGATAAGAATGCCGGCGACTGCATCGCCTCTTACAAACTTGCTTGCACCATCCATGGCACCATAGAATGAGGCCTCTTTGGCAACCTCTGCACGCTGTGTCCGAGCCTCATCCTGGTCAATCAGGCCCGAGTTCAGGTCGGCATCAATCGCCATCTGTTTGCCTGGCATGGCATCCAGTGTGAAACGGGCGCTTACTTCTGAAACACGCCCCGCACCTTTGGTAACAACCACAAAGTTGATGATCACCAGAATGAAAAATACCACCAGGCCCACGGCATAGTTACCACCGATCACAAAAGAGCCAAAGGCCTCAATTACCTTGCCTGCAGCATCACCACCGTTGTGTCCCTCCAGCAAAACCACGCGAGTAGAGGCGACATTCAAGGCCAGACGCAACAGTGTGGCAACCAACAAAAGCCCAGGAAAGACACCAAAATCAAGTGGCCGAAGGGTATAAACAACCACCAGTAATACAATGAGCGAAAGGGCGATGTTGAAGGTGAATAGTATGTCCAGTGCAATAGGCGGCATTGGCAGCACCACCATCCCCAGCATCATCAGCACTATGAGCGGCGCACCGAGGCCACCCAGCCCCACCCGTTTTACAGACTCAAGCAGAGCTGTGGTATTCATCTGTTGCAGAACCTGGATATTGGGCTGTCTGTATTTTGATACAGCACCCCATGGCAAATCATGTTAATCATGTTGATACTCTTCCGGAACAGGGAAATCATCAGGCATCAGCGGCATGTCTCCGCCATTCTTACGATAGATCTGAAGCTGAAATACATAGGCCAGCAGTTTTGCCACAGCAAGATAGAGGCCAGTAGGGATGCTGTGGTTTATCTCTGTACTAAAATAGATAGCACGCGCCAACATGGGTGACTCTATCAGCAGCACATTATTCTCTTGGGCAATCTTTTTAATATTGGCTGCAACCAGCTCTTTACCTTTGGCAACAACCTTTGGGGCGGCCATAGAGTCCTGATCATATTTAATCGCCACTGCATAATGCGTTGGATTGGTTACAACCACATCAGCCTTTGGCACTTCACCCATCATCCGACGTTGAGCCATTTCGCGTTGCAGGGCACGTATGCGGCTTTTTACTTCAGGGCGACCTTCTGTATTTTTCATCTCATCACGCACCTCCTGTCGGGTCATGCGCATTTGACGTTTGTGATCCCACAGCTGAAAAGGGATGTCCATTAGCGCAATCAGAATAAGCGTAGATGCAAGTATGATGAAAGAGTTTCCAACCAGTGAACCAACCTCTGCCAATGCTGGGGTGATCTCCAGCTGGCTAAGGCCTATCAGGTCACCTATCGAAAGCCAAAGAATGCTCCCTGTGGCTGTGGCAATAAGCATAAATTTCAGCAATGCCTTAACCAGCTCCATTAACCCTTTTAGAGAGAAGACCCGTTTCATTCCGGTTATCGGGTTGAGCTTGTTAAACTTTGGTGCAATCGCTTGCATGCTAAAGGCAAGGCCACCGAGGGATACCGAGGCCAGGATAGCAATAGCCATTAAAATAAGAAAAAATGGAGCCAACATCCATAACGCATCCTGAAGGGCATCGGAGAGGTGCACCAACATGGCCATAGGGTCATACAGATCATCTCTTTTGAGAGAGAAGTTATTGGTCATTAGCCCCCTTAACCCCTCTTCAAAATGGTCACTCATGGTTACCAGTGAAATGGCGCCAGCCAATGTCACGGCCATTGTATTCAGCTCTCTTGAACGGGCAACCTGTGATTTTTTCTTGGCATCCTCCAGCTTTTTGGCTGTGGGTTCTTCTGTTTTCTCCTGTCCGTCTTTGTTTTCAGCCATGGCTTACCTCACAATCTGCATGTGGTGCATTATGAATTGAAAACTTTCATTCACCAATTCACCAAAATTCTGTAATACGTTGGGCAAGGTTGCCCACATGACAATAAAGCCAATCATCATGGTCATTGGGAAACCTACGGCAAATATGTTGAGCTGTGGCGCTGCGCGCGTGATGATGCCCATGCCTAAATTGACCACAAGCAGTGCAGTAACGAGTGGCAGCGCTATTAAAAGACCGCCTGAAAATACCCGGCCGCCCCAGATGGCAATATCCCACAGCGTGTTTCTTGACAGGCCATCCACTGCTATTGGTACGGTTTGGAAACTATCGATAACCAATTCGATAAGAATCAGATGGCCATTAAGAACCAGAAAAAGAAGGGTGACTAATATCAGGTAGAATTGCGAAACCACAGGCACTTGAACGCCATTTTGTGGATCCATCATTGAGGCAAAACCCAACCCCATGCTATACGCCATAACCTGACCGGCAAAGACTACGGCGGCAAACACAAGTTGTAGCATAAAACCCATCATCACCCCAATGGCGATCTGCTGTAGCGCGATCAGCATGGCTTCATGGCTAAAGGTTTCAACCACAGGTGCTGGTGGTAGCATTGGCATTACAATCAGGGTAATCACCAGCGTCAAGGCTGCACGCCAGCGCATGGGAACCTGGCGGGAAGCAAAGATAGGGGCCGCTACAAAAACCGCGCCAATACGCATCAATGGCCAGAGAAAACCGGCCAGATAAGAGGCTATTGCTGTTTCAGAAAACACCATTTACTTAGCCAGACTGATTACCCTATTAGCGATGGAATGCTTTTGATTAACTGTTCTGTGTATCCTGTAATAACCCGCAATAACCATGGTCCTGTCATCATTAATACCAGCACAACAACCATTAGTTTTGGTACAAAACTTAATGTCATCTCATTGATTTGGGTGGCGGCCTGGAACATGGCAATCAGCAGGCCAATAGCCAGGGCAGATAGCAGAATAGGTGCCGAGAGCAGGGTGATGACTTCAAGTGCCTGTTGGCCAATGTTGATTACGGTGTCTGCATTCATTATGTTGCACCCATGTTAACAAGCAGCTGCCGGTTATTGATTGCGGTTACCTGAAAAAATAAACAGCTGTTCAATTATGTATAAAAACTTGCGGCCAATGTTCCAAGCACTAATGCCCACCCATCAACCAGTACAAAAAGCATGATTTTAAAAGGCAGGGATATGATCAATGGTGAGAGCATCATCATGCCCATTGACATCAATACACTAGCCACAACCAGGTCGATGATTAAAAATGGGATAAAAAGTAAAAAGCCAATTTGAAAGGCGGTCTTCAGTTCACTGGTGGCAAAGGCAGGCATTAACAGAGAGAAGGGTGTCTGCTCTGGTGATTCAATCTCTTCATGTCCGGCAATCTCTGCAAACAGCATCAGGTCACTGTCCCGTGTTTGGGCTAACATAAATTCACGAATTGGTGCTTTTGCATTATCAATGGCTTGGGTGGTTGAGATCTCTTCATTCAGGTAGGGTTGCAGCGCTGTGCTGTTCATTTCATCAAACACCGGGGCCATGATGAAGAAGGTTAAAAACAGGGCTAAGCCAATTATTATTTGATTTGAGGGCGTTTGAGCAGTACCTAATGCCTGACGCAATATAGCCAATACAATAACAATGCGTGCAAATGAGGTCATCATCATGAGCGCACCTGGCAGTAGACTCATGACGGTCATGAAAAGCAGGATCTGTATGGTCAGTGAATAGCTTTGACCTCCATCCTCTGTGGTGGTCACTGTCAGCGCCTCCAACCCTGGTGCAGCCTGACCAACAGCTGGAAATAACAACAGTAGAAGAAGAAATTTCACTGCTGCTTATCCTGTAATGCAGTATTCAGTTGCTGCTTAAATTCTGGGTTATTATCAGCTGCTGCATTCCACTCCTCCTTTGAAAGCACATGCAGTGTTTGAATCCGCCCAGGTGAGACGCCAACCAGCAGGCGGGTCTCTCCCACTTGCAGAAGCACGGCTCGCTCTCGTGCACCGAGTGAGATGCCTCCAACGATAGTGACTACCCCTTTTCCTATGTTAGGCAGTCCACCAAAACGGCGCAAAAGCCAACCCAGCCCAACAATGAGTGCAAGTACCAAAGCCAGGCCAGCTGCGGTGTTGGCAAGGTGGCTGCTATCCAGTGGCAGATCGGCTAGAGATGCTGGTGTTTTGCTATCGGCCTCTACAGCAGTCAATGAAGATGGCAGCAACAGGAGAGGCGTTATCAGGATGCGGTTCATTGCAATCTCTTAACCCTGTCTGCTGCGCTGATTACATCGGTCAGGCGTATGCCAAACTTTTCATTTACTACGACAACCTCTCCTTGGGCAATCAAGGTTCCGTTCACCAGTACATCCATTGGCTCTCCAGCCAGCCTGTCCAGCTCTACAACTGAGCCTTGATTAAGCTGGAGCAGGTTGCGAATGTTTATGCGGGTACGCCCGATCTCCATAGAGATTGTGATCGGTACATCCAGGAGAGACTCCAGGTTTACATCTACATTGCCCGTTGCTGCTGCATCTGGTTCCAATTTCTGAAACTGTGCAGATTCAGCTGCGGCAGGTTCCGTTGGCGTATCATCTGCCCCCGTGTCTCCTGACTCCTCAAGCGCGGCGGCCCATTCATCGGCCAATGCTTCATTTGGATCAATATTTTCATCGCTCATCATAAATCTCCACTATAAATCGTGGTTCACTTCTTGATAATCTCTAATGCAGAAGTTACTCTCTGCTGTTTATGCCATTCAGTAAGTTTTATGGCATAGCAGCCTTCTGATATCCCGAGTTGCCCCTTAAATATCGGTACATCCGCAGCGCAGACATCCAGCAGGTCAGGTATGTCCATCGGAATAATATCTCCGGCTTTAAGTGCTGCAAGATCCTTCATGCTGATTTCTGCTTGACCCAACATGCTGACCAGTTCGACTTCAGATTCAAGGAACTGCTCTTTTAGTGCGATTGCCCAGCGGTCATCCCGTTCGCCTCTATCACTTTGAATGCCGGCATCCAGCAGTTCTCGAATAGGTTCCAGCATCGAATAGGGTAAGGTGAGGTAGAGGTCTCCACCACCTGTCTCCAGATCAATATGAAAAGCAGTGACTACCACCACCTCTGTTGGGCTTACGATATTTGCAAACTGGGGGTTGACTTCAGATCCAACATATTCAAATTTCAGATCCATCACCAGTTTCCATGCTTCCTGGAGATCTTTAAACACAAGCTCCAAAAGCATTTGAACCACTCGAATCTCGGTAGGCGTAAATTCACGACCTTCAATTTTTGTATGGAACCGGCCAGTGCCACCAAAGAAGTTATCTACCACACAAAAAACTAATTTTGGATCAAGCACACATAGCCCCTGCCCCCGCAGAGGAGAAACCCTTATGACGTTCAAGCTGGTGGGAACAAACAGGCTATGCACAAATTCAGAGAACTTGAGCATCTGCACGCCTGATACAGAGATGTCTGCCGTGCGGCGTAACATATTGAAAAGGCTTGTCCGAAAATGGCGTGCAAAGCGCTCGTTTATCATCTCCAGGGTTGGAAGACGGCCACGAACGATGCGATCCTGGCTACCAAAATCATAAGAGGATGGCTCACCACCATCCGCACCGGATTCTGTCTCTACATCACCATTATCAACACCGTGCAGCAGCGCATCAATTTCGTCTTGTGACAGCAGGTCGTTTGCACTCATGATGTTATTGCATTACAAAGCTGGTGAAAAAAACAGCCTCTACAGTTCCCGTACCACCCTGTTCATCGATAATGCGTTGCAGCTCTTTCAATACATCTGCCTGTAACTTCTCTTTTCCCTCTCGGGTTGCCAGATCAGATGCCGTTCGGCTCCCAAACAGTTTCAAAAAGTGGTGTCGAATCATTGGGTCGTTGTGTTTTAGAAACTCAATCAGATCTTCACTATGTGTTAGTGCCTGAATCCCAATCTGAAGCATCTTTGACCTGCCTTTGCCATCAGGTGATAAATTAACCACAAACACAGGCTTGAAATCCTGATAGAGGGCAGGGCCTTTCTCCTCCTCTTGCACCTCTGTTTTTTCCTCTTCATCGCCTTGGGTTGCCTCTTGGCTCTTATCTTCATCAGAGGGTGCCAACAGAAAATAGGTGGTACCCACGCCAGCGCCTATAAGCAACAGCACGCCAAACCCAATAATCAGGATTTTCTTCCACGGCATCGGGGCTTTCTCAGCACCAAGATCCAGCTCATCATCAAGTGATTCATCATTCATTTTTGTGTACCCTTTAAATCCCGTAATTGAAAAATGCAACAATCATGCCTCTTTGTGAAAACAGGTATTTTTCACTAAGTATTCATGGGCTTAGAATGATGCGTTGTAGCAATGCCAGTCTATTGACTGGCGAAACCAGGGGGGTGACAAAATTATGGCGCTGTAAGCGTCCCCCCCCTTCTCATTTCATATGTATGCCATTAAAGCGTTGAAGCTTAGATGGTGAAAAATACACAGACGATGATCGATGATGGCAGCTTGTGAGGTGTTTGATATGCTATATCAACGCCCCTTGTGTTACCCGGCCATATCCAGCTGCTGTCCACTCGTCATCATCTCCGACGTTATGAAATACATAAGTAAAATAGTGGGTTGCAACCCTTTTTATTTCACGTCAAGATAACCCTTCACTTCATCAAGTATAGAGATTCACATTAAATGCCAAGCCGATTTGTCGCCTTACAATCCGTCACCCCACTCCTGCATTTGCCCTGAATGAATATACATCCGCATGACCAATAACTACAGCGAAGACAATCCCCGCATGAAAACCAAGCACACCACACGGAATATTGCCGTTGCGCTCTGCCTGTCGATTGCCTTTCTCATGCTCCTCATCCCAACTGCAGCATTGGCTGTAGATGATGAAAACTGCTTGATGTGCCATAAATATGCGGGTCTGGGGCGGTATGCCAAAAATGAAGAGCAGAAGGCCATTAAGCGTATTTTTTATGTCAATGAGGAGCTTTTTAGAGCATCTTTCCACGGCAAGCTACGATGCAAAAGCTGCCATAGCGGGGTTGAAGAGATACCCCACACGGATGTCAAGCAGGTAGATTGCGCCACTGACTGCCATCTGAATGATCCATCCACTGGGCGGGATTTTTCACACAAATCAATTGTAGATGATCTGAAAAAGAGCGCCCACGGTGCTGATGGAGCAAAAAGTCCGGAACTCATCAAAGATCTGCCAACCTGTAAGGACTGCCATACCAACAAGCCTTACCAGCTTGGTGTTGATGAAGAGGTGGAGTCGATGCGGTTTATTAAGGTCTGTCTGGAGTGCCATGAGTCAGAGGCCTGGACCAACCGCTTCTACAAACACATGTTCTATCGCGCTCACACCCGCAGATCATCCAAGCAGGTTGTTGCTCTGTGCAGCCAATGCCATGCAAATAAAGAGAAGATGGATCGACATGATATCGATGTGGTTATCGGCTTTAAAGATACCTTCCACGCCAAAGCCATTCTCTATGGCGCTGAAGATGTTGCCAACTGCCTGAACTGCCATGCGCCGTATCAGATGGGGTTTTCGCCCCACCGGATCCTCTCTCGTACAGACAGCTCATCGCCCATTCACCCCAATAACAAGCTGGATAACTGTCGGCAAGCAGGCTGCCATGCCGATGCTCAGGAGGCCTTTGCCAGTAAAGGTAAAGCTCATCCATCCAACGTAATAGTTGAACGTGTTGATGAGGATGGCATAGTCATTTCTCAGGAAGAGCAGAAGTTTCAGGCATGGGTTCTTAATATGATTGAACTATTTTATAAAATACTGATTGTTGTTGTAGTCGGTGGACTTGGGTTCCATCGCTTAGCCGATCTTTATGCTACACACAGAGAGCGCAAAATCGCCTTCAGAGCTGCAAAATCAGGGAGGCATCCATCATGAGCCACGGCAAAAATGAAAGAAGCTTTGTTCGGCTCACCAAGAGCCAACGTATACAACACGTCATACTCTTTGTCTCTACCGGTCTGCTGATTCTGACGGGGTTCATGTTGATGGGCGAACGCTGGGTTATCGATATGTTTGGTAGTGCAGGCAATGAGATTTTCTACTGGCGCGGTATTATCCATCGAGTTGCGGGCGTCGCTGTAACACTGGTCTGTCTTTACCACCTTGGCTATGTTTTTTTACAGGAAGAGGGGCGCAGTTGGATTAAAGATATGTTGCCACGCATGAGTGATGCAACCCATGCGTCACAAAATGTCAGCTACATGCTGGGCTTTAGAGAAACACGGCCAAAGATGGAGCGCTTTACTTATATGGAAAAGATAGAGTATTTCTCTGTCTACTTTGGCATGTTTATCGTAATCGTAACCGGCATCATGATGTGGACTGAGCAATATTGGCCAAAGTTTTGGCTTGATATTGCGGATGCTTTTCATCTTGGTGAAGCTACTCTGGCAGCACTTGCCATCATTATCGGGCATATTTTTTCAGTACACTATAACCCCCATGTTTACCCTATGAACAAAGCATTTATTGACGGCAAAATCTCAGAAAGCATGATGAAAGAGGAACACGGCCTCTGGTATGAACGTGAAATGGAGCGGCTGGCGGCAGAAGAAGCAGCAGCAGCAGCATCCGGAGGGGGGCGCAACAATGCATAATCATCACGCTGACATGTCCCCTTTCAAGCGGTTGCTGGTGGATCTTCTGATGGCCTCCATATTTATCCTGCTGGCTGCCTTTGCACTCTGGCTGATCTGGATCACCTTCTTCCGTGCCACCTTTGACTCTGGCCTGATTACCGTTAACAACCAGACAGAGCTGGAGCAGATTGCCACTGGT
The DNA here is from genome assembly GCA_021648685.1 of Candidatus Polarisedimenticolaceae bacterium. Classification (GTDB taxonomy): domain Bacteria; phylum Pseudomonadota; class Gammaproteobacteria; order Chromatiales; family Chromatiaceae; genus WFXD01. The sequence goes on from JAKISI010000001.1 coordinate 66,595, forward strand.
GCAGGCGTCTCAAGAGAGCATTTTCATAATATTGACCAAGCCGTGCTGGAAGGTGCCGAGTCCACCTCACTCTGCCTAAAGTGCCATGGAAACTATCCTCACTCAAAGGCACCTGATGTGCGCGCCTTTCTGAATGCCCATGCCTTTTTTACTGCCTGTGAAACCTGCCATATCAAGCCCGCAGAGAGTGATAACATTGTCTATAAATGGCTGGATAAAAAGACAGGCGCTGAACTCAATAAGCTGGAAGGCAACCCCGGAAGCTATGGCGCAATGATTGTATCTATCAAGATTGAGGAGGATGGTACGAGTCGTAGGCTGGATGAGTCTGCCGACCGTCAGTTCATTGAAGAGTACCTTGCTTTGCGCGCCACTTTCAATGCTGATCAACAGGCAGAGGCAAAGTTTCGCATCCATAAAGACATCTCACAAAAGCCGATTTTCTGTGATGAATGCCACATGCAAAATGGCCTGCTGGACTTCAGGTCGCTTCTTTATCCGCCGGTTATTGCAAACCGTCTGGAGACTGGCGAAGTGGCGACCATGATCACCAGGTACAATGAGTTTTATCTGCCAACGATGTTTGATCCAACCTCTAAAACAAGAGGTCATAACAACAGGCCAGATGAGTAGCGGTAACCCAGGACGCCCCAAAAGTGGCATCGCCTTCGTGGAGAGAAAGGTAGTAACATTATGAAATGCAAGTTGGCACTACTGTATATAGCAACATTGCTCATCTCACTACTCTGCTCACAAACCGTTGCAAGTGAAAATCTGAACATCTATCCGCACTGGTCAAAAACAGAGGACAGATGTCTGGAGTGTCACGAACAGATACCTGAACAAGGTGGAAGAACCGCACTCCGTTTCAATGGTGATATCAACCTGTTGTGCAACCGTTGCCACGCTACGATTTCAAAAGATAGATATATCCATGCAACCGGTATGGTTCCGCCTCGAAGCATGATGGAGAAGATGCCGGATGATTTTCTCTCCGGCCTTAATAGTGATAGTCAAATCACCTGTGCCGTCTGCCATGAGATGACTTATCAATGCCTAAGCACAGAGTTTTACCGCAAGAAAGAGAACCGGCTCTTTCACCGGGGCGCACCCTACGAAAACCGAACCGACCTCTGCTACAACTGCCACGACAGATCCAAATACAAAAAGCTCAATCCACATGATCAGATCAACGAAGAAGGTGAGCTTAAAGAGGATATCTGTACCTACTGCCATGACATCACCCCTGACAGAATACATGCAAAAAGTATTGAAGATGTTACCTTCAATCAGAACCGTTTTGATCAGCTCTGCCTGCGCTGTCACACTGACGATGCCTACGCCGTAGGTTGCGTGATGGGTTATAAAGAGAATGGCGATCCGATCTATCATGCGTCTGCACCTGATGCAAAGATGGCCAATAAGATTGTCGCTACTGAGAAGGATGTCATCCTGCCTCTGGAGATTGTTACCGGCAATGTTTTTTGTGGCACCTGCCATAATCCGCATGAGCTGGGCGTACAAATAAGAGAGCGTGCCAATGTGGGTGCTGATGCACATAAGCGCCTGCGCATCAGCAGTGAGAATGCAGGCATCTGTCGCGGTTGCCACGATACAAAAGATATTAAGAAATTTCAGCTTCCATAATGACTAAATGCACTCCACTCAACACAGTGCGTGCAATAATCCTGCTCACCGTCGCTTGCTTGACACTCTCTACCCAGCAGGTCAGCGCTGCCCCCGCTAATGACCTGCTCTCTCTCGAACAGGTTCGAGTCATTGAAGGTGGTGACAAGCTCGGCCTGCGTCATCCCAGCAATGTGCGGGTGACCTCAGACAGCCGCGTCCTGGTGCTGGATGGTGTCTCAAACCGGGTGGTCATCTACAGCTATGAGGGCCAATTTCTGGGCAGCTTCGGCAAAGGTGGCAGCGCGGAAGCGGAGTTCAGTTATCCACTGGGCATGACCCTCGATGCCAAAGACAATATCTACATTGCCGATACAGGCAATGCCCGCATCCAGATCTATAGCCCTGTTGGCAAATATCTTGAACAGATCAATCTCCCTCAAAGTGAAAAACAGAAGCGGCCTGATCCCACCGATGTGGCTGTTGATAATCAGCGTCAGCTGCTCTATGTGGTTGATAATGAAAACCATCAGGTATTGATCTACAGTCTGCAAGAGAAAAGATTCATCCACACCATTGGTGGGATGAGCCATACAGAAGATGGCTTTCGCTGGCCCTTCTCCCTCTATATTGATAGCAAAGGCATCGTCTACATTGTCGATGTGATTAATGCCCGCATACGCACCATCCTGCCTGAAAAAGGATTCAGGCTGGGCCATGATATTGGTCGCTGGGGGGTTGAGAAGGGTGAACTGTTCCGTCCCAAAGGGGTAGCGGTCAATGCCAAAGGCCAGGTATTCATTGCCGACTCCTACCTCGGCGTTATCCAGATGTTCAGCAAAAAAGGCAAGTTCCAGGCTGTGCTTGGCGATGGCAAAGGCAAGGCCAAACTCTTCACCACTCCAACCCGCCTCTATTTTGACAGCACCGGCCTCTTTTATGTGGTGGAGATGTTTGCCAACCGCATCAGCGTCTATCGTATAAAATCATGAAACAGCCACGATTGCTCTGGCTTCTTCCACTACTGATCCTGTTTTTAGTACCAGCAACAGCCTGGACAGCACCGGAGAGGGAGCAAAACTCATCCAAAGAGTGTTCCATGTGTCACCTCCGCTGGATGGATGATTTTCTGGAGGATAAGGGGAACTATCTGCTGGAGATCCCTGATGAGCGTGCCGTCTCCAAAGAGATGATGTGCTACAGCTGTCACGATGGCTCCATCTCCGACTCGCGCTTCCGGGTGTGGGAGACCAATAAGCATAAGGCTGGGGTCATTCCCTCAGACAGTGTCTCCATACCCGAAGAGTATCCGCTGGATCTGGACGGCAAGATGCAGTGCGTTACCTGTCATTCAGCACATGGCGTGGATACCCGCATCACCATGGAGTCTGCCATATTTCTGCGTGAACCAAACATCAACTCATCCATGTGCCAGAGGTGCCATAAAAACAAGGATACCGGCCCCCAAAAGGGCAACCACCCCATTGATGTTGAGTTCAAGGAGTTCCCGAAAGAGATCATCCAGTCCGGTGGAAAAAACGGTGAAAACAGCAGTATCATCTGTGAGTCTTGCCACGCAGCACACGGCAGCACCAATGATGATTTTCTCATCATACCCAACAGTGAAGCATCGCTTACACAATCTATGTTGTGCGAGGCATGCCACGGCCTCTCCCCCGATCTGAGCAGCAGTGATGCACTGCGACATTACACTCACCCCATGGACGTAGAGCTACCCAAAGATGCCGATCTGCCCGAAAAATGGGACAATGGCGAAACGCCCTATCTAGGACAGGGCAAATACATCAATTGCCGCACCTGCCACTCTCCGCACAACGGCACCGACGACAACCATCTGCTGGTGCAGTACGCAGGCGGTGACCCACTCTGCCTCACCTGTCATACCTCCAAAGAGTCAATCTACTACACCCGGCATGATATCAGTGAGTCATTCCCTGATGATGTCAATTCAGCCGGGGTAAAAACCATCGACAAAGGGGCATGTAACGCCTGCCACTTTATGCACAAAGGGCAGGGGCCTTTGATGTGGGCCAGAGACCCCATCAAAGGCTCTATTGATGAGATGTGTATCAGCTGTCACAACAGAGAGGGTATCGCCAAAGAGGCGCTAACCGGGAAAAAAACCCACCCCGTAGGCAAGACATTTAAAGATGCCCCAAAATCACTGCCGCTCTTTGCCGAAGATGGCAAACGGTCTGCCAATGGCAAAGTCAGATGTCCCACTTGTCATGATGTTCATCGCTGGAGCCCTGACTCCAACAACCCCGGCCACTCTGAGGTTCCCGGTAACGGAAACAACCGGTTTTTGCGCAAATCAGTCACCACCGGGGCGCTCTGCCAAAGCTGTCATAAAGCCCAGGCCGCCATTGCCGGCACCAAACATGATCTGAGGCTGGCAGCACCCGATGAGAAAAATTTCAAAGATCAAAGCCTTAAAGAGAGCGGTGTCTGCGGCGGCTGCCATACCCCACATAACGCCAACCGAGCTAAACTGTGGGCCAGAAAGACCGGCGCTGGAATTGAAATCATCGAGCGCACCTGCAACAGCTGTCATAAAAAAGGCGGATTGGCTGAGGATAAAACCACAGGTAAAGAGAGTCATCCATTGCAGCTGCATGTTGATAATATGGATCCAGCTGCAAAAGAGATGCTGCCACTTTTTGCCAAAGGCGGCATCAAAAGTGCTGATGGCTTTGTCAGCTGCGCTACCTGTCACAATGTTCACCAGTGGGACCCCAGTACCACCAAAGCGCCAGGAAACATGAAGGTTGAAGGTGATCGCATGACCAGCTTTCTGCGTATCCCGAACGATAACTCCGCCAAACTCTGCGCCTCTTGCCACAAACAGAACAGCTACGTTGTAGGCACGGATCATGACCTGAGTGTAACGGCACCCAGGGAACGGAATATGGAACAACAAACGGTCGCTGAAGGTGGTGTCTGCAGCGCCTGCCATATGGTGCACAATGCCTGGGGTAACGGGCTGTGGAGCCGCAGCGTCGGGCTTGGTGAAAACCGCAATGAGGCGCGCTGCAGTGGCTGTCATTGGCGCAGAAAATCCGCCTCAAAAAAGATCCTGCGAGGCCCAAACCACCCAATGAATAAACGGGTAGATGAGGCGAAACCATTTATACAGGGCGAGACGGCATCCTTCTATGTCTATGGAGGTAGCGCCAAGATCAAAACCGAACTCCCACTCTTTGCACGGGATGGATTCCGCACGCCTGAGGGGGACATCACCTGCCCAACCTGCCATAACGTACATGTCTGGGATCCTGAAAAAGCAGCCCCAGGTTCAGGTGAAAAAGGGCAGGAGGGGGATGGAGGCAACAGCTTTCTAAGAAAATCCAATTTGCCCAATTCACAGCTCTGCACAACCTGCCACACTAAAAAAGTATTCATCCAGGGCACAGACCATGATATGTCCATCGTTGCGCCTGATAGCAAAAACAGGATTGATCAAACCGTTGCCCAAAGCGGTATATGCAGCGCCTGCCATCTGCCTCACAATGCACAAAAAGATGGCTATAAGCTCTGGGGGCGCAATCTGGGCAAAAGCGATGGACTAAAACAGGAGCGCCTCTGCCTGGGTTGCCATACCGAAAACGGGGTCGGCAAAAGAAAGATTGTAACCAACTATAGTCACCCCAGAGAGATACTGGTTGCAGAAGCACACCGCATCGGTGACAAAGGCTATGCACCTGTCTACGATAATGAAGGTAACGAAGTACAAGCTGGTATGATCACCTGTGCAACCTGTCATGAGCCACACATCTGGGCGCCGGGTAAAGAGAAAGCCGGGCCAGGCAAACAGACCGAAGGCACTAACCAAACCAGTTTTTTGCGCTTTAAAAGTGCAAAGAATATCTGTCGCAACTGTCATGGATTAGATAGCCTGCAAAAATTCAAATACTTCCACTCAACCAGTTCAAGGAGAGGTGGATATTCAAGGGAGTTAAAGCCGCGTGGGCTCATCAAACGATAAGGGTTACAAAAAGGGATAGCCATGAAAAAAGCAGCGATTATAGTAAACTTTATCCTGGTTCTGTTTTTCGTCACTACAGTGGTTCATGCCGCCACTCAAAACAATCAACGTGTTGTAACCCGTATACCAAAAGCGGCCAAAGAGCGTGACATCGTCCTCATTAACCGATTCATAAATTCGATTCTCAAGGGTGATGAGTCTGAAGCAAGATTCCTGGCAACGGATGGTAGCGATGATGATTCGGGGAAGCATACTAACTACTTCAGCGAAAAGATTGCCCGGCTCTACATATTTAACAACCCGAAAGTAAAGATTGATGCTATCTATTACTATCAGGATCTCATCAATGAGTTCAAACACCTGCGCTACTACTTTGTGATCTATGAAACAGGTCAGCACAGATACCCGGAAGTCATGAAAATTGAGATGATTAATTATGATGATCTCTTCTATCTCAACCGTTTTTGGGCGCCTCGATAGAGCCGCATTCAGGTAGTCACAGCATCTTGTGGTCATGCGGTCTACCGCTGTTGCATCAGGTTGCTGAGGGAAAACCAGGGAACTTTAGATGCAACATAAAACGGCCTGTTTTTTTAGCGGCCTGCCTGCCATTGTCACAAAGCCCCATCCTTTTTCGTATATAACTATAAGTTCTTAATATCACCTGGTTCCCTTGGTTTGTGGGATAATCCGCGCAGATTTTAGGTGCTGCACCAGATAGTGGCTTGGTAGAGCGGCGTACTGTTAATTATTTAGGAGAGATAAATGATCAAACCCCATGGTTCCGATGTACTGAACCCGCTGTTCGTCTACGATGTCGAAAAGCATCATGTGCTGATGCAGGAGGCAGAGGGACTGCCATCCATTACGCTCTCATCTGCTGCTGCTGCGAATGCTGTAATGATGGGGGCTGGTTACTTTAATCCTCTGACAGGCTATATGAATGCTGCGGATGCCCTTGGGTGTGCTGAAAAGCTACAGACCACTTTGGGGCTATTCTTTCCCGTTCCAATCCTTAATCTGACAGATGATATTGCTGCCATTAGCGGTGCATCGCGTATTGCGCTGCGTGATCCTAATGTGGAAGGCAACCCGGTGCTGGCCATTCAGGATGTTGATGCGATTGAAGAGGTCACGGCTGAGCAGATGCAGACCATGACCAGCAAGGTTTTTGGTACGACAGACAGCAGCCACCCCGGTGTCTCAGCCTTCAACAGCCAGGGGCGTTTTGCCATCTCGGGTGCCATTCAGGTGCTGAATTTCAGCTATTTTCAAAGTGACTTCCCCGACACCTTCCGCACTGCGGTTGAGATTCGTAACGAAATTCAGGAGCACGGCTGGGAAAAGGTCGTTGCCTTCCAGACTCGCAACCCCATGCACCGCGCCCATGAAGAGCTCTGCAAGATGGCGCTTAAGGAGCTGGATGCAGATGGCGTTGTGATTCACATGCTGCTGGGCAAACTCAAACCGGGTGATATTCCTGCGCCTGTTCGGGATGCCGCCATTCGCAAAATGGCAGAGCTCTATTTTCCGCCCAACACGGTCATGATCACCGGTTATGGCTTCGATATGCTCTATGCGGGGCCGCGTGAAGCAGTGCTGCATGCGCTGTTCCGCCAGAATATGGGTGCTACGCATCTGATTGTGGGACGTGATCATGCGGGTGTGGGTGACTACTACGGTGCCTTCGATGCGCAGACCATCTTTGATGAGCAGGTGCCAGAGGGGGCGTTGGAGATTGAGATCTTCAAGGCGGATCACACCGCCTATTCCAAAAAGCTGAAGCGGGTGGTGATGATGCGTGATGCACCGGATCACAACAAAGAGGATTTTGTGCTCCTCTCCGGCACCAAAGTGCGCGAGATGCTGGGGCAGGGCATTGCGCCGCCACCCGAGTTTTCCCGCCCCGAAGTGGCGAAGATTTTGAGTGACTACTATCAGTTACTGGAGAGCTGATTTTCACTGTATCTGTCTAACCAAAAGGGCGTGGTAGCCTTGGACTACTGCGCCCTTTTTTGATTGGAAGCCGGTCTGATGAAATATGAGTATGAGATTCTGGAGCAGCAGCAGGCCTTTAAAGGTTTTTTAACGGTTGATCGCTACCGTCTGCGCCATCGCCTCTTTGCTGGAGGCTGGGGTGAGGAGATTGAGCGCGAAAGGGTGGAGCCGTTGCGAGCCGCTTCGGTGTTGCTGCATGACCCGCAGCGGGATGAGGTGGTGCTCATCGAGCAGTTTCGTATCGGGGCGCTGGAATCCCGTCCCCACGCCTGGGTACTGGAGATCATTGGTGGTCACATTGGCAAAGGGGAGTCCCCCGAAGCAGTAGCCAGAAGGGAGTCACAGGAAGAGGCTGGGTGCAAGGTGCTGGAGCTTCTTCCCATCTGTGAGTTCCTGGTCACCCCAGGCACATCGGGAGAGCGCATCTACCTCTTCTGCGGCCGGGTGGATGCATCAAATGTGGGAGGCATCCATGGCCTTGTGGATGAAGGGGAGGATATCCGGGTTGAAGTGATGGGCGTGGATGAAGCCATGGGAGAGCTCTATAACGGGCGCATCAACTCAACCACGGGCATCATTGCACTGCAATGGCTGGCGCTGAACCGCGAGCAGTTACGGCAACGCTGGGCGTAGCAGTCTACACAAAATACCCTGGTAGATTATGGAGAGGCTCTCCAGATCCTCAACCGCAACACACTCATTTACCTGATGGATTGTAGCGTTGAGTGGCCCCAACTCTAAAACCTGCGCCCCTGTTGGTGCGATAAAACGTCCATCGGAGGTGCCGCCCGCAGTAGACAGTTCAGGCATCTTTCCCGTAACCTCCTGAATGGATGCGACAGTAGCATCCAGCAGCTTACCCGTTGCGGTTAGAAAGGGGTGACCGGAGAGTTTCCACTCCAGCTCATAGCTGAATTCCCCCTGATCCAGTATCTCCCTCATCCGGCGCTCAATGGATTCCGGTGTCAGTGCGGTAGAGAAGCGAAGGTTGAATCGTATCTCAAATTCTCCGGGGATGATGTTTTCTGCCCCCGAGCCGTGGTTGAGCTGGTAGATCTGAAAGCTGGTAGCGGGGAAGTGTTCGTTGCCGCTGCACCACTGCTCGCTACAAAGCTGTGTAAGTATCGGCGCAAAGGCATGCAGTGGGTTGTGAGCCAGATGTTGATAGGCGATGTGCCCCTGCTTGCCATGAATGGTGAGAAACCCATGCAGTGAGCCGCGCCGCCCATGTTTTATAGTGTCGCCTAACTGCTGACTGCTGGAGGGTTCTCCAACCAGGCAGTAGTCGATCTTCTCGTTGCGGGTCTCCAGGGTTTCAATGACCTTCAGTGTGCCATTGATGGCTGCGCCCTCTTCATCGCTGGTGATCAGGAAGGCGATGGAGCCTTTGTGATCCGGGTTTTCCTGCACAAATGCTTCACAGGCAACCAGCATGGCCGCGATGCTGCCTTTCATGTCGGCGGCACCACGCCCAAATAGCAGGCCATTGCGAACCTCTGGCTGGAAAGGGTCTGAATCCCACTTCTCCAGATTGCCGGGTGGCACCACGTCGGTATGACCAGCAAAGGCAAACAGGGGTGCTTCCGTGCCACGCCTGGCCCAGAAATTTTCCACTTCACCAAAGCGTAGCTTCTCAATCTTGAAACCGATGGCCTCCAGCCGCTCAATCAGAAGTGGTTGGCAGCCTGCATCTTCAGGGGTGATGGAGGCGCGGCTGACCAGTTCAGTGGCAAGGTCGAGAGTGGCGGACATTAGCAGAGATCTTGTTGGGGAATAAGTTGGGGAGAGGACGGCATCTCTCCCCAAAATTCAAGCGATAGATTCAGTCGATTCGCAGCAGCTCGTTGAGCGTGACCTTGCTGCGGGTTTTTTCATCGACCTGTTTGACAATGACCGCACAGTTCAGGCTGTAGGCTCCATCTTTGGATGGCAGGCTGCCAGCGATGACAACAGAACCTGCAGGTACGCGGCCATAGGTTATTTCGCCGGTCTCGCGGTTGTAGATCTTGGTGCTTTGGCCAATGAATACTCCCATTGAGATAACTGATCCCTCTTCCACAATCACCCCCTCAACGATCTCGGAGCGTGCGCCGATAAAGCAGTTATCCTCGATGATGGTGGGTGAGGCTTGCAGTGGCTCCAATACGCCGCCGATGCCTACGCCGCCAGAGAGGTGTACGTTTTTGCCAATCTGGGCGCAGGAGCCAACGGTGGCCCAGGTGTCGACCATGCTGCCGCTATCGACATAGGCGCCGATGTTGACATAGCTGGGCATCAGCACCACGCCGGGGGCGATGTAGCTGCCTTTGCGTGCAGTGGCGGGGGGTACGACCCGCACACCCTGTTCGCGAAAGGAGCGTGAACAGTGATCGGCATATTTGGATTGAACCTTATCGTAATAGTTGGTGAAGCCGCCTTTCATGAATTCGTTATCGGTGATGCAGAAGGAGAGCAGCACCGCTTTTTTCACCCAGTCATTGACGACCCATTCGCCGTTGATCTTTTCAGCCACCCGGATTTCGCCGCTGTCCAGCTGCTCGATTGCAGCAATCACGGTGTCGCGCACCTGTGTGTCAACGGTGCGCGGGTTGATGTTGGCGCGGTTTTCGAAGGCTTCTTCGATGATTGCTTGAGTGTCGGTCATCTCTCTCTCCAATTAGGTTTAATTTAGATTAGTTCAATATAGCGTTTGATACGTTGAGCCGCATCAATACATTCATCCAGTGGTGCCACCAGTGCCATGCGTATTCTGTTCTGGCCTGGGTTTATGCCGTTGACTTCGCGGGAGAGGAAGCTGCCCGGTACAACGGTTACATTTTGCGCTCTGAAAAGCCCCAGTGCAAAAGCGGGGTCAGGGATTGGCGTTTCAGGCCAGAGATAGAAGCCTGCGTCTGGCTGATGAATTTCAAGGCTGCTGCCCAGTATATCCAATACCAGGCTGAATTTTTCACGATAGAGCGCACGGTTTTTTATGACGTGATCTTCATCACTCCAGGCTGCAGTGCTGGCGGCCTGGGTTGGCAGCGCCATGGCGCTGCCATGATAGGTACGATAGCGGTAAAACTGGCTGAGGATGGCAGCGTCACCAGCAACAAAGCCAGATCGCAACCCCGGTGCATTGGAGCGTTTGGAGAGGCTGTTGAATACCACGCAACGCTGGTAATCGCTGTTGCCCATCTCTGCGGCTGCTTGCAGCAATCCGGTGGGTGGGTGCATTTCATCAGGGTAGATATCTGAGTAGCACTCGTCTGAGGCGATGATGAAGTCATGTCTCTCTGCCAGATTGATCAACTGTTGCAGGGTAGGGATGTCGATCACTGCGCCGGTTGGATTATGCGGTGAGCAGAGATAGAGCAGCTGGCAGCGATCCCAGGTGCTGCCTTCCACCGCATCAAAATCGGGTGAGAGACCAGTGTCAGCGGTGCAGGGCAGGTAGTGGGGCGTTGCTCCTGCCAGCAGGGCAGCCCCTTCGTAGATCTGATAAAAGGGGTTTGGCATCAGCACCAGTGGAGCTTTACTGCGGTCTATCGTGGTTTGTGCAAAGGCGAACAGTGCCTCGCGGGTGCCGTTTACCGGCAGCACCTGCCGCTCTGGGTCGATGGCCTCTTCAGGCAGGTTAAAACGCCGGGTCAACCAGCTGGCGATGGCCTGGCGCAGCTCCTGCGTGCCTCTGGTAAGCGGGTAGCTTGATAGCCCATGCAGATGTGCCAGCATCGCCTCGGTGATAAAACCGGGCGTTGGGTGTTTGGGTTCACCAATGGAGAGGGCGATATGCTCCAGCGCCGTTGATGGCGAGATGCCCTCTTTCAGCGCCGCCAGCTTTTCAAAGGGGTAGGGCTGGAGTTGATCCAGATCCGGGTTCATAGATGTGATCTTGTTATTGGAAAGGCGCGTAGTATAGGGTATCCCCCGATTTTTCCAAAGCGCCGGCGGGACTGAAGTCCCACTTCCGGAAGTGGAGCTTTAGCCCCGCCTGCAAGTCCGATGACTAACAGGATATAAAAACAGCACTGTTATCGGTCACCTGCAACGCAGCCCCACGATTCCCATGCCAATCAGAAAGCACAATGCGCCGGGCTGCCCTCCCATCGAGTTCAAATGTATGAAATTTGGGGCGATGTGTATGGCCGTGAATTAGCTGCAATACACCATTCTGCCGCATTATCTCTGCAACGGTCTCACTGTTCACATCCATGATCCCGTCGGCTTTGAGCGAGGTGACTTCACCGCTGCGCTTTCGATAGTCGGCGGCAATGGTACGACGCTCTTCGATGGGTCTGGCTAAAAAGTCACTGGCAAAGGCACTACTGCGAAGCATGATGCGCGCCTGTTGATACTCTTTGTCATCGGTGCAGAGCAGGTCGCCGTGCATCAGTAGCGTCTGGACACCTTCAAGCTCAATAACATGAATCTCAGGCAGCAGGCTACAGCCCGTTGCGGCAGCAAACCTCTCCCCCAGCAGAAAGTCGCGATTTCCTGCCTGGATCTGGATCCGAGTGCCAGATGCTGAAAGCTGCTTCAACCCCGTAAGGATGCTGGGGATAGGGGGGGCGCTGTCGTCATCCCCAATCCAGGTGTCGAACAGGTCACCCAGAATGTAGAGGTTGTCGGCCTGTGGAGCCTGCTGCTGCAAAAAGCGCAGGAACAGCTGGATGGTGCCGGGCTGCTCCTGCGAGAGATGAAGGTCTGAGATGAAGAAATTAATCGGTAACTTCCGCTTTCTCGATGACAATATCCTCTTCGGGAACATCCTGGTGCCCCATGCGTGAGGTGGTGGCTACCTCTTTCATCTTGTTGACCACATCCATCCCCTCGACGACTTTGCCAAAGACGCAGTAGCCCCAGCCATCCTGGCCGGGACAGTCGAGAAATTTATTATCGGCGATGTTGATAAAGAACTGAGCTGAGGCAGAGTGTGGGTCACTGGTACGCGCCATGGCCAGGGTGCCAACCTCGTTGGAGAGGCCGTTTTTGGCTTCATTTTCAATCATGGCGCGGGTCTCTTTCTGCGTCATGCCAGCTTCAAAGCCGCCGCCCTGGATCATGAAGTTGTTGATGACCCGGTGAAAAATAGTGCCGTCATAAAACCCGTCTTCCACATATTGGATAAAATTGGCAGAGGTTATCGGGGCTTTTTCTTTGTCGAGTTCGATGATGATATCGCCCATATTGGTCTTGAGAGTGATCATTCAGTGGGGTTCCTTAGGGTGCAGTGGGTTCGATGCGGCTGATGCTTTCAATAATCACCGGGGTATTCGGTACATCGCGCATGCCGTGGTTGGTGCCTGTGGGGGTGTTGGCGATTTTATCGACAACATCCATCCCCTTGGTCACTTTCCCGAACACGGCATATCCCCAGCCGTCAAAACTGGGGTGGTTCAGGGTATGGTTGTCGGCGTGGTTGATGAAAAACTGGGCCGTGGCAGAGTGTGGAGCGCGGGTGCGAGCCATGGCGATGGTGCCACGGTCATTCTTGAGCCCGTTTTTGGCCTCGTTCTGAATAGGTTCATGAACGGATTTGCGCTTGAAATCCTGGCTGAATCCGCCGCCCTGAACCATGAAGCCTTTGATGACCCGGTGAAAAACCGTGCCATTGTAAAAGCCTTCGTCGACATAGCGCAGGAAATTCTTTACCGATTCCGGGGCCTTGGTTGGGTTGAGTTCCAGCTCGATGCCCCCCATGTTTGTTTTGATAAAGACACGGGTAGGTTCAGCCTGGAGCGTTGTGATTCCAGCCAGCATGAGCAGGCTGATGATGAGCAATCTAAAAAGAGCGGTTTTCATTCTCATGGTATTCCTGACGTTTTGAGGGGGAGTGGCCGGTGATAATCCTAGATTTGTCTATTAAAGACAAGAGCCATCCCTGTTTGAGTGTTCATCTGACGCAAAAAGTTCCTGAACAGTGCCAGGGTCGGGGCGGCTGGGCTGTTTTAGCGTGCGGCTTTCGTTTACCATCTACCGCACTCTGTTTTTGACCCCAGGATCACAATGCTCAAGATTCACAACAACCTCACCAAACGTAAAGAGAAGTTTACCCCTATTGAGCCGGGAAAGGCGCGTATGTATGTCTGTGGCATGACGGTATATGACTACTGTCATCTGGGGCATGCACGGGTATTGGTGGTGTTTGATGTGGTCTACCGTTATCTGCAAAAATGCGGCTATGATGTGACTTATGTGCGCAACATCACCGATATTGACGATAAAATTATCAATCGTGCAAATGAAAACGGAGAGGATATTTCCGATCTGACCCAGCGCTTTATCCAGGCTATGCAGGAGGATGCGGAGGCCTTGAATGTGCTGCCGCCCAGCAAAGAGCCTCGGGCGACCCGGCATATTCAGGAGATTCTAGATATGGTTCAAAAGCTGATCGACCGGGGTTATGCCTACGAAGCGGGAAACGGCGATGTCTACTACGCTGTCAGCCGGTTTGAAGGGTACGGCAAACTCTCTGGCAAGGCTCTGGAGGATCTACGAGCCGGTGCGCGCGTTGAGGTGGCCGAAGGCAAGCGTGACCCACTGGATTTTGCCCTGTGGAAGGCGGCCAAGCCGAATGAGCCTGCCTGGGAATCCCCCTGGGGTGATGGGCGACCCGGTTGGCATATTGAGTGTTCTGCCATGTCCACCTGCTGCCTGGGCAACCATTTTGATCTGCACGGTGGCGGTGCTGATCTGCAATTTCCACATCATGAAAATGAGATTGCCCAGTCGGAAGGGGCGACTGGGGAGAAGTTTGTCAACTACTGGATGCATAATGGTTTTGTACGCATCAATGAAGAGAAGATGTCCAAATCCCTGGGTAACTTCTTCACCATTCGTGAAATCCTTGAGCGCTATCGAGCCGAAGAGATCCGTTATTTTATCCTGACCAGCCAGTACCGCAGCCCGCTCAACTATGATGATGAGCATCTGGATAATGCCCGCGCTGCGCTGACCCGCTTCTATACGGCGTTGCGTGGCCTGCCAGATGCTGCCCCCGCTGGAGGTGAAGATTTCCGGGGGCGTTTCATGGCCGCAATGGATGATGACTTCAACACCCCGGAGGCGCTGGCCGCACTGTTTGATCTGGCTCGCGAGATCAACCGGGTGCGGGATCAGGATGAGGCTCAGGCAGCAGGGTTGGCGGCGGAGCTTCGCGCTCTGGGTGATGTGCTCGGCATACTCCAGAGTGACCCGGATGCGTATCTGCGCGGAGAGGGTGATGCCGATGGCCTTAGTGATGGGCAGATCAATGAGCTGATTGAACAGCGCATCACCGCCAAAGCGGGTAAAAACTGGAGTGAAGCAGATCGCATCCGTGACCAGCTCCAGCAGGCCGGCATCGTGCTCGAAGATGGTGCAGGCGGAACGAGTTGGCGGCGAGGCTGAAGGTATCATGTTATAGTAGGCCGCATCGGCATTCATAACGGAAGCAACATGCTGGAAAGATCAAATACAAGCTGTCGGATCCACCAAACTACACAATCTCTACATCGCAACAATTCAATAAGCTGAGGCGCAATTTCCTATGTCCAACAACTATGTCCTGTGGTTACAAGAATTAGGCATGAACGACGTCGATCGAGTCGGCGGCAAAAACGCATCGCTGGGCGAGATGATCCAGAATCTGACCGAGCTTGGTGTACGGGTACCGGGTGGCTTTGCCACCACGGCCTTTGCCTACCGTGAATTTCTGGCGCAGGACAATATGGATGAACGCATCCAGGCGGAGCTTGATGTGCTGGATGTGGATGATGTCAATACACTGGCCAAGACAGGGGCCAGGATACGCAACTGGATCATGCAGGCCGAATTCCAGCCCGAGCTGGATCAGGCCATCAATGAGGCCTATGCCAAGCTGGAAGCCGATCAGGGTACAGAGCTCTCCTGGGCCGTGCGCTCATCGGCAACTGCTGAGGATCTGCCCGATGCCTCCTTCGCCGGCCAGCAGGAGACCTTTCTCAACGTCTGTGGGCTGGACAACATCAAGGCATCCATCAGAGAGGTCTTTGCCTCACTTTTCAATGATCGTGCCATCTCTTACCGCGTACACCAGGGGTTTGAGCACCGCCATGTAGCGCTCTCCGCTGGCATTCAGCGCATGGTGCGCAGTGACATCGGTGCGGCAGGCGTGGCTTTTACGCTCGATACCGAGTCTGGTTTCCGTGATGTGGTCTTTGTGACCTCCAGCTACGGACTGGGTGAGATGGTGGTGCAGGGCGCGGTCAACCCGGATGAGTTCTATGTTCACAAACCCACCCTGGAGGCGGGGCGTCCGGCCATTGTGCGTCGCAATGTGGGTGACAAGGCGATTCAGATGATCTACTCCACCCCGGAAGATAATCTGGACAGCCCGGTCAAAACCATTGATGTTCCCGAAGAGCTGCGCCTCCTTTTCAGTGTCAACGATGAAGATATTGAAGAGCTGGCGCGTCAGGCGGTCATTATTGAAAAACACTATGGCCGCCCGATGGATATCGAGTGGGTCAAGGATGGCAATGACGGCAAGATCTACATCGTGCAGGCGCGCCCCGAGACGGTGCAGAGCCGCATCGGCAACGTGATCGAACGCTATGAGATGAAAGAGAAGGGCGAGGTTATCGTCGAAGGCCGCAGTATCGGTGGGCGTATCGGCAAAGGTACTGCCAAGGTGATTATGAGCATTGATGATATGGATCACATCAAGCCCGGTGATGTGCTGGTTACCGATATGACCGACCCGGACTGGGAGCCGATCATGAAGCGTGCTGCCGCCATTGTTACCAACCGTGGTGGCCGTACCTGTCATGCTGCCATCATTGCGCGTGAACTGGGTGTGCCTGCTGTTGTGGGTTGTAACAATGCCACTGATGTGATTAAGGATGGCATGGATGTCACCGTCTCCTGTGCTGAAGGTGATACCGGCAACGTTTACAACGGTCTGCTGGAGTTTGAATATTCGCAGATCGAGCTGGGCAATCTGCCAGAGATCCCCACCAAGATCATGATGAATGTGGGCAACCCGGATCGCGCCTTTGATTTTGCCGGTCTGCCGCATGCCGGTATCGGTCTGGCGCGGCTGGAGTTCATCATCAACAACATGATCGGCATCCATCCCAAGGCGCTGCTGGAGTTTGACCAGCTGCCGCAGGAGCTGAAGGATGAGATCCAGCCCCGCATTGCCGCCTACGAAAGCCCACGCGAATTCTTTATTGCCAAGCTGACCGAGGGGATTGCCACCCTGGCATCAGCCTTTGCGCCGCACCCAGTCATTGTGCGGATGTCCGATTTCAAATCCAACGAATATGCCAATCTGATTGCTGGCACCCGTTATGAGCCAAAGGAAGAGAATCCGATGATCGGCTTCCGTGGAGCCTCTCGCTACATATCCGAGAGCTTCAAAGAGTGTTTCGAGATGGAGTGCGAAGCCCTGAAGCGGGTACGCAACGACATGGGGTTGACCAATGTTGAGGTGATGATTCCCTTCGTGCGCACCCTGGGTGAGGCCAAAGGCGTGAGCGAAGCACTGGCTGCCAATGGCCTGGAGCGCGGTAAGGATGGCCTGCGGCTGATCATGATGTGTGAGCTGCCATCCAATGCGGTATGTGCTGAAGAGTTTCTGGAATATTTTGATGGTTTCTCTATCGGCTCCAACGATATGACCCAGCTGACGTTAGGGCTGGATCGTGACTCCAGCCTGGTTGCCAAGAGCTTTGATGAGCGTGACCCGGCGGTAATGAAGATGCTCAGTATGGCGATCAAGGCCTGCCGTGATGCCGGTAAATATGTCGGCATCTGTGGTCAGGGGCCATCCGATCACCCCGATCTTGCCCGCTGGCTGTTGGAGCAGGGGATATGCAGTGTCTCACTGAACCCCGATACCGTGATTGAAACCTGGCTCTTTATGGCTGAAGAGACAGCGAAATAGATTTTCCAGGCAGAGACATCTATTTAGAAGTGGGGCCTCTGTCCCGTCGCACGGCGGGACGGAAGCTCCACTTCCGGTAAAAAAACCAGCCGACCAGAGACTGACCTAAAAACTATGGCTCAATTCATCTACACCATGAACCGCGTGGGCAAGATTGTCCCGCCCAAGCGGAAGATTCTGCGTGACATCTCCCTCTCTTTTTTTCCCGGCGCCAAGATTGGTGTGTTGGGTCTCAACGGCTCGGGCAAATCAACCCTGCTAAAGATCATGGCGGGGCTGGATACCGAGATCGAAGGCGAGGCGCGTCCTCAGCCCGGCATCAATGTCGGCTACCTGTCACAGGAGCCACAGCTTGATCCGGAGAAGGATGTGCGCGGCAATGTGGAAGAGGCGCTGGCCGAGGTCACCCACGCCCTGAAACGGCTGGATCAGGTCTACGCCGAATATGCCGAGCCGGATGCCGATTTCGATGCGCTGGCCAAAGAGCAGGCCAAACTCGAAGATATCATCCAGGCGCAGGATGGTCACAATCTGGATCGCACCCTGGAGGTCGCGGCCGACGCCCTGCGCCTGCCGCCCTGGGATGCTGACGTAACCAAGCTATCGGGTGGTGAACGCCGCCGCGTTGCACTCTGTCGCCTACTGCTCTCCAAGCCCGATATGCTGCTGCTGGATGAGCCAACCAACCATCTCGATGCGGAATCGGTCGCCTGGTTGGAGCGCTTCCTGCACGACTACCCCGGCACTGTGGTGGCCGTCACCCACGACCGCTACTTTCTGGACAATGTGGCGGGCTGGATTCTGGAGCTGGATCGTGGCCATGGCATCCCGTGGGAGGGCAACTACTCCTCCTGGCTGGAGCAGAAAGAGGCACGGCTGGAACAGGAAGAGAAGGGCGAGCAGGCACGCGCCAAGGCGATGAAGCACGAGCTGGAGTGGGTTCGCAGCAACCCCAAAGGCCGTCACGCCAAAAGCAAGGCGCGTCTGGCGCGTTTCGATGAGCTACAGACCCAGGAGTTTCAGAAGCGTAGCGAGACCAACGAAATCTACATCCCCCCCGGCGAGCGGCTGGGTGATCTGGTGATTGAAGCGGTTGACCTGAAAAAATCCTTTGGCGATCGATTGCTGGTTGAAGACCTTAACTTTAACCTGCCCAAAGGTGGCATTGTCGGCATCATCGGCCCCAACGGCGCGGGTAAAACCACCCTGTTTAAGATGCTGACCGGTGCAGAAAAACCCGATGCGGGTGAGCTGCGAGTGGGGGACACGGTGCAGATCGCCTGTGTCGATCAATCCCGTGATGCACTGGATGACAACAAGAGCGTCTGGGAGGAGATATCCGACAGCTCCGACATCATCACCGTTGGCCGTTTTGAGATGCCCTCCCGCGCCTATGTCAGTCGCTTCAACTTCAAAGGGTCAGACCAGCAGAAGATCATTGGCACACTCTCAGGCGGCGAACGCAACCGCGTCCACCTGGCAAAACTGCTGAAGAGCGGCTGCAACCTGCTGCTGCTCGATGAGCCAACCAATGATCTGGATGTTGAGACCCTGCGTGCGCTGGAAGAGGCTATTCTGGATTTCCCCGGCTGCGTGCTGGTCATCTCGCATGACCGCTGGTTTCTGGATCGTATTGCAACCCATATCCTGGCCTTTGAGGGTGGCAGCAAAGTGACCTGGTTTGAAGGCAACTATGCAGATTATGAAGCAGACCGCAAACAACGCCTGGGTGCTGATGCGGATCAACCGCACCGGATTAAATATAAGCGTATTGATGGTTAGGACGCGCAAAACAATAAGTTACCGAATTTAGTATTGGATTGATGGGTGAAATCTATCAAACTAAATAACTGGGGTCAGAGTAAAGTTAAACAATGAGTATGCCTTTACTCTGACCCCAGTTATACACAATGCCAAATGCATTTAATTAACAAATAGTAAGGAGAAAATCATGTCTAAAGGCCAAGATGCAAAAAAATCAGGTAAAAAGAAACCTGAAAAAACTTTGAAAGAAAAGCGCGCTGAAAAAAAGGAAAAGAAAGCCAGTAAAAGATAAATATTAAGATTAATAAAAAATAACTGGGGTCAGAGTAAAGTTATACCAGTTATATTCTGTCCCACAAGGTATAAGCCTGGTGGCCGAGCCGATACTGGGCAGGTGCAGGTTCCGTTGCGGAGAAGGGATTTCGATGCCGTTTTCCCGTAACGCCTTTCCAGCGCCATATACAGTTCATGGGTGAGTAGCATGCGCTTGATATGCTCCTTTACATCCACCAGAGCCCAATCAAAGCAAAGAGGGTCAACAACAACCGCAGGCGTTTACGGGTCTGTTCATTGATTGGTCTGGGTTTCAATCAAAAGATGGGTTAAATCTGTTTTTCCAGAATGGTGACAAACCCCATGGCACTGCTTTTTGTGGGGTTGTGATAGATATGATGCACGTTACCACCAAAGCGTGCGCTGTCACCGCTCTTCAAATGTATGCTTTCACCGGCAACCTTAATGATAACCTCGCCCTTTAAGATATGCAGATACTCTTCACTGCCAGGGGGGTGGGGTTTGCCCTCATAAGCGCTTTCGGGGTCCAGGGTAAAAACCAGCTGCAGCAGATGCTTTGAGTCGAGGGGAGAGACTATGGTTGCGTGGTAGCTGCCATCTTCCGATTTTGATGTGGGCATGCCGGCCTTTGGTATCATCTGCACCCGCTGGTGCTCCTCTATGATGAGGTCATCAACGGTTGTTCCTAACGCCAAAGCGATCTTGAAAACCACGGCAAGGCTTGGGTTTCCGTCGTCCCTCTCCACGCTTGCCAGTGTTGCGCGTGGTATCTTGGCCAGATCAGCAAGCTGCTGCTGCGTCAGGTTGCGACTGGCTCTGATGGCCCGGATTTGTGTGCCGGCTAAATTGGTTATCATATTGCGAAATGCCTCTTGACTCTTGATTTGGTATCATCAATAATGTTGCCATATTGTATCTGCTGTTCCTGAAAATATCTACCCATTTGGAGAAAATGTCATGAGTGTACTTGTCACCCAGCCAGCCCCTGATTTTACAGCGCAAGCTGTGATGCCTGATAACACATTCAAGGATCTCACTCTGTCGGACTACAAGGGGCAGTATGTGGTTCTGTTTTTCTACCCATTGGATTTTACCTTTGTCTGCCCCTCTGAGCTGATTGCCTTCAGCCACCGTTTGCAGGAGTTCAAGGATCGTGGTGTTGAGGTTGTCGGTGTCTCTGTGGACTCCCACTTTTCGCACCTGGCCTGGAAGAATACCGATGTAAACAACGGTGGTATTGGTGATATTCAGTATCCGCTGGTTGCCGACATCACCAAATCGATTGCGCGTGATTATGATGTGCTGTTGAACGATGCGGTTGCGTTACGCGGCTCTTTTCTGATTGATAAAGAGGGTGTGGTCAGGCATCAGGTGGTCAATGATCTACCGCTGGGGCGCAATGTGGATGAGATGCTGCGCATGGTAGATGCACTGCAGTTTACTGAAGAGCATGGCGAGGTCTGCCCCGCAGGCTGGCAGAAAGGTAATGCAGGGATGAAGCCTTCTGGTGAAGGTGTTGCCTCCTATCTGGCTGAGCATGCTGAAGAGCTGTAGGTCACAGGTTATGCCTGTAAGGGGGTTGCGGATCGCGACCCCCTTGTTATAGGGCGTGAGGTCGCTATGGAATATAACATATCAGAACAAGATCGCCAGAAGGCCAAAATACCGCATGAGATATTTTTAACCAATCTTATTGGTAACCATATCCTCGGGTTTGTGTCGGCATTAGGTTTGGCAGGCTCCTATTGGCAGCCTCTGGCCCTGGTTCCGCTGATCTCCCTGGCGGTAGTTGCGTATACGATGTGGCGAGCCAAGCGCGCATCTACAGAGGAGTCATGGTTCGTCATGTGCCATTGGCAGCTCTGCGTTAAACGCAGCCGAGTGCTGTTGGCTGTGATGCTGCTGTTGGTGATCGTCGCGATTTTGGGATGGGTCGCATACACGCATCTGGGGATGATGGATGTTGCGGTCAAGGCGATGATTGGTGGGGTTGGCGTATTGCCAGTGATGGTGACCATTCTGGTGCTGATCATGATGGAGATTGACGCCATGCATCAGGCAACACAGGGGAAGATCTCCGCCAGCATGGTCGAGCTCTATCCAAAGCCGGATTCGGTTACAGTATCGGCTAAAGCATCATAAGTGCCGCTGCTATCGAGCGCCCCTCAGACATCAGAATATTATAGGTTCTGCAGGCTGCGGGGGTGTTCATAATCTCCACCCCGATCCCCGCGTTCGTCACTTCGGCATAGAGCGCAGCCGAAGGGAATATCTGCCGCTCTCCAGTGCCCAGAATAATCATGCCGGGTTTGAGCGCCAACAGCTCATCAAAGTCCGCTACGGTCAGATCCCCAACTGATTGTGGTCGCCAGTCGGGTATCAGCTGCTCTGGCATGATAATCAGGTTATTGCGATAGGCCTGTTCATTGATAATCAGTTGGCCCTTCTCGTAGGCTCGAATAGCAAATTTCTGGTGAGTGGCGGCGAGTGAGATTTTCATCGCCGCAACATAGCAGCTAATGGCTGTTTCTGACAAGCAGATGTTGCCGCAATTGCTTTGGTATTAGAGCCCCTATCCGTCTAATTTTATTGACATTTTGCCTGCTTTTGCGGTAGTGTGCGCGTTTTTCAGCCGTCATTTTAAAGCATCATAGAGGTTCCCGTGCCAACACCGGATATGGAAGAGTTTCGCAGAATCAATCGCTTGCCGCCCTATGTCTTCAATATCGTCAATGATCTGAAGGCGGAAGCCCGTGCCCGAGGGGAGGATATTATCGACTTCGGCATGGGTAATCCCGACCAGCCCACGCCCCAGCATATTGTCGACAAGCTGATCGAGGTGGCGAGTCGAAAAGATACCCACCGCTACTCCATGTCACGGGGTATTCCCCGCCTGCGCCGGGCGATCTGTAACTGGTATCGGGATCGCTACGATGTGCAGCTTGATCCAGAGACACAGGCCATCGTCACCATCGGCTCCAAAGAGGGGCTGGCGCACCTGGCTCTGGCCACGATGGGGCCGGGTGACTCTGTGCTGGTGCCGAACCCGGCCTACCCGATTCACCCTTACGGCTTTGTGATTGCCGGGGCAGACATCCGTCATGTGCCGATGGTGCCGGGTGTGGATTTCTTTGCCAAGCTGGAGGAGGCGATCACCGACTCCTGGCCGCGTCCGAAGATGCTGGTGCTGAACTTTCCCGGTAACCCCACGACCCAGTGTGTGGAGCTGGATTTCTTTGAGAAGATCGTCAAGATTGCCCGTGAGCATAATATCTGGGTGATCCATGATCTGGCCTATGCAGACATTGTATTTGACGGCTATAAAGCCCCTTCAATCCTTGAAATACCGGGTGCGGAAGAGATCGCAGTCGAGTCGTTTTCACTCTCCAAAAGCTACAACATGCCGGGCTGGCGTGTCGGTTTCATGTGCGGCAACAAGACCTTGATCGCGGCGCTGGCACGTATCAAATCCTACCTGGACTACGGCATGTTTACCCCGATCCAGGTGGCCGCGATTGCCGCGCTGGAGGGGCCGCAGGAGTGTGTCAAAGAGATCTGCGATATGTATGAACTGAGGCGCAATGTGCTCTGTGACGGGTTGACAGCTATCGGCTGGCCGGTTGAGCGACCCAAGGCGACCATGTTTGTCTGGGCGCCCATCCCTGAGCCGTACAGAGAGATGGGTTCGCTGGAGTTTTCCAAAAAGCTGTTAAAGGATGCCAGGGTTGCGGTCTCGCCCGGCGTCGGTTTTGGTGAGCATGGTGATGACCATGTGCGCTTTGGCCTGATCGAGAATGAGCATCGCACCCGCCAGGCTGTGCGCGGTGTACGGGATATGTTTCGCCAGGATGGCCTGCTGGAGATTGAGTAGAATGGTTAAACAAAAAATCTGGGGAGAAAAAGAGTGAAGCCAGTCAAGGTTGGGTTGATGGGGCTGGGTACCGTGGGTGGCGGCACCTTCCGTGTGCTGCAGAAAAACGCCCGTGAGATTGCCCGGCGAGCTGGTCGAGAGATCCAGATTGCCCAGGCGGCCGCCCGTGAATATGACCCGGATAGCGTGCCGGGGATAGCGAATATCGAGGTGCTGGAGGATGCCTTTGCCCTGGTCGAGAACCCTGAGCTGGAGATCATTATTGAACTGATCGGCGGTTACTCACCCGCCCGTGAGCTGGTGCTCAAGGCGATCGAGAATGGCAAGCATGTGGTGACCGCCAACAAGGCACTGATTGCGCTGCACGGCAATGAGATCTTTGCCGCAGCGCAGAAGAAGGGCGTTACCGTGGCCTTCGAGGCGGGTGTGGCAGGCGGCATTCCGATCATCAAGGCCGTCCGTGAAGGGCTTGCGGCCAACCAGATCGAATGGCTTGCCGGTATCATCAACGGTACCGGGAACTTTATTCTATCCGAGATGCGGGACAAGGGCCGGGATTTTGAGGATGTGCTGGCCGAGGCCCAGGCGCTGGGCTATGCGGAGGCTGATCCCACCTTTGATGTAGAGGGTATTGATGCCGCACACAAGCTGACGATTCTGGGTTCCATTGCCTTTGGTATCCCGTTACAGTTTGAGAAGACCTATACCGAAGGGATCTCCAGGATCGAGCAGCAGGATGTGATCTATGCGGGTGAACTGGGTTACCGCATCAAACATCTGGGGATTGCGCGCAAGACGCAAAAGGGCGTGGAGCTGCGGGTACACCCCACGCTGATCCCAGAGCGCAGACTGATTGCCAATGTGGATGGGGTGATGAATGCCGTGCTGGTTCAGGGTGATGCGGTCGGACCTACGCTCTATTATGGTGCGGGCGCGGGTGCGGAGCCAACTGCTTCGGCAGTGATTGCCGATCTGGTGGATGTGGTGCGGGCATTGACGAGCGACCCTGAAAACCGCGTGCCGCACCTGGCCTTTCAGCCGGATGAGCTCTCTGATCTGCCGGTGCTGAGGATGGAGGATGTGGTCACTGCCTATTATCTGCGCCTGAAAGCGGCGGATCGACCGGGTGTTCTGGCGCAGGTTGCTGGCATCCTGGGTGAAGCCGGCATCAGCATCGAAGCGATGCAGCAGCGGGAGCCTGGGGCTGGTGAGACACATGTGCCGCTCATTATGCTGACCCACAGCGTGCTGGAGAGGCAGATGAATGCGGCAATCGAAAAAATCGAAGCGCTGGAGAGCATCAATGGCGAGGTGACACGCATTCGGATGGAGCCGCTTGACGGCTAAATTTATTAATTAATTAATCGCTAAACAGAATTCGAGAAACCACCATGCCATTTAGAACCCGCTACACCGGCCTGATCAACAAATACCGCGACCGCCTCCCGGTGCATGACGATACCCGCCTTATTAGCCTGGGTGAGGGGAATACACCGCTTATCCGGCTTAATAACATCCCCGGCCTGATTGGCAAAGATGTTGATATCTATGTCAAATACGAAGGATTGAACCCTACTGGCTCTTTCAAGGATCGTGGCATGACCCTGGCCGTGACCAAGGCGGTGGAGGAGGGCAGCAGAGCGATTATCTGCGCCTCCACCGGCAATACCTCCGCTGCGGCTGCAGCCTATGCGGCACGCGCAGGCATCACCGCCTTTGTGCTGATCCCCGATGGCAAGATTGCGCTGGGCAAGTTGGCACAGGCGATGATGCACGGCGCTGTTGTGATCCAGATCAAAGGCAACTTTGATGCCGGCATGCAGCTGGTAAAGGAGGTTGCTGAACATGCGCCGGTGACGATTGTGAACTCTATCAACCCCTTTCGCCTGCAAGGCCAGAAAACCGCTGCCTTCGAGATTATGGATGAGCTTGAGTGTGCTCCGGACTACCACTGCCTGCCCGTGGGTAATGCCGGCAACATCACGGCGCACTGGATGGGGTACTCTGAATACAGGGAGCACGGCATCGTCAATAACGCCCCGGTCATGGTCGGCTATCAGGCCGATGGTTCCGCCCCGTTTCTGCGTGGCAAGATGGTGGATAACCCCGAGACGGTGGCCACCGCCATTCGTATCGGCCATCCGCAATCCTGGGAGAAAGCCTGGAAGGTAAAGGATGAATCCGGTGGCTGGTTTGATGAGTGCTCCGATGATGAGATCCTTGCGGCGCAGAAGATGCTGGCACAAAATGAAGGGGTCTTTTGTGAGCCGGCATCGGCCACCTCCCTGGCCGGCGCCATGCGCGACATAAAAAGTGGCAAAATCCCGCAGGGAAGCAAGATTGTCTGCACCTTGACCGGACATGGACTGAAAGACCCTGATACGGCTATCAAGCAGAGCGCTGGCTCGATGATCACAGTGGATGCCGAGTTGGAAGCGGTAAAGCGCGCTATTCTGGATAACATGTCTGAATAAACAGAGGTGCCTGCAAAGAGCGGAAGCGGGGCTTTAGCCTTGCTGGTTTGCTGGCCTCTTGCGGGGCTAAGGCCCCGCTTCCGAAGGCGGGCTTGCAGCATCCCATGAACTCTCATCTTCACCTCGTGGTCCCAGGCTTGTTTGGCCCGATGCCCGGCCTAAAAGAGCTTGGCCTGAAACCGTCAGCGCCGATATTGGAGCGGCTGCTTGCGCGAGCTGAAGTGGCTGAGGCAGCTGGAGATTCGTTTGAATCAACCCTGTTTGATCTGTTCGGCCTGCCCAGTGAGCCGAATGGTGATCTGCCGTCCGCGGCGGTCTCCCGTCTGGCTGAGGGGGGGGAGAAGGATGATGCCTTCTGGCTGCATGCTGATCCGGTCTTTCTGAAGCCAACAGCAGACCGACTGCTGCTGTTTGATGCGCCAATGCTGGATATTCGTCCGGAAGATGCGGATGAGCTGGCAGTGCTTTTTAACCGGCACTTTGCAGAGGATGGGTGGCATATAGAGGCGCCGCACCCAAACCGCTGGTACCTGCGGCTACCTACTGTGCCGGCTCTAACAACCACCCCCCTGGCGGATGTCGTCGGGCGCAATATTGACAAATACCTGCCTTGCGGGGCGGAGGCGGGTCACTGGCGCTCGGTGTTGAATGAGATCCAGATGCTGTTTCATTCAGCAGATGTCAACAGGCAGCGAGAGGCGGCTCATCTCTTGCCGGTCAACGGCGTCTGGCTCTCGGGTGGCGGCACTCTGCCGGATAGCGGAAAGGCCGGTTTTAGTACGGTGCTGGCGGATGACGCGCTGAGCCAGGGGCTGTCACGGCTGTCTGAAACAGAGTGTCACGCCCTGTCACTGGACAGACTGGTGCAGAGAGATGGAGGCGACTCCTGCCTGGTTGTCTACTCCTCGTTACTGCGCACGGTGCTGGATGCAGATCCTCAGGGCTGGGTGAGCAGGCTGGCTGAGTTCGAGCTGTGGGCGGCTGCGCTACAGCGGATGCTACAGAAAAAAGAGATTGGGCGGCTGAGTCTATACCCCTGTAACGGGCAGCGGTTTCAGATAGAGCGGCCAGGGCTGCGCCGTTTCTGGAGATCCAGCTGCCCTCTCTCTGACTATCTACTTGGTCGGTAACAGGGTATACATCCCGGTAATCGTGTTCATTTGATTCAGTATCTTATCGGCTGAGCGGGAGATCAATACAGGGATGTATTCTCCCTTTTTCAGCTTTGCACTATGCTGAAAAACCCCCCACTGTAGCGATACCTTTTCGAGCGCATCGGATATTTTTTTGGTATTTTCAGGCGCTTCTTTGAGGAGATTCAAGGCTGAATCAAATTCATTAATGGCGGTTTGATAATCAGAGAGGTAGGGTTCTTTTTCAAAGCCCCAGGCCTGAAGGAGGTAGAGATTGGCAATACGCTGGGAGAGCATGCGTTGGCGACCTGCAATATTGATCAGCCTGCCCTGTGCGGTGCCAGAGAGATCCTGCAGCATCAAAACGACCTTGTGGCTTGCGATGAGCAGTGCTTCGGCGTCAGCCCTCAGCTGCTCAACATGTTCTTTTGCCGCCTCAGCTAAAACTGTCTCTTTGACCTCTTTCCAGAGCCTTTTGACTTTGGCCAGTCCGGCCTTGACCTCGGGGGTAATGGCGAACTGTTGCAGCTCGTCCAGCTGTGTGTCAAACAGGTCGATGGCCGCATTGAGCTGTTCCTCTGATTTGCGATAGCGCAGCTCCATGCCCATCTGGGTGTAGGTCTTGACCATGCGTTGCGTCAGCATGCGCTGGCGCCCTGCTTTGTTGATGCCTTCAGCCAGGGTGAGTTTAGCTGCTGCCGAGGTCAGAGGGACAAGCAGTGCCAATAATGCAATGATAGTAATGCAGCCAATGCGGTTGAGTTTGATGGTCATAAGATGATCTGTGTGAATCTTTTGTGCTCTGTCCGTATAAACCCGGGTGTTTCACTGGTTATTGTGCGAACCTGTGAAACACCCGGGTTGGAAATATGATGCTGCCTGACACGTGAATTCTATAATTATGGATGTCGATAGATCCTAACGTAATTTCAGGCCGGGTTTCAATATTTTTGCTATGTAAACAATAAATTGATTGGGAAAGGGTTTCGGGTCAGTGCCGAAGAGATGATGTAGCCGACGGTTGCACAGGCAAAAATACCGGCGATGATACGAATGCGCAGGGTTGACCCCCACTTCAGGGCAATCATGCCCAAAATGATATAAGCAATCAGTGCCGTGACCTTTGCGGTTAACCAGGGCTGTTGCAAGGGATATTGGTGAGAGAGCACGGCCAGAGTGATGCCGCTGGCCAGCAGGATGGTGTCGATGACAGGTGGGAACCTCTTTACCCAGCGCTGCCGGAGCAGTACAGGGTGCTTGACCATCCAGAAGAATCGTATGGCAAAAAAGATGGCCGTGATGGCGACCATGGTGATATGAGTGTGTTTGATCCAGAGATAATAGGCGTGCATTGGCAATCAGTGGGTGGCTGCGTGAGCCTATATTCTAATATAAAAAAGCGGGTTGTTTAATGAATTATTCCCTGGCTCCCATAGGGGTCGTCCATTCTGTATTTCGGGAGAGGTTTGGCATCCCCAGGCAGCCGCTGCTGGTGCCTGAGGCAAAGGCAAGGCTGGAGTTGCTGGCACCCTACAGCTGTATTGAAGCCGTTGCAGGGCTGGAGGCGTTCTCTCATCTCTGGCTGACCTTTATCTTTCATAAGACCATGCGGGATCAGTGGCAGCCACAGGTGCGGCCGCCCAGGCTGGGAGGAAATCGTCGTGTCGGGGTCTTTGCCAGCCGCTCGCCCTTTCGCCCCAATCCGATTGGGCTCTCTGTTGTGGTGCTGGATGGTATCTCCCATCAGCAGGGCAAGCTGGAGCTATTACTGTCGGGCATTGATCTTCTCGATGGGACGCCAGTGCTGGATATCAAACCCTATATTCCCTATGCCGACAGCATTCCTGAGGCCCGCAGTGGTTATGCCGCCGAGCCACCTCAGGTCAGTAAAGAGGTGCGGTTTAGTGAAACAGCTGAAGCCCAGCTGCGGCAGCGTGATGATGGCGTAGAGCTGAGGGGTTTGATTGTAAAGCTGCTGGAGTGTGATCCGCGCCCGGCCTATAAAAACCGATCCCAGTCAGACCGGATCTATGGGATGCGCCTGTATGATTTTGATTTGAAATGGCGGGTGGTGGGGGATGAGGTTGAGGTCGTTGAACTGGCTATTTGAATTTAACCACCCTCTTCAGTGGCGAGAGATTGATCTCATCAAAGCAGGTTCCCTGCCGTGCAGATAGAATGGCAAGCACGGCATCGGCAATATCCTGTGGCAGGATATAGTTCTCTTCCGCCTCCCCCGGCTTAAAAGAGAGACGGTCAAAAAAGCCGGTCTTGACCATGCCGGGGTTGATGATGGTGCTTCTGATGCCTGAGCTGGAACACTCCTCGCGCAGTGATTGGGCAAACCCCCTCAGCGCAAATTTGGTGGCGCAGTAGAGGGCACCCTTGCGGCTGCCACTTAGTGCGGCCTCTGAGCCAATAAAGATCAGATCACCCCGTCGCTGGCGTTTCATATTGGGCAGCAGCTCTCGTGCCAACAGGATCTGGCTGGTGAGGTTGAGGTCGATCAGATGGCGGATCTGCATTGGAGAGAACTCCTCCAGTGAGCCAAACCGCCCCTCTCCGGCATTAAAAACAGCGCCATCGATATCCGGGTGCTGAGTGGCAAGCCGCTTGATCTGTGTGGGCAGCTCATCCAGCTGAGTGAGATCAATTTGCAGTGGCAGGAGCTGTTTTGGGTGGTTGCTCCATGGGTTGAAACTGCGGGCAATGCCGATCACTGAGGCACCTTCCTGCAGCAGATGCTCTGCAATGGCCCGACCAATGCCGCGGCTGGCACCTGTTACGACCACTTTTCTCTGTTTTGTGCTCATCTCTGGTGACTCAGTTGCCCCATGAACTGCTCAATTTTACTGAGCTGTTCTCTGATTAGTTGTGAAACCCATTTGGCTTTCATGCCGTGCCCAGGGCGACTGTGGTTGTCAGAGATGATTTTCAGGCAGTAGCCGTTGCCATCCAGTGCGGAGAGGAATCCGGCCGCCTCCATATCAAATGCGCCGGGTCGGGTGTAGTCAAACTCGGGTTGATGTACGGTGGTCAGCCTCTCCAGCTCACAGGGTGGGTCAAGATCTGAAGGGAGTTTCCACTGCTGCTGTGATGTCTCATCCAGGATGTATCGAGCCAGGATCATATCACCGATCGGGCGAGAGGCATGCCCGGCAATCCCCAGGTTGATCCAGATACGCTCCTGCTGCTGATGATTTAAAAGGGCGCAGGTAGCCTTTTTGGCGGCGACTTTACCCGTACCGGACCGGATCAGTGAGATGGTGCCTTTTTGATAGATAGGAAAGTCACCGTCAGGCTGTTGCCGCTTGAGTCCAAAGTGGGCAATCAAGGGTCTGGACTCCGCAGGCAGTGCGACTACAAAGTTGAAGGGGTGCGCACTCATTGGCACCTCTCCTGGGTACGTTGCTGATAGCGGCGTTGCATCGCCAGATAGGCATCGGCCTGCGTCTGTTTGCCGCGCTTTATGGCACCCTGAGCCAGTATGCCGGCCTTTTTAATGAGCATCTCGGTGGCTGCCTGCCGATCGGCGGAGGAGAGCTGCGGGTGGGCAATGATCTTCTCCAGCGCCTGAATTCGAAAACGATCCATCCCCCAGTGCTGGCGGGAGAGCTGATCCTCATGACCACCGTATTTGATGATCTGGGGCTTCTTAATAAACAGCGTGGGGTAGAAGGCGCAGATGCGCAGCCAGAGATCATAATCCTCGCAGGCGAGCAGGCTCTCGTCAAACAGCCCGATGGTCTGGAAGAGTGAACGATGCAGAATGACTGAGGAGGGAGAGATGGCACACAGCGGCAGGCAGTGTTGAAAAATCCACCCCCCTTTTTTGGCATGCTTTTTCATGGGGTTGACCCGTTTGCCGTTACGAATCCAGATCTCTTCGGTATGGCAGAGGCGCATGCCTGGGTTGTGCTTCAGTGCGGTGGCCTGTGTCGCCAGCTTCTCTGGCATCCACTCATCATCAGAGTCGAGAAAGGCCAGCCATTCGCCACTTGCCGCTCTGATGCCATGGTTGCGGGCGCTGCTGACTCCCTGGTTCTTCTGGTGCAGGTAGCGGCAGCCGGGAAAGTGCCCATGGATCAACGCGGCCGTGTTATCGCTGGAGCCGTCATCAACGATAATAATCTCTGCTGCGGGCAGACTTTGTTGCAATACCGATTCAATCGCCCGGCTTATGCTGTGGGCTCTATTATGGGTGGGGATGATGACAGATATATTCATTCGTTGAACGGAGCCGCTATCGCAGCAGATTTCTGATTCCTGTTCATACTCTTTACCACCTGATGTTCAGGTGTCTGTGTCCATCACGGTAACGGCAACGGGAAAGAGGTTACAACCATGAACAGCAAAGAACAAGCGCGCTTCGATGCGCTTTATTAGCAACACCTGACAGCAATTACTAAGACAACCATAAACTAAAGCCTCATTCAGAGTGACCCAAATGTTTCGGATCACAGTATGGAATGATTTAACTTTACTCTGACCCCAGTTATGTGACCCCAGTTATGTTGCGGAGGCCTACGCTGCATCCCCGCTGGCGCAAGGCATGACGGGTATGCTACGAGCGGCCTACCAGCCTTCGTTTCACTCTCCATGGCTGGCAGCGGGTGAATATGCCATGAAAATGAGTGATAATGATGCTGCGGATTGCCTGCAACGAGCTCGGCAAAAGCTATTCTGCTTGATCTTCAGGCAGGATAAAACCGGTTGAATGATATGAGCTGTTTCAGACTCATATGTTAATTGGAAAATACTGTCACGATCCCGGTTTTTTTACAGCAATAAGAAACCTCCACATACATGAATGCCACAGCATGGACGAGCAGATCCTCTATGATCGTTTCCAGTTTGAAGGGGAGGCACGTTATGCAATCATTTAAAAAACCTCATTGGTGATGAGCGAGTAAGGCGTTAGCAACCTCCATCTTGCTCATTTCATGGGGTTTTTTGTTGTGCTGAGGAGTGCCAATCGTGGATCTTTGGGAAGCTGTTATCATTACAAAATGTTAGATAATCAGAAAAAACCTGCTGCTGTTGCTTTGGTCGAGGTGGATGAAGGCCATGAGGGGCAGCGTATTGATAACTTCCTGCTTGGTCGTTTAAAAGGCGTGCCGCGTAGCCATATCTATCGTATCTTGCGCCGGGGGGAGGTGCGAGTGAATAAAGGGCGGATTCGTGCAAGCTATCGCCTGGAGCAAGGCGATGTAGTGCGAATCCCTCCCGTGCGTGTTGCTGAGCAGGCTGCGCCTGCGAAACCACATGAGCAGGTTTTGCAGCAGCTTCGGGAGGCGCTGTTGATCGAGGAGAAGCGACTGTTTGTGCTGAATAAACCATCTGGGCTCGCGGTGCATGGCGGCAGCGGGCTGAGCTATGGCATCATTGAGGCCATGCGTCTGCTGAAGCCGGAAGAGCATCAGCTTGAGCTGGTGCATCGACTGGATAGAGAGACCTCTGGCTGCCTGCTGATTGCCCGCAAGCGCAGTGCATTGAGGGTTCTGCATGAGCTGCTGCGAAACAACAAAATGGATAAGCGCTATATTGCGTTATTGGCAGGGTGCTGGGAGGGGCGGCGTGCCGATGTGGATGCGCCATTGTTGAAAAACACGCTGCAAGGTGGTGAGCGAGTAGTGCGTGTGGACAGCAACGGCAAGTCTGCATTGACCCGGTTTCGCGTATTGGAGCGGTTTTCAAATGCCACGCTGGTTGAGGCGAAGCCGGTAACGGGGCGTACACACCAGATCAGGGTGCATGCCGCCCACCTGGGGCACCCTATACTCGGTGATGAGAAGTACGGCGAAGCCAAGGCAAACAAGCTGTTTCGAGGCTTGGGTCTGAAACGGCTGTTTCTGCATGCAGAGTCCTTGCGTTTTCGATGGCCAGACGAGAAACAGGACCAATGCATCAAGGCGCCTCTTGAGCCCAGTCTGGAGAGGCTGTTGAAGCAATTAAGGTTGAAAAATTAAGATGCACAGAGCGTATGAACTACTGGTCTTTGATTGGGATGGCACCTTGATGGACTCTGAGTCACGCATTGTGAACTGCATGCGGGCTGCCATTATGGATCTTGGACTGGCATTGCCAGCCGATAGCTGTATCAGCAACATTATTGGTCTGGGACTGAAAGAGGCAATCTGCATGCTCTTCCCGGCCGCTGATGAAACCATGGTAAAAGAGGTGACGGCTCGTTATCGCCGCCATTTTATATTTGAAAACAGCACGCCAATGCCCCTGTTCAGCGGAGCCAAAGAGCTGCTGCATGCGCTGAAAGCAGAAGGCTATCTGCTTGCTGTCGCCACAGGGAAAGGTCGCCCAGGGTTAGACAAAGTGTTAAATAACACGGGGTTAGACCGGGTTTTTCATGCGACACGTTGTGCAGATGAGGCATTCTCCAAACCCCATCCCGATATGCTGTTGCAGATTCTGGATGAGTTAGGCGTCCAGGCCACAGATGCATTGATGATTGGCGACACAGAGTATGATATGCAGATGGCAAACAGTGCAGGCACAGCAGCACTGGCGGTCAGTTATGGGGTTCACTCCATGGAACGACTGCTACAGCATGAACCAGAGGGTTGCCTGGCCGCCATTTCAGAGGTCTCAGACTGGTTATTGGGCAGAGCCTCATAAACCCCAAAAAAACATTTTCAGGATATTGATTTAAATCATGAGTGATAGTCAACAGGATCAAGCACAGCAGCCAGCAACATCTCAAACAGGCGGGGTGGAACCAGGAAAATGGGAGCGTGAGCAGCTTGAAAAGCTGGTGAGCTCTACGCTCAACGAGCATCGCCGCACCAGAAGATGGGGTATTTTCTTCAAGTTTTTAACCTTTGCCTACCTCTTCATACTATTGGCACTCATGCTTCCCGATAAATTCTCATCCGTCCCGATAAAGGATGGTGGGCATACGGCGCTGATTGAGGTGAAAGGGGTCATTGCCGCAGGCGAGCCTGCGGGTGCTGATAATGTAATTACAGGGTTGCGAGCTGCTTTTAAGGATAAGAATACCAAAGGGGTGATACTGCGCATTAACAGTCCAGGTGGCAGCCCGGTGCAGGCAGCCTATATCAATGATGAAATCATCCGCCTTAAAGAGAAATATAAGGCTATACCAGTATATGCAGTCATCGTCGATATCTGCGCCTCAGGCGGGTATTACATAGCCGCTGCGGCGGATGAAATCTATGCTGATAAGGGGAGTATTGTTGGCTCCATTGGCGTTCTGATGAATGGGTTTGGGTTTGAGCAGGCTATGTCAAAGCTGGGTGTGGAACGGCGTCTTCTGGCTGCAGGAGAGCATAAAGGCATCATGGATCCCTTCTCGCCCATGAAAGAGGGAGAGAAAGCGCACATTCAAGGCATGCTGGATCAACTGCACCAACAGTTTATTGATGTAGTGAAGCGGGGGCGGGGTGATCGTCTAAAGGGTGGAGAAAAGCTGTTTAGCGGCCTGTTTTGGAGCGGTGAAGAGAGCCTGAAACTGGGGCTTATCGATGGGCTGGCCAGCAGCAGCCATGTGGCTCGTGAAATTATTGGCGCAGAGGAGATTGTTGATTTTACGCCGGCTGAGGATCTGTTTGAGAAGCTGGCGCAGCGCATTGGAGCAGGCGTAGCCGACAGCTTGGCGCGGGTATCCGGATTGGGTTGGGCGCCGCAATTGCGCTAACCCATCTTCCGAGCCAAACCACCCCGCGCCAAAAATAATAGCTATAAATAATAATGCGTTAGAGTCTTGTTTTAAAATATAGTGCCATAATTGCACTCCTGTGCCTTGCATTTCAGACCCATCTGGGGCAGGGCACCCACGCCGTGTTGGCATAGAGCGGCTGGCACTCCATGCCGTGAAGTAAGTTGGCCCGTACGACAAGCTGGAGGAGCTTGGCTTTAACCGCTATCAACTCCCAGCGGCATTGGGTAACATTTTTGCCTACATGGATGCAGGTAAGGTGCTGGAATAGCACCTCTATGGCCATAAGGGTGATCACTCTTCAATCTTGAAGAGACACCACCCTGTTCGATCTGACGAACACCTTCTTTGAAAGCGAGGCTCAAAGTGCGACCAAAGCGCAGCGGCGGGTCGCTCAAAAGCTACCGCTCCTGCTCACGCTCCTCGCCTAAAGCGCCTGCTTTTGGTGCCTACAAAGAGAGACGTTCAGACGACTGCCCACTGATCACCCTGGGACTGGCGCTGGATGCGGCGTTTTTCAAGAGAGTTGTCGCCTAAAGTTTAAATTTGCACCCTCGTGCATATAGGTGATTTGCGAAATGGACTAAATCAGGATGGCTTGCGAAGTGAAGTTTCAGAGCGTTTAAGAGCAGATCGTGTTGATCCAAAAGGACGGTAAAAGCGGTCTATCTATTGACCTATATGGTGATCTGGCTGGAATTTGAATATTGCTTAGGAGAGTAAAGAGATCTCTAACCCCCTGAAACTAAAAAAGCTTCAGCTATTATCAGAATAATGATAATGAGTCTGAAGCTTTAGTAGATAGAGTTGGTAGCGGGGGCAGGATTTGAACCTACGACCTTCGGGTTATGAGCCCGACGAGCTGCCAGACTGCTCCACCCCGCACCTGAGGAAGAGGATTATAACTGTTTTACTGCTTTTCGCAAGCCCCGGCCTTGTCCAATATGAAATGAGTCTCAAATAGTCCAAATTTCAACGACGTGCGTAATCCGATAGTACCTTCAGGGTGCTCGGATGCAACGGTAGTAAACGTGACTTGCCAAACTTAGTATCGTGGATCGTCAGGATCCATGTGTCGAGGTCAGCATCCTCACGCTGCAGTGCCAATGCCTCTCTAATCCGTATGCCCGTAACCGCCAGAAGTCCGAAACGCGTGATGTCCGCACCAGTAAGCATTGGGAAACTTGCAACTCCACAGTACTCCTGCAAAAACTTCCGCAATGGTGCGCGATGCCGAATAACCGTCACCCAAGCGAGGCCGCGTTCTTGCAACAGGTGGTGCTCGATATACTCAAGTGTCATTGTGCCAGGTTTATTGTCCATTGACAGGGACATTCCTGTTTTGGGCTTACAGGACAAGGCTTGCTGATTGCTTCCAGGCAGCTTCTGGTATACTATCGCGCATCCAAAATCTGGAGAGATGTCCGAGTGGCTGAAGGAGCACGCCTGGAAAGCGTGTATGGGTTCATAGCCCATCGAGGGTTCGAATCCCTCTCTCTCCGCCATACAGCTTGCTCTCCGATCTTCAACCAAATCTCTTCTCGGTAATAGCGATTAGCTTCGGCCACAGCTGCAAGCATTTTTCCATAGTGTTTGCGGGTGCAATACAAAATAGTACTGGTCATGCGGCTAAAGGAAGATCCTCTATTGTATTGTTATGAAACATATTTCTGACTATGCAAGTAGAGATTGAGGCCGCACAGCACGAATTCAGAAAGCAATTGCTTACTTGAAAAAGTAGCTGGGCTGCCTGCGGGTCTGTTTCTAAGCCGACGCAGATTTTTGCCGGTAAGCCATACCGATAAGGCCCAGGCAGATCAAGAGCAGTGTTGCAGGTTCGGGTACGGTCTGGCCTCTGCTTGTGGTCTGTCCTGCTGCTGCGGTGACTCGGAAGGTTAAGGAGTCGCGCCCATCGTTCGCCTGGGTACGGTCTATGGTAAATCCAAAATCTGTTGGCAGGCCAACGATTAACAGGGTTAGCCAGTCCGGGTTGTCCCAGTCGAAGCCGGTAATCGAGTTGGCCAGCAGGAACTCAAAACTGTCGTCGAGCAGTGGCGTATAGCCATCAATAAAGCTGAACTCAATTGTGCCGCCGGCTTCAAAGATGGCATCACCACTGATATCAAGGATGTCAAAGAGACCTGAGCCGGTACCGGCGA
Organism: Candidatus Polarisedimenticolaceae bacterium; assembly: GCA_021648685.1. Taxonomy (GTDB): domain Bacteria; phylum Pseudomonadota; class Gammaproteobacteria; order Chromatiales; family Chromatiaceae; genus WFXD01. The sequence goes on from JAKISI010000001.1 coordinate 103,502, forward strand.
ACTCGATCTCCAGCAATCCACCCTCTTGCAAGATAAAGTCACCGTTGATGATTTCGAGTGTGCCGGGTGAATCCCCGGGGCTTATCGTGGTTCCGGGGCCGATAACAACCGGGCCATCAATTGGCTCTGTACCGTCAATCCGAACGGGTTCCTCTAGAGCAATATCCCATGGGGTATCGCCTGGTTTCCCTGGGGGCGGGGCGCTCTCGCTGCCGTTATCGCCTGGGGCGTTACTGTTTTCTGCAATCTCATCGTCTGGATCAGTGTTGCCGCCAGGTGCCCCATTTTCCTGATTTAATGGGGTTCCATCATCGTCGCTGCCAGGGTTGCTGGTTGGTGCCTCGCTGTCTCCAGTGGTCGGCTTGTTGAGTGCCGGGTCGTTATCGGGTATTACGCTGTTTTCTGCACTTTTGTCATCTGAATCAGTGTTGTCGTCGGGTGTCCCATTTTCCTGGTCTAATGGGGCTTCATTGTTATCGTTGTCTGGGTTGCTGGTTGTTGCCTCGTTATCTTCAGTCGGCTCATTGAGCGCTGGGTCGTTACTGGGTATTGCGCTTCTCTGATTTGTGGGTGCGCTGCCACCTTGGTTGCTGGGAGCTGCACCGCCGCCAGGGAGGCCACCACCAGGGGTGCTGTCGCCAGAGCGACGGCTGCGGCGGGGTTTGCCACGCTTCTTTGGGCTGTCGGTTGGGCGGCTGCTGTTTCCAGCAGATCTGAAGCCAGGGGGTAGATGACTGCCGGGTGTGGTATCTCCTTGGCTTGAAGGTTTAGCCCCCTCTTGGTGGGTCGGGTGGTTGTAGTTGAGTGGCCCCCGGTTATACGGAAGAAAGGTGATGGCATCGTAATTTACATTGCTGGCCAGCAGCTCACCACCACCCAGATCAAAATCTCCTATATCAATGGCAGAGTCACGCTCTTCTGGTGTGTGGTTACCCTTTTCTTTGATTTTTCCTTTGGCCTCCTTGATGTTTTCGGCATGGCCTTTGTCTGTGGAAACCATTGTGCCAGGTAGCTTTGCATTCACAATCTGTCCCTTGTTTGAGGGGGCGGGCAGTGTGATGGCATAAGCCAGCCCGATCAGTGCGAATAGCAGGCAGACGGATGCCAGCCTCTTCAGGGGTCCCCTGTTTTTCCTTGAATGTTGCCTGCTGCGTCTCATAGATAGTCCTGTTCAGTAAAAAACGTGCTGACTGAGGCCTGAGATGCAGATATTGCTGCGCAACATGGCTTCAACCCTGATTGCCATAAAAAAGCACTATTCAGGCCAGGGTCAGCTGGTTGCAGGCTAAGCTCTTGTATTAATTAGGTAATCAGCTTCCCAGGAAGCTAACGACTAGAGAGTGGCCGCTCAATATGGCCTTGCTGTAAAAAATACTGACAAATATCAAGAACCCTGTTCCTAAAAGTGTCACTTTAATTCCTGATGCCAATAAAATCACTTAAAATACAGTTTGTTATGGTGTTGTTGGTCATTATTTCCAGTGTAATATTTTTTGACACCTCAGCAGCAGAGGAGCGGCAGTGCATCTGGTGAAGGGAGCCGATGGAATGAGTGGATATTGGTTTCCGCAAGCCGCTATCGTAGTGGTAGTATCTGCCTACTCTGAGCACTGCAGATAACCGAATGCAACGCAGAAAAACCCCGACAAAACCAAGAGACATCCCTTGATGCCTGAGCTGGTCGTGCTCTGGACAGATGCGCTCATCTTTCTGCTGATCGCCCTGGTGTTGCTGTTTGGTCGCCTGGCTGCCAGCCGGGAACATCTGCGTGCACCCTGGCGTACTGTAGCGCGGAGCCGGATGGGCATGGGCGCGTTGGTGGTTCTCGGCGTCTACGTGCTGATTGGGGTGACGGATTCGATACACTACAAGCCGCTGCTGCCGGAGGCAGAGCGTAGCGCCGGGGTAATGCACTCCAATGAGGTGCAGAGCCTGCTCGATTATCTGCTGACCCCCCTGAGAGAGCAGCAGGAGAAGACCTACTCTGCGCCACTGGCAACCCACCTCTATAGCAAAGAGAATATTGAACAGGCCGATGGGCAGATGGTGCGGGATTATCCCCGGCTGAAATATGGTGGGGCGCACCTGCAGGATCCACAGCAGGATTGGGCGGCAGATGTGGCCTGGACAGCCATCATAGGTGCGCAGGAGGCGCTGCTGGCCTGGCTTCTGGTGGTTGGCATTATCACAGCCTGGCTTGCACATCGTGCCGGTCGCAGCTTTTTTCAGCAGTGCCAGCAGATTCTCTACAGCCGGACAGAGGTACCCTGGCGCGTCATCTTTATCATGCTGGGCATTGTTCTGCTGGCGGCCTTTACCGCAGCCAACCTGGGGGTCAAGTATCATCTGCTGGGGACGGACAAGGTGGGGGAGGATGTGCTCTATCAGACGCTGAAGAGTGTCCGTACCGGGCTGGTGATCGGTACCCTGACCACCCTCATCATGCTGCCGGCTGCCATCCTGATGGGCATCATGGCGGGCTATTTTCGTGGCTGGGTGGATGATGTGATCCAGTATATCTACACCACGCTCAGCTCCATCCCTGGTGTCCTGCTGATTGCTGCGGCTATCTTGATGCTGCACGTCTATATGAACAACCATGCCGATGAGTTTGCCAGCCTGGTAGAGCGTGCCGACCTGCGGCTGCTGTTTCTCTGCATTATTCTTGGTATCACCAGTTGGACGGGGCTCTGCCGTCTGCTGCGGGGTGAGACGCTTAAACTGCGGGAGCTGGATTATGTGCAGGCGGCCCAAGCCTTTGGCGTGAGCCATTTCACCATCATCATACGGCACATCCTGCCCAATGTGCTGCATATCGTCATGATCTCTGTGGTGCTCGATTTTAGCGGGCTGGTACTGGCCGAGGCGGTGCTCTCCTATGTCAACATCGGTGTCGATCCCACCATGAACTCCTGGGGCAATATGATCAACAGTGCACGGCTGGAGATGGCAAGGGAGCCGATTGTCTGGTGGTCGTTGATGGCGGCGCTGATCTTTATGTTTACCCTGGTACTGGCTGCCAACCTCTTCTCTGATGCCGTGCGTGATGCTTTCGATCCACGCCTGAGAGGCGGAAAATAATGTCCGATGTACTGCTGCGCATAAAGAATCTGAAGACCTGGCTGGGGACGGGAGCCTCACCCGTGCGCGCCATTGATGGCATCGACCTGGAGATAAAAAAGGGGGAGACCTTCGCCCTGCTGGGTGAGTCGGGCTGCGGCAAGTCGATGACGGCACTGTCGATCATGCGGCTGCTGCCGCCGGTTGGCCGGATCGTGGATGGTTCAATCCATCTGGGCGAGACCAGCCTGCTGGATCTGCCTGAAAACAGGATGCGCAATGAGCGCGGTGGGCGCATGGGGATGATCTTTCAGGAGCCCATGACCTCATTGAACCCGGTGCTGACGGTGGGCACCCAGATTGCCGAGGCGGTCTGCATCCATGATGCCGACCCACAGCAGGATATCAAGGCGCGGGTGGTGGAGCTGCTGAAGGAGGTCGGGATACCCGATCCGGAACAGCGCTTTAGCGAGTATCCGCACCAGCTCTCGGGTGGCATGAAGCAGCGGGTGATGATTGCCATGGCTCTGGCCGGACGCCCGCAGCTGTTGATTGCAGATGAACCGACCACGGCGCTGGATGTCACCATCCAGGCGCAGGTGCTGGCGCTGATGAAGCAGCTGCAGCAGGAGAGCGGCATGGCCATTCTGTTGATCACCCATGATCTGGGGGTGGTTGCTGAAGTGGCGGATCGGGTGGCAGTGATGTATGCCGGGCAGATTGTCGAGACAGCGCCCTGCAAGGCCTTTTTCCAGACACCCCGCCATCCCTATAGCCGAAAACTGTTTCAGTCCATACCTGGCCGGGATAAACGCAGTGAGCGGCTGGCCGTCATCGAGGGCACCGTGCCGCCACTGGATCAGGCGTTTAGCGGCTGTCGATTTGCGGGCCGCTGTGATGTGGTGATGGCGATATGCCACCATCAGATCCCGCAATGGGATCAGTATGCCGAAGGGCAGGGGGTTCTATGCCACCTGCAAGGGGGGGCAGAGGCGACAGTTGAGCCGCCAGCAAGCGTGAAGGAGCATGCTGTTGCAGCAGTTGAAAAGAGCCCCCCAACACCTCTGCTGAGCGTTGACGGTCTAAAGGTTTATTTCCCCATCCACAAAGGGATCTTCAAGCGTGTCGTCGGCCATGTGCGTGCCGTGGATGGGGTCTCTCTGGAGATTCCAGTCGGTCAAACACTTGCGGTTGTGGGCGAGTCTGGCTGTGGCAAAACCACGGTGGGCAAGGCTATTTTGCAGCTGATAAAACCGACAGCCGGCCAGGTTCGGTTTGATCATGATGAGCTGACCCAGCTGCGCGGAGAGGCGCTGCGCAGAAGACGTGCCGACCTGCAGATCATCTTTCAGGATCCGATGGCCTCCATGAATCCGCGCATGCTGGTGCACAATATTATCGAAGAGGGGATGCTGGCGCAGGGGATTGGCGGCCAGGCGGCAGAGCGGCGAATGCGGATCGAGCAACTGCTGGAGCAGGTGGGGCTTCCAGCCTCGGCGGCTGATCGCTACCCACATGAGTTCTCCGGCGGACAGCGTCAGCGCATCTGTGTGGCACGCGCACTGGCGGTGGAGCCGCGCCTGATCATCTGTGATGAACCAACCAGTGCGCTGGATGTCTCTGTTCAGGCGCAGATTCTGAATCTGTTGCAGGCGTTGCAGCAGCAGCTGGGGCTATCCTATCTTTTTATCACCCACGACATCGCTGTCGTGGACTATCTGGCGCATGAGGTTGCAGTGATGTATCTGGGCAGAATTGTAGAGCGGGGCACGGTTGCCGAGGTGCTGGATGACCCGCAGCACCCCTATACGCAGGCGCTGCTCTCCGCCGTTCCGGTGATTGAGCAGGCCGGGAGACGCAAGAGAATCTATCTGCAAGGTGACATGCCGTCACCCGCCAACCCGCCGGTGGGTTGCTATTTTCATCCCCGTTGTCCGCAGGCGATGGATCGCTGCCAGAAAAGTTACCCCAAAGCCATTGTGCTGAGTGAGACAAGATCGGTCAGCTGCCTGCTGCTGGAAAAATAGAGCAAGCACAATATGTTTGAAACCCCTCCGTTAAAGATCAATTTCTATAAAATCACCCCTCTGCTGCTCCTGTTGGGTGCGCTGAGCCTCTGGTCCTGCGTGGTGGTTGATTCTTATTTTGTACTGATCCCGATTGCATCATTCATCCTCTTGCTGGCGTTGATGATTACCTATAAAAAGGCCAATGAGATTGTATTTGAGCTGATCCCACGCCTGGGTTTTCTCTACGCTATACTGGCCTCGCTTGCCGTTACCCTGTTGAGTGCCGCACTGCTGCTGATCTCTGCTGAGGCGGTGCATATCGACAATACACTCAACGGCATCAATATGCTGCGTATCTCAATGCTCCTTGGCGCACCGGCAGGCGTTATGACCTGGGTGCTGCTGTCAAAGCGGATCGGCTATAAGAATATCTTTATGCTGAAAAGTTTTTTGATCTCGTATGCGCTGGTTGCGGCGGCTGCCACCTCCCAGATCAACCGGGGGGTTGATGATGCCGAGCAGAAGACGATAGTGCGGGGGGTTATGGGGAAAAAGGAGAACAGCGGTGGTCTGGCCACCTTTCTTGCGCAGCAGAAGCCGGCGCACTACATCACCATCCCGTATGATGGAGGGGTCGAGCGGCTGGCTGTTCCAACCAGCGTATGGGATACGATGTACAAAAATGCAACCATAAATTTAACGGCCAAAGCAGGTTATTTTGGCTATGACTATGTTGTGCGGTTTAATGGCCGCACCCTATGACGACGAGTGTAAATGATGACTGTAACCACAACCCAACTCAAGCTGCTTGCGGCGGTGCTCTGGTACTCTGGCGGTATCATCCTCTTTTTCAAAGGGCTAAGCCTGCTGGTGGAGGCGGACAGCCTGAACCCTGACAGCCATTGGCTCTGGCTGGCTGCCCTGATCGGCATATTTATCGGGCTGCTGAAGATCGTGTTCATCTTTCGCAAGGTGTGCCGAAAAAACCTGATGCGGATCTATGCCCTGCCAGAGCCAAAGATCTGGCAATTCTACCGGACGGGATTCTACATCTTTCTCACCTGCATGATCATATTGGGTTCATCGCTCTCCTATGCGGCGCAGGGTAACTTCTCTTTTCTGATCGGCATGGCCATACTGGATTTTTCACTGGCCGTGGCACTGCTGGGCAGCAGTTATGTCTTTTGGGTCTGCAAACAGCCCGACAAGATGCTGGATGCCCAACCTGAATAAGTGCTATGAAAATCATCCGTTTTCTTGATGATCTTCAGGATGAACACCTTGGTACAAAGTATCGGGATGGCAGCGCCGAACTGCTCAGTGGCGTACTGTACGATGAACTGCTTCCAACGGGGCGGCGGCTGGCGGTTCAATCACTGTTGGCGCCGGTTGTACCCAACAATATCTTCTGTATCGGCCTGAATTACCGTGAGCATGCGCGTGAGACGGGACAGGAGCTGCCACGTTACCCAATCGTTTTCATGAAACCCACTACGGCAGTTACAGACCCTGATGCAACCGTTGCATTGCCAAAATGTTGCAAACGCGGGCCAGAGGTAGATTTCGAGGCCGAGCTGGCAGTGGTGATTGGCCGCACAGCCAGGGATGTGTCGGAGGATGATGCCTTAAACCATGTGTTCGGCTATACGGCGGCCAACGACATCTCTGCCCGGAAATGGCAACGGCATGCGGGGGGTGGGCAGTGGATAAAGGGCAAGGGCTTTGATGGCTTTTGTCCGCTTGGGCCCATGCTGGTGACGGCGGATGAGATTTGTGATCCTCAACGGCTGGATATCAGTACACTCCTCAATGGCCAGGTTATGCAGCAGAGCAATACAGCAGATATGATCTACTCTGTCGCGCAGCTGATCAGTTATCTGAGCCAGGATACAACACTGCTGCCCGGTACGGTCATCCTAACCGGAACCCCCTCTGGCGTGGGTGTTGCACGCAACCCCCCGCTGTTTCTTGCCGATGGCGATCATGTCTCAGTGAATATTGAAGGCATTGGCCAACTCAACAATCTCATGACAGCTTAGGAATAGATGATGTCTGAATCTTTAATGTTCCCTGAAACACCGTGCATCCGTCTGTATGACCCGCTGGGTGACCTGCTGGGTGCAGGTGACGGTATATTTGCCTACATCTATGATGATGTGGCCAAACTCTCAGGCCACGCCTGCCCAACTGTTGCGGGAGGTTTCCTGCTGGTGAAGCGCGCCCTGGAGGAGCTTTGGGGTGATGAGATGCCACAGCGTGGTGACATCAGGGTTACCGTATATGGGGCGCAGGATGAAGGCACCAATGGCCCTATCAGCCAGGTATTTACGCAGCTGACCGGTGCGGCAGCAGGCAATGGATTTCACGGCCTGGGCGGCCAGTTTGCGCGTGACGGCCTGTTGCAGTTCCAACCAACGGGTGAGCCGGGTTTTCGCTTTGAGCGGATCTCAACCGGCAAAGCGGTCACCTTGGTCTACGACCCCAGTGGTATCCCGGCGGCTCCCACTATGGGTGAAGATCTTGGCCGTATCCTGGGTGGTTTTGCAGATAAAAATATCGCCACACGTTTTCGCGATGCCTGGCGTGAGCGGGTGCTAAACATTCTGGCAGATGAGGGGCGATCAACCGTTCACAGAATTGATTAGACCCTGTATGAAACAGGGGTCATGGAGTGGCTGTTCGGTTTGAAAGAGCCTACAATGATGTAAGCACAGTGGTACACCTCAACAACCGAAGAGGCACCCCGATGCAACGGACAACGTTAACAAGGCGGTTTTCCATCCTGGCGCTGGTGGTTTTTCTCACAGTACCCCCTGCTGCAATGGCAGAGGGGCAGACCTCAAAACGCGCCAGCGAGATCCTCCGATCAGTCGATGATCTTTGGCGCGGCAGCTCTTCCCACGCAATCACCACCATGCGGGTCAAAACCCGACACTACACCCGCACCATGCGCCTGGAGGGGTGGTCGAAGGGCAAAGAGCAGACGCTGTTCCGGGTGCTGGAGCCCAAGAAAGAGCGCGGCACGGTAACCCTGAAATCGGGCAATCACATCTACACCTATCTGCCCAAAACCGACCGGAAGATCCGACTTACCACAGGCATGATGATGGGATCCTGGATGGGCAGCCATCTGACCAATGACGATCTGGTCAAAGAGGCGCGGCTGGAGGATGACTATATCGCACGCATCAGTTTTGAAGGGGTGCGGGACGGGCAAAATATCATTGAGTTTACATTGATACCGAAGCCCGAGGCCGCTGTGGTCTGGGGCAAGTTGATACTGGTGGTTCTGGCAGATTCGACCACCCCCCTGAGTGAGCTGTTCTATGATGAAGATATGCAGCTTGTACGCACCTTCTCCTTTACTGACATGAAGCTGCTGGCAGGACGCATGCGCCCTGCTGTGGTGCGGGTTGTGCCGGTAGACAAGCCGGATGAGTTCACCGAGTTTATCTATGAAAAGCTGGAGCTTGACGTTGAGATCAGTGACCACTTTTTTTCGGTATCCAATCTGAAAAGGCGTTAGATCTATTGATCCTGTTGCCGTGCAGCAAACTGTATTTATTTCCGGAAGCGGGACTTTAGTCCTGCTGGATGCCGCCCGCATCTTGCAGGACTAAAGTTCCGCCTCCAAAGAACCAGGCTTAGCAGATGAAAATCATGACACTGGCATCACGCAATGTGATGAGGAATTGGCATCGCACCCTGGTGACTACACTGGCAATGGCCTTTGCCTGTGCCATCGTGATCATCTACGGCGCGCTGATGGAAGGGATGGTGGTGGGCAGCGAGCGTCAGGCGGTGGTCATGAATCAGGGTGATATTCAGATCCATGCCCAGGGCTACCGTGATGACCCCGATATCTATACCACCATGGCCGATTCAGAGGCCTTGCTGGCTACAATCCGCGGCCAGGGTTTTCATGCCACCGGGCGGCGATTTGGCTTTGGCCTGGTGGCCAGTGAAGGCAACGCTTCGGGGGTGCAGCTTCGAGGTACAGACCTGCTGTACGAGCCGCAGGTCACAGAGATTCACAGCCATGTCATGAGTGGGCAGTGGCTGGATCGAGATGATCCATTCGGGGTGGTGATCGGAAAAAAACTGGCGCGTCTGCTGGATGCCAAAATCGGCAGTGAACTGGTCTACATCGGCCAGAGCGCCGATGGTTACATGGCCAATGAGATCTTCACCGTGCGTGGCATTTTGAAGGCGGTCGCCGCTACAATTGACAGCAGTGGTGTACTGCTCCCCAAACAGACGCTGATCGAGATGCTGGTGCTGCCTGAAGGTGCCCACGAGATTGTCGTCATGCGCGCAGACCGCAGTGCCGTCAGCCTGGATGTTGCCACCCGGCAG
>JAKISI010000084.1 GCA_021648685.1 Candidatus Polarisedimenticolaceae bacterium
ATGGGAGTTATTCTCATCTGGAGTGTGGTGATAGGGAAAAACAGCGCTGGCATTGATAATGCGGCCTAAAATAACCAAGCGTGGTAGTACGATTTTGCTAAAAAACTGAGTTTTCTGCCGGACACTAAGTAGAACCCTCTTCTGGACTAGCAATCCATCAGTTGATCTAAGCGTTCAACCAGGTCTTCAGCTCGAAGGTGGGTATAGCGGCGCAACATCTGCATGGACTTATGGCCAGAAATAGCAGCAACTTCCTGATCACCCAGTCCCGCCTCTACTAGGCGAGAAACTGCCTCATGGCGCAAATCATGGAAGCGAAGATCGGTAATGCCTGCTCTTTTGAGTGCTCGCCGCCATGCTGGGCTATATTCATAGGGCCTACGCTGCCCATCTCTACCCGGCTCGCCCCAAAAAACCAAATCTATATCCATTGGACGAATCGGATGAGCTAACGCTTCCTGCAAAACTTCTGTGGCCTGCCGTAGAAGTGGAACAGTACGAGCGCTACCATTCTTGGTTTTATTAAGACGCACCACGCGTCTTGTTAGATCTACCTGACCTCGCCGTAATGTTTGAATCTCACCCGCACGCATACCCGTATAAATTGCAATTCGGACTATCCACCCCAGCATTGGGTTGCTAGCCTGATCACATGCAGTAAGTAGAGTTCTCTCTTCATTCGGCTGAAGCCGTCGATTACGCCCAGGCCCAGGGGACGGTTTACGCACCGCAGCAACCGGATTGTAAATTAAGCCCATTCGCCACTCTTGAATTGCCACAGTAAACATATGAGATAGAAGAGCCAGTTCCAACCGAACCGTATTGTTGCTCTTTCCTGCTATCAACTGCTTATCTCGGTATCGGCCAATTAGGTCGGGGGTCATGGCCACAAGTGCATAATCCCCAAGCTCCTCTAGCAATGGCTTTGCACGAACAGTCTCACGCCGTTTAGTTCCGGTACTCTTAGTTGGTGATACTTCTGCAAGATACCGGTTCATTGCCGACTTGAGAGTAGTGCTCTCTGAAGGAGCCCGGTCAATATAGGCTCCGCGTACCATGTCATCTTCGGTGCGCCGCGCCCAGTCCTGAGCATCACGTTTGGTGCGAAATGTTTTGATAGTGGTCGGCCATCCGCGTTTGCGGATTATTGCCTTCCAGGTCTTTGAGGGGGTCTTGGTTATCGTAGCCACAGCATCTTCCGTTACGTAGGTGTACCGAAAGTGTACCGCGTGACCAGCTGATTAAAAAGAGGAAATCACTAACTTATTGATTTAATTGGAGCTGGCGGCAGGAGTCGAACCTGTGACCTGCTGATTACAAATCAGCTGCTCTACCAACTGAGCTACGCCAGCGTTGTGAGGTGCGTATTCTATGTAATCCTTTACCTGGTTACAACGGTTGGGCAGGGTTGAACCGTAAATTTCTCATCTGGATACGCCTCTTGCAGGGCTAATCTGGACTCTTCGGCAAGCGGTGGTTGTTCCACACTCTGGAACGTCAACCAATATTGCTCAACCTCAACCTGGTGAGGCACCACCACTGTTGTTACCCCTTTTTTTAGCGATTGCTTGTGGGCCGTTTCTGCATTGGATAATCGGCTATACAGCCCCAGGGAGATTGCGTTTTCATATTCGCCCTTGGGAAATATCCAGAAATCTGAAAAGCCTGCCTCTTTCAGCTCTCTCTGCTTTTGTCTGGCCTGTCCATACGATGCCAGGGAGGGCAGCATGACCCAATACCCTTTTGTTTTTTTTATGCTTTGCCTGTGCGTTACAGTAGCAAGACCAAGCTGTGTTAAATGACCGGAAAGCCCTTCAGCCGAGGCTGAATCTGCAATAGGGCCAAGCCTGTAGCAGGCCAGTGGCCGGGGCTGCGGCTCAGGCGCTACTGCAACCTCTGTCTGGGACTCATCCGCTGCCTCGATTGCTTGATCTGGCTCGGCCTCATCTTCAGGTTGCAGCACCTTTGCCCACTGTTCAGTGCCCTCTTTATCAACTGGCGCTGTATCCTCCACGAGCATACTCAGCGCCTCGGCTCTCTCTGTTTTGGTTGCCTGCACCACTTTTTGGTCTGGCTCGCCCTGTACTTGCTGAGTGGTTTGAAAGCCCTCGTGTCCCTCCTCTTCCGACAGGGGCATCTCCACTTCGGCGGCGCTCTCTGCTTGCTCAGTGGTTTCTGCAATAGCATCTGGCTCCATGCCTGCAATTAAGTTCTCTGCGACCACCTCTGTAGCAGGAGGCTCCTCTTGAATGGGCTTTGGCTCTTGCTGTGATTCAGGCTCCAGGGGGGGAGGCTGCTCTGAGAGCAGCTGCAGATTACCCACATCGGCACGGGCATGAGGTTTTGCATGCTCTGCTGCCTGTTCACGCTGATAGCCCCAGACAAACAGGCCTAAGTTGGCCGCCAGAAGTAACAAGAATAGGTGTTTCATTCGCTTTGAGCCACCAATGCCAGGCCACGCATGACAAGCTCAGGATCTATTTCAGCTTTCAGCTTCATGGCGGTGTAAAGCCGGGCGGCATCTCCTCCCGTCAATAAAATCTTTGGCGGTGGACTCATTTGTTGGGCTACCCGCTCCACCAGCGCAGCCGCAGCATGCCGGCCACCCGCTGCAATGGCAGATGCCGTATCTTTTGCCAGCAGGTCAATATGGTCAGACAGGTCAATGCGCGGGATTTGGGTTCGATCCAGCATCACTTGGCGCATCATGGTTAAGCCAGGCAAGATCAGTCCGCCCTGGTGTTGCCCATCTTCTGCCAGCACATCAATGGTGATGGCTGTCCCACAATCCACTATACAGACTGGGGCGCGACGGCTTTTATCTGCATGTGCGGCCAGCAGCGCCAGCCATCGGTCAACGCCCAGCTGCTCTGGACGAGTATAGCCATTTCTGACGCCAAGCTGCTGGGCTGAGGCTGTGACAAGCTCTATCGCTATGCCCCATTCGCTGTCAATCCACTGCTGCAACTCATCCTCTACCTGCTGTCCGGCAACATTGGCTACCACCACCTGCTCTGGCTTTTCCGCATGTGACCAGTAGTGAAGCGCCTGTGTAGCCACGCCATCTGCCTGATAACCTGCCTGCTCAAGCGGTGACCGCTCTCCACTTTGCAGCCAACTCCACTTCAGGTTGGTATTGCCTATATCAATCAATAGTGTTCGCATGCCCATCTCCCTGGCTAGGTCGCAAGCTCACTTCACCCGCAAAATAGGCCTTGACCTCACCCGCATGTGATAGCAGCAGTGCACCGTTTTTGTCGATGCCAACATGCTTGCCCACTATGGTTTGGCTGCCCATCTGCAAGGCGACAGTTTTGTTGTGATAAAGATCCTGCTGCCGCCACTCATCCAGCAGCGACACTAATTTCTCTCTCTCAAAACATTCTAACGCATTTATAAGTTGATGAATCAGTTCTGCGGCCAGTTGGTTTCGACCAACTTGCTGCCCACCGGGAATGCTGCCCAGATCTACCCAGGGTTGATCTATTCTGCTGCCCTGTTGGTTTGGCAGGCAGGTGTTCAGCCCAACTCCCAGTATGACCTGGCTTGGCCCTTCACTCTCCCCGGTCACCTCCAGTAACAGCCCGGCCAGTTTTCGCTCCTGCCAGAGGATATCATTCGGCCATTTGAGGCCAATCTCGGTAACCCCCAGGCGTTTGAGTGCGCGCATAACCGCCAGGCCTGCCGCCAGACTCACGCCACTCAGCTCTATGGGTGCAAGTGGAAATTGCCATAAGAGTGAGAGGTAGATGTTACTGCCGTAGGGGGATATCCATTTTCGGCCTCGGCGACCACGGCCTGCGGTTTGGCGTTCGGCCAAACAGATCTGGCCGTTGGGTGCGCCCGCAGTGGCCTGCTGCATCAGGTGTTCGCTGGTGGAACCGATACTGTCATGGATCTCTAACCCACCGAGAGTGCATCTGATCTCGGGTGAGAGCAGCGCAAGGATACGCTCTTTCTGTAGCAGCTCCAGTGGATGAGCCAGGCGGTAGCCTCGGCCAGAGACGGCATGAATCTCCATCTCCCACTGTTCACGCAGCCCTTTTATCTGCTTCCAGACGGCAGCCCGGCTGAGCCCCAACTGCTGTGCCAACCATTCACCAGAGTGGAATTTTCCATCTGCAAGAGAGCGGATGAGCTGGTAACGGGTCTGCATGATTCAGGTGTTTTCAGCAGCCAGCTGGAGCCACGACTGTCGGCTCTCTATTTGATGTTCGGTAGCCTGGTCCAGCACCCGCAGTCGACAGGTATCGACCGGGGCTGGCAGGGGCATCACATCAAACTGCATCAGCTCGTCACGACGAAAGAGGTGCAGCGGGATGGAGCTACCCTGCGGGATCTGCGCAATCAGCTGCTCGATGTTGTTAGCGGTTGCTCGAATGCCATCAACGGCTATCACGATATCCCCTGCGGAGAGCCCCGCCCGCTGTGCGGCTCCATTATCCAGCACGACCGTGAGTTTGGCTCTGCCGCCTTCTGCCGATGCTATCCGGGCACCCAGCACAGGTCGTGGCTTCTGCTCCTCTGGGGTTTTCTCCTCCACATAGAGTCCACCTCGATCTGTGGCAGATGTTGCCGCTTCCATCTGATAGCCAATGCCCACGGTTGCCAGTAACTCCTTAAGTGGCAGGTCATCTGTGCCACGCAGCGCCCGGTCAAAAAATACCTTTAAATCCAGCCCTGTTACCTGCTCAGCCAATTGCTCTATGCCATCCTCCGGGACACCGACATCCGGTTTGCCATAATTTTCCCACAGTGCTCGCATCAGATCATCCAGTGATTTTTTACCTCGGGTTTGCTGGCGGATGGTGAGATCCAGTGCCAATGCCACCAAGGCACCTTTAGTGTAGTAGCTGATGATGGCATTGGGGGCATTTTCATCCTGCTTGTAAAATTTGGTCCAGGCATCAAAGCTAGCATCTGTGAGTGTCTGCTTATGGCGACCACTGCAACGCATCACACGGGTGATGGTCTGCGCCAACAGCTCCAGATAGCTGTCAACCTCAATAAGGCCGCTGCGCACCAGTGCCAACTCATCATAATAGGAGGTGATCCCTTCAAATACCCACAAGAGGCTGGTGTAGGCCTCTTGTGAAAGATCGGCCTGTTTCAGCTGCTGGGGGCGAATGCGCTTTACATGCCACAGATGAAAATATTCATGGCTGCAGAGCGCAAGAAGTTGACGGTAACCCTCTGTAATCTGCTTCTCACCTCGTCTTGGCAGGTCATCACGCCTGCAGATCAGGCTGCAAGAGGAGCTGTGCTCCAGCCCTCCATAGCCCTCTCCAACAACCAATATCTGGAACTGATACTTTTCCATCTCAGGCAGCCCACCAAAAAAGGCGGCATGGTGTTCACAGATGGGTTTGAGGTCGGTGCAAAGTCGTTGTGTATCTGCCTGATGCCTGCCGGTAAGGATCAACTCATGAGGCACTGTTGCCACTTCAAAACCATCATGGAGAAATCGCCCCATCTCTACCGGATGATCAATCAGTGCTTCATAACCATCCGCCTGGTAGTGGCCAAAAGCAAAGGGGGCTGCACCAGCTGAAGGCAGCGTGGTGGCGACCTGCCAATCTGCAAACTGCGCCCCTTCTGGCGGTTGGATTTCTACTTGGCATCGCTTTCCCTCTTGACCAACAACCCGAAGAAAAACGCTCGTGCCATTAAAATAGCCATGGGTGGTATCGAGGTGCGCGCTTCTGACAGAGAGATCCCAGGCATAGACCTGATACTCAATCAGCAGCTCACCACTGCATGGTGCACACTGCCAGCTCTGTTTATCCAGCTTTTTGGTATCGACCTGTTTGCCATGACTGCTGGCTTTCAGCATCACAATATTCTTGGCAAAATCTCGAATCATGTAGCTGCCAGGGATCCAGGCAGGCAGCGTCAGCCGCTGGCCTTCTGCATCAGGTTCAGCAACCCGTAGCGTGATATGGAAGAGGTGAGCCTCGGGTGAGGCTGGTTGAATATAGTAGTGGATCATTCCAATCTGCGCATTGCCGTTCAAGTTGTAAACCAGCGGCTAGTTCAGCAGAAAGAGGGGTGAATTTAAAGCAAAAAAAATCCCGAATCATAAAGACTCGGGATTTTGTAATTAAAGCCTGGCAGTGACCTACTTTCGCATGGAGAAACCCCACACTATCATCGGCGCTGAGTCGTTTCACTTCCGAGTTCGGGATGGGATCGGGTGGTTCCAACACGCTATGGCCGCCAGACAAACTGGTGGTCAGCTGCGTAAACGCAGCTGACAAGCATTTGGTTTATATATTGCAATAGGCTTTAGGTAATGTTGAATCTTGACAACAGCCCAATGTACACGAATGTACAGGTGTCGCGTTCGGCACGGAGCCAATAGCGACCAAAGTACTTGGGTGTTATATGGTCAAGCCTCACGGTCAATTAGTACTGGTTAGCTTCACACATTACTGCGCTTCCACACCCAGCCTATCAACGTCGTAGTCTTCGACGGACCTTTAGAGACTTCAAGAGTCTAGTGAGATCTAATCTTGGGAGGGGCTTCCCGCTTAGATGCTTTCAGCGGTTATCCTGTCCGAACGTAGCTACCCGGCAATGCCACTGGCGTGACAACCGGAACACCAGAGGTTCGTCCACTCCGGTCCTCTCGTACTAGGAGCAGCTTCCCTCAAATCTCAAACGCCCACGGCAGATAGGGACCGAACTGTCTCACGACGTTCTAAACCCAGCTCGCGTACCACTTTAAATGGCGAACAGCCATACCCTTGGGACCGACTTCAGCCCCAGGATGTGATGAGCCGACATCGAGGTGCCAAACTCCGCCGTCGATGTGAACTCTTGGGCGGAATCAGCCTGTTATCCCCGGAGTACCTTTTATCCGTTGAGCGATGGCCCTTCCATACAGAACCACCGGATCAC
>JAKISI010000032.1 GCA_021648685.1 Candidatus Polarisedimenticolaceae bacterium
CAGCAGTGGTGTACTGCTCCCCAAACAGACGCTGATCGAGATGCTGGTGCTGCCTGAAGGTGCCCACGAGATTGTCGTCATGCGCGCAGACCGCAGTGCCGTCAGCCTGGATGTTGCCACCCGGCAGATTGCGGCACTGGCGCCCGGCTACGAAACCCTCAACTGGCGTGAATTGATGCCGGTGATTGCGCGCTTTCTCAAGACGGCTGATGTGCAGACCCTGATCATGCTGATCTTCACTTACATTGCCGTGGCCTCGGTGGTGCTCAACGCAGTGCTGATGAGTGTGTTTGAACGTATACATCAGTTTGGCATCATGAAGGCCATTGGCGTGACTCCGGCACAAAGCGTTGCACTCATCTATGCTGAGACGATGATACAGACCCTGCTGGCCGGCCTGCTGGGGCTTGGCTTTGGCTGGTGGGCGTCGAGCCACTTCCAGGCCCATGGCATAGATATGTCGCATCTCACAGGGGATGTGAGCTTTGCAGGCATTGCGCTTGACCCCATCTGGTACGCCTACGTCACGCCTGAGATTTTGATCGACCCGATCATCTTTCTGTTTCTGGTCGCTATGCTGGCGGCCATCTATCCTGCAATAAAAGTGGCTAAAATCAGGGCCATCGATGCCATCCATTACCAATAAGAGGTCATGAGATGAGACTGAACAGACTGGCATGGCGCAACCTGTGGCGACGCAAACGTCGCACCCTGATCACAGCCTTCTCCATCGCCTTTGGTGTGATGCTGGCTATGACCTTCACGGGTGCGGGGGATCACTACTACACACGCATGATTGATGCCGGAGCCAGCATGGGCATGGGGCACATCACCATCGCCGCCATCGACCACAACCGGGCACCCAGCCTGAAAAAGCGCCTGAGCCATGTGCAGCAGCTGCGGGCAGAAGCGCTGCGGCGCCCCGAGGTGGTCGATGCCATGGTGCGCATCAGTGGTCAGGTGATGTTTGCCAGCGCCCATAAAAGTATTGGCGGCATGTTCATGGCCATTGACCCTGCGCAGGAGAGTGAAGGCAACAACCTCTTTATACGCTCCATCATTGAAGGCAGCCTGTTTGCCAGCGCCAATACCCCAGGCATTGTGGTGGGTGTGAAACTGGCGGAAAAGCTGAAGTTGCGCCTTGGCAAAAAAGTGATCTATACCACCACCGATGCCCATGGTGAGATTGTCAGCGCCATAGAGCGGGTCAGCGGTATCTTTAAAACCGGCATCAGTGAGGTGGACAGCAGCATGGCGCTGCTGCCCATTGGCCGGGTACAAAAGACCCTGCAATACCGGCCGGATGAGGCTACCTTGGTGGCGTTGATGCTGGATGATCAGCGCCATACCCGTGCCACACGCGATACCCTGGCGGCACTGCCGGTTTATGCCCAGGCAGAGGTGCTGAGCTGGCAGCAGTCACAACCCGATCTGGCCGGCATGATCGCACTGGACAAAAGCAGCAACTACACCAGCCAGCTGCTGATTGCGCTGCTGGTGGCGGCCGGCATTCTCAACACCATGCTGATGAGTGTGCTGGAGCGCAAGCATGAGTTTGGCGTGATGATGGCCGTGGGGATGACGCCCGGCGGCCTGTTTCGGCTGGTGATGATCGAATCCTTCTGGCTGGCGGTGGTCGGGCTGATGGTTGGCATCATCATCTCCACCCCTTGGTATTTCTACATGAGCGAAGTGGGCATCGACCTCTCTGCCGCCTACGGTAATGATATGGATTTTGGCGGTGTATTGATCGACCCGATAATGAAAATCAGGCTCTTTAAAGAGAGCATCATGGTCATCCTGTTCGGGCTGTTTGCCCTGGCGCTCACCTCCGGTGCCTACCCGGCGTGGCGGGCCGGGCGGGTGCCGCCGGTTGATAGCCTGAAGATCAATTAGCAGACTCCTGAAACTGGAAGTGGGGCTTCAGCCCCGCCTGAGCCAATGAACCCAATGGATGCCATCATGAATGACCCCATCGTACAGTTGAAGCGTGTCAGCAAGGTCTACCAACAGGGCAAGATTGAGGTTAAGGCCGTTGACCGCCTCTCACTGGATATTCAAAGAGGTGATTTTGCCGCCCTCTGCGGCCCCTCTGGCTCAGGAAAGACCAGTGTGCTGAATCTTGTTGGTGGTCTGGATCTGCCCAGCGAGGGGGAGGTCTGGGTCGATCAGATAAACCTGGCCACCCTCAGTGCCAGTGCGCTCTCTACGGTACGAAAAAATCGCATCGGGTTTGTCTTCCAGGCCTATAACCTGATCCCGGTCATGACTGCCTATGAAAATGCCGGATTTGTGCTGGATCTGCAAGGTGTGGATGAGGCAGAGTGCCGTGAGCGCGTGATGTCGATCCTGAAAGATGTCGGGCTGGAGGGGCTGGAACAGCGGCGGCCGGATGAGATGTCGGGCGGCCAGCAACAGCGGGTGGCGATTGCCCGCGCCATTGTTACTCAACCGGCGATCATTCTGGCGGATGAACCCACGGCCAATGTCGACTCCCATACCGCAGAGTCACTGCTGGATCTGATGCAAAAACTGAATCAGGAGCAGGGGGTCACCTTCCTCTTTTCAACCCATGACCAGCATGTAATGGATCGGGCGCGGCGTCTGATTCGACTGCGGGATGGCCAGCTGGAAGAGGATGAGCTGCGCAAGTGATGAGCAACAGGTTTTTTATATGAAACCCGTCATGGTGGTCCTGCTGATAGGTGCCGTGGCATGGCCGGGAAAGATATGGGCCTTTTATGAGTGGCAGAGTGAACAGGCCGCTATTGATCTGCGGGGTCTGGTGCGCAGTTTTGCCAGTACCAGCCAATACCCGGACAGCAGCCGATCCGGTATTGCAGCCCTTGCCCGACTGATGGCTGATGTGGGTATCGGGATGGCCTGGAGCCTTGAACTCAATGCCTATCAAAGCTACATCCCTAAATCCTTGCAGGCATCACAGGGCAATGGCTACCTCTCTTTATCAACTGAGCGCAGTGCCCTGCTGGAGCATAGTTTTAGCAACAGCGATTATCTGCACCTTGTCGTTGACCGCTTTGCGCTGCGCTGGTCTGGTCGAAACCTGGATCTGACCATTGGCAGGCAGGTGATCAATCTGGCGACCACCTTCTATTTTACCCCCAATGATTTTTTCGCACCCTTTGCCGCGCAGACCTTTTACCGCCTCTACAAGCCAGGCGTCGATGCCCTGCGTGTCGAGGTCAGCCTGGGGGAGTTCTCTCAACTCTCATTGATGCATGTGCTGGGCTATAAAAGCGATGCCAGCAGTGACACCGGCTGGAGCAACAGGCCCGATGGCCAGCGTACCTCCAACCTGCTGCGCTGGTCCAATGTCTATGGTAGCTTTGAGGGGGCACTCCTGCTTGGGCGGGTGGTGGACAAAAATATCATTGGTGTGGCCCTGCAAGGTGAGCTGTTTGAGTGGCTGGGCATCCGGCTGGAGGGGCACCATGCGGATTCACAGCAGCGCACGGTGGGTGATTATCGGCAGTTCACCCTTGGCCTGGAGCACCGCTGGGAGAGCAGCCTGGAGCTTCGGCTGGAGCTGTTTTACAACGGTGCTGGTGCCAGCACCGCCTCTCATTATCAGCTGGGTACGGCCCAATATCTTGCCCGTCGATACAGTGCACTGGGTGGCAGCTACGACATTACGCCACTATTGATTGGCGAGGTTGTGATGATCAGCAATCTGGATGACCGATCACATCTTCTTTCACTGAACAGCACCTATTCACTATCCGATGAGTCTGAGATGGTGGTTAATGCCAATATTCCATTTGGAAGTGAGCCAGATAACGGTCTGTTAAAGAGTGAGTTTGGTGCCTATCCAAAATCCATCAATGTAGAGTTTCGGTTCTATTTTTAGACACATTGAGAACGGGCTTACATTTACAGGGTTACAACCCAAGCTATACTCCTGTAGAACAATGACCTGAGCGGAAAGGGTAATGGGTGTGCAAAAAATAATAATAACTAAAATATGGAGCCTCTTGATTGGGGGTGGGGCGCTGCTGTTGTCGGCAGAGCTTGCAAGTACAGAGATTTATCAATATGTCGACGCAAAAGGGCATACCCACTTCACTGATCACCCGCTAAAAGGCGACTATAAACTGAAGAGCATTACCGGCAGCCCCAGGCGTGTTGCCTCGTATGATGCGAAAAATGCCGCACAGAACCGCAGGCGCTACAGCCCGATGATCACCGCAGCGGCCCGGAGCCTGAACCTGCAACCTGAGTTGTTACATGCGGTTGTGCGTGCTGAGTCGGCCTATGATCCGCGAGCCATATCCCGGGTAGGTGCGGTGGGGTTGATGCAGTTGATGCCGGGAACGGCTCAGCGCTATGGCGTAAGTCGGCGAGGCCGTTATGACCCAGAGCAAAATGTAAAGGCTGGAGCCCGCTATCTGCGGGATCTGCTCAAGGAGTTTAAATCTGATCTGCGTTTGGCGCTTGCGGCCTACAATGCGGGTGAGAATGCCGTAAAGAGGTACGGCAATAAAATCCCCCCCTATCCTGAAACCCAGCGTTATGTTCGCAAGGTACTGGCCTTTTATAACCAGGATCTGGCATCACGCAGCTGAGATCTCCCGTATTCTTTTGGCGCTAATCCGCTAAAAGCGGGTGCCGGAATAGAACCCAGGCACTCATTCAGGGCTGTCGTATCATTATGAACGGCCATTGAAATGGTTAGGAAGCAGAGGTAGTCAATATGAAATAAACGATGACTTGAATTAGAAAATTGACCTATAGTATATGGGGTGCAAGACGTTAACCACTCATCATCCAACTAATAATTAATATAAAGAGCAATGATTGCCTTGATGTCATTTTGTATAAAAATCCACTTTAGGGAGGAGCAGGAGATACGAAGAGAGGTACCTGCAGATGCCTGATAGTGATAACCATCTTATAATTGCTCCAGTTGACGGAGTGCTTTTATCGCCTCTTGAGCTGTCGATCCTGAAAAGGCTGCAAAAAGGGAGGTCAGACACAGAGATCTGTAGCTCCCTCAGCTTGACCAAACAAAAGCTGGCGGCTCATCTCAGGGAGATTCGGGAAAAACTGAATGTTCGAACCCGTGGGCATGCCATTGACCGAGCAGTGGCCCTGGGGTTTATGAACGCCTATGTGCCTAATGGAAGTGATGTCGTAAGACCCAATCTGAAGATTGGCATTGTGGGGTGCGGCAGAGGAGGCAATGCGGTACTGCATATCCTGAAAGAAAACCCATACATCGATGTTATATTTGCGATGGACGCTGACCCGGACGCCTTTGGGGTCAAAAGCGCCGCTAAATTCAATATCCCTTTCTATACCCAGCTCCCCGCCCTGAAACCTGGTGATGTTGATGTTGTGATCAATGTGACAGGTTCAGATGAGCTGACTGCGCAGCTCGATGCCGTATTGCCACCCAAGACCGAGTTGATGGGTGGTCTCTCTGCCATGCTGATGTGGCAGATTACAGAGGAGCGCAGAAGAAGGCTTGCGGAGCGCGACAGGACATTAAAAGAGCATGAAAGTCTCTGCCATCTGGGTGAGATTATCGAGAATATTGACAGCATGGCAGATGCGTCATACGCGATTGTTGAATATGCATCAAAGCTCCTGAATATGCCGGCTGGCTCTCTGGCTATTAGCGAAGATTCGGGTGAAGAGATGCTACTGGTTGCGACCAAGGGATTTAGTGAAAAGTTCAACATGGATGGCAAGTGGCAGATCAGGCAGGGTGGTCTGACAGAGATGCTGTTGAATCAGACGACCCCGCTCTTTATTGCTGATATTACTGAGCTGCCTGACCCGAACCCCCTGTTGATTGCAGAGGGGGTCAAGTCGGTACTGGCTGCACCATTGATTATTCAGCGCAGTGTGGTGGGCATCCTCTATCTCAACGATTTTAAAAGAAAAGAGATCAGGACAGAGGATATTTCACTCTTCTCACTACTGACCATCTATGCTGCGCTGACCGTGTCGCGAGTCAAGTCTATCGAAAAACTGTGGCATCAGAGCCAGCATGATGGCCTGACCGGACTGCTGAACCACCGCAGCCTGATGGAGCAGATTGAGAAAGAGGATCAACGAGCAAAAAGGCACAGCAGTCGTTACTCATTGATTATGATAGATATTGATGATTTCAAATCCTATAACGATGAATTTGGGCACCTGGAGGGGAACCGGGTTTTAAAGGCGGTATCAAGGCTGCTCATGAAGGTAGCCAGGGTTTCTGACACGGTGAGTCGTTTTGGGGGCGAAGAGTTCTCAATACTGGTGCCTGAGCTTGGTGTGGATGAGGTGAGACCCTTTGTGGAAAGATTGATTGCCACCGTAGCGGAGTATGAGTTCCCCAACCGCCGCATTACAGTCAGTGCCGGAGTAGCCAGCTACCCAGAAAATGGCACCACCGTGATGGAGCTGATTAAATATGCGGATGATCGGCTCTATCAAGCGAAGCGGGAAGGAAAGAACAGGGCTTGCATGTAATTAATGGGCGTGTTGATTAACGCTTCTCCTGCTGCTGAGCCAGGTGCAGAAAATTTTCCAGTCGGCGTCGATCTATCTCTCCTGTTTCAACAGCGTGCCGTAAGGCGCATTCCGGCTCTTCCAGATGCTGGCAATCGCTAAATCGGCAGTGGCCAAGAAAAGGGGCAAACTCTCTAAAGCCCCTTTCCAGCTGTGATCGGCTCAATTCAACCAGTCGGAAGCTGCGTACACCCGGTGAATCAATCAGGCATCCTCCCCCAGGCAGCAAGTAGCGGGTTGTTGCAGATGTAGTATGTCGTCCAAGCCCGGTTGCCCGGGATAGTCGCCCAACCTGGATATCCTGATCAGGAAGCAGGGCGTTGATCAGAGATGATTTCCCCACCCCGGACTGCCCAACCAGGATGCTGGTTGCATCATCAAGATGCTGGATCAGTGGGTCAAGCCCATGCTCAAACTTGGCGCTGATCTGGACCAGCGGGTAGCCAATTTTTTCATAGCAATTGAAACGCCGGGTTAGCTTCTGTACGGCTGTCTGATCCAGCAGGTCAATTTTATTGAAGGCAATCACGGCTTCAACGCCAATCGTTTCGGCGGTAACCAGATATTGATCCAGCAGGTATTCGCTGGGTTCAGGCAGGGGTGCCAGCACCACTACCAGTTTGGTGATGTTGGCGGCGAGCGGCTTCTCCCGGCCGCTGTAGTCAGGTCGAGCCAGTACCGACTGGCGTTCAAGCAGTGCCGTGACCACCCCGTTTTTATCATCAGTGGGCTGCCAAACTACGTTGTCACCGCAGACAATATGACCCACATTTCGCCGCCACAGGCAGTGATGGAGTCTGCCCGCCTCATCGGCAACCACCAGATTTTGGCCATGGCGGGTGATCACAACCCCTTTTTGTGGATCCCCCTCTGCCTGCTCCAGCTTCTGTTCGGCTTTTTCAGTCAGGCGTTGGCGGCGCTTCTCTTGAATGCTCTGGATGCGCTCCTGCTGACGATGGGTGAGCCGCCTTTTCTTCATCAGGTGGAGGCTGTAATGTGGCTGACCCGAATGGGTGCCGGAGGGTGGCTGTCGTGATATGCCGAATAGAGTGGGTCAGGCGTGAGGGTGCTGGCATTCTCCCGGTAGAGCTTGACCAGTGCCTGAATCATCGCCTCTGGACTGGTCTGCTCAATGGCATAATCGTCAGCCTCGAACTCCTGTCTGCGCATCAGCCAGCTGGAGAGCGGCTGGAGGAACTGGGTGAAGACAGGGATGGCCATCAAAAAGAGGAGCAGGGCAGCGGCATCAGAGGCCTGTTGCATACCCAGTGCGCTATAAAACCAATCTTGCTGGGATAGCCATCCGAGCAGTGCCAGCCCAATCAGTGAGGTGAGTGACATGGTCAGCATCCGTTTCAGGACATGCTTGCATTTAAAATGCCCCAGTTCGTGTGCCAGTACCGCCTCCATCTCATCTGCGGAGAGGCTCTCCAACAGGGTGTCAAAAAAGACAATGCGCTTGCTTCTGCCCAAGCCGGTAAAATAGGCATTGCCATGGCTTGAGCGCTGAGAGCCATCCATCACAAAAATCCCGTTGCTGGAGAAGCCACAGCGGGTGAGTAGCTGCTGGATGCGCTCTTGCAGCTCGGCATCGGCAAGCGGCTCAAACTTATTGAATAGCGGTGCAATAAAGGTAGGGTAGGCCCAGGTTATAAGCAGTGTAAAGGTGATCCAGACGGCCCATGCAGCAAGCCACCAGAGTGAACCCGCACTGCCCATGATCCACAGCAGTATCCAGATCAGAGGAAGGCCGATAAGAAACATCAGGCCGGTCTGGGTAAGCAGGTCGGCAACAAAGCGCCGGGGCGTGGTGCGATTGAAGCCAAAGCGTGTTTCAAGGCTGAAAGTCCGCCAGGCGCTAACGGGAATATCCAATAGTCCCATAATAAAGAACGCGGAGAGGATGAAGGCAGTGCCTGCTGATAGTGTGCTCAGTCCGCTGCCGACCCAGGCCTGATACAGCCAGTTTAACCCACCCCCCAGCGTCCAGAACAGCAGCAGCAGAGTGCCGGATATCAGCTCAAAACCTGCAGCCTTAGCCCGTGCCAGCGTGTAGCGGGCGGCCTTTTGGTGCTCATCCAGTGAGATGGCATCAGCAAAGGCTGTCGGCACCTGACCCTGATGTGCAGAGACATGCTGCCTGTGTCGCCAGAGCAGCCAGGCCTGAATCAGAAGCCCAAGGCCAAGCGCCAATAGAAAAAGCTGGGTAAAAATATGCATGGCCGAAGGATACAGGTTAGGCTTGAAACAGTACACAGCTTCGCTTTTGACAAGAAAATATGGAGAGTGGATTGACTCTGCTAAACTGCAGAGCAACTTTAAATTTAGCAAGGGGCAGTAGATGGCACAGGATTCAAATAACCTGGTCTGGATTGATCTGGAGATGACGGGGCTGGATACCCAAAATGATCTGATCATTGAGATTGCAACCATCGTTACCGATGCCAATCTGAATATCCTGGCCGAGGGGCCAATGATTGCCATTCATCAATCAGACAGCGTATTGGCAGGCATGGATGAGTGGAACCAGCGACAGCATGGCCACTCAGGGTTAGTCGAGCGGGTGCGTGGCAGCCAGTATGATGAAGCGGCGGCTGAGGCAGAGACGTTGGCCTTTCTGGAGGCCTATCTGCCTGCAGGAAAGTCCCCAATGTGTGGCAACAGTATCTGTCAGGATCGACGTTTTATGGCGCGCTGTATGCCCAAGCTGGAGGCGTGGTTCCACTACCGCAATCTGGATGTCAGCACCCTCAAGGAGCTGGCCAATCGCTGGTCGCCGGATATGGCAAAGGGGTTCAAAAAAGAGTCCAAACATCTGGCGCTGGATGATATCAAAGACTCTATCGATGAGCTTATCTACTATCGCGAAAACTTTTTGCGACTGCCGGATTAGTTTAAATGCTGCGCCAACCCCCAGGCAACATGCTCACGCACCAGCTCTGATTCGTGATTTGCCCTGGATTGCAGGGCAGCAACCACTTCATCGGAGGTTGGCGCATTGCCCAGTGCCACTGCAATATTTCTCAGCCAGCAGTGATGCCCAATTCGGCGGATGGCTGAACCTGCCATACGGTGTAGAAACGCCTCCTCTGTCCAGGTGAACAGCTCTACCAACTGGGCGCTATCAAGCCCCTGTCGGGGCATAAAGTCAGGTTCACAGCTTTTTGCCGCATATTGGTTCCAGGGGCAGACCAGTTGGCAATCATCACAACCAAAAATACGGTTCCCAATCAAAGGGCGCAGCTCAACAGGTATCGAGTCTTGCAGGGTGTTGGTTAGATAGGAGATGCAGCGCCGGGCATCCAGTTTATAGGGAGCAATGATGGCTTGAGTGGGGCAGAGGTCGATGCAGCGGCGGCAACTGCCGCAGTGATCATCTACCGCATCATCAACGGGCAGCGGCAGATTGGTAAACAGCTCACCAAAGAAGAAAAATGACCCGGCATCACGGTTGACCACGATACAGTGTTTGCCAATCCAGCCGTGCCCCGCCTGAGCCGCAATGGGCTTCTCCATTACCGGCGCGGTATCGACAAAGGCTCTTGAGTCAAAATCTCCAATCTCGTCTCTGATTCTATCTGCCAGTTTGGCCAGCCGTGAGCGGATGAGCTTGTGGTAATCACGCCCCAACGCATAGCGTGAGATATAGGCGCTGTTTGGGCTGGCCAGTGTCTCCAGAGGGTCAGCATCAACATCTGCCAGGTAATTCATACGAACCGAGATAATACGCAGGGTGCCGGGGATCAGCTCCTGTGGGCGGCTCCGCATCTGGCCATGTTCGGCCATGTACTCCATCTTGCCGTGCAGCCCTTGTGCCAGCCACTCTGTGAGATGCCGTTCTGCTGAACCAAGCTGTGTGTTGGTGACGCGGGCTTCCTGGAAGCCGAACTCCATTGCCCACTGTTTGATTTTTTGGGTGAGGAGGTTGTAGTCTTGAGGTGGGCGGCCATTCATTGAAGGCGGGAATATAGCATTTTCAATTAACTGCCGTGCTCTTGCCTCAGATATCTGGGATTAAAAAAGTTCGATGCCACCATTTTCTATTGCTGCCGGTGCATCAGTCTGTTTGCTTATGGTCTCGTAAGAGACAACCTGGTTTCGGCCGTGATCCTTGGCGTAGTAGAGTGCTTGGTCTGCCTGGTCGATAAGCGTGCTGGGAAGCATGTTGTCCTGCAGGCAGACATAGCCTGTAGAGGCTGTCAGCCGGCCAATTTGAGGGAAAAAATGCTGCTCAACAGTGTGCCGGAACCGCTCTAGAGCACAGGCGGCTCCCTTCCCGTCACAACAGTTGAGAATGACCACAAACTCCTCTCCGCCATAGCGGAACAGGAGATCGGTGCAGCGGAAGCTCTTCTCCATCAGCCTGGAGAAGACAAGCAGGACTTCATCGCCAATCAGATGCCCATGCTCGTCATTGACCTTCTTGAAATGGTCAATATCGAGAATGGCCAGCCAGGATGAACCCTTGCCTCTCCCCTCCTGCAGAGCTTGCTTGCGATAATACGAAATGATCTGGGTCAGCTTGTGATCAAAGGTCTGGCGGTTGAGCAGCCCGGTCAGTTGATCCCGCTCTTTTTCATCCAGAGTCAGCAGCAGATTGCTGTAGATGCTGAGCAGATTATGGATGATGACCCAGTTATCGGGGTCGATCAGCTCAGCCTCCAGCAGCAGTACCCTCATCTGGCCGTTAGCACCGGGGATTGGCAGCATGATCTGCTGATGTTGCTTCGTACCCTCTTGGCCGGAGCTGGCATTCTGAATGCAGTGATTCAGATCTGCAAAATCAGTGAAAGGTTTGGGACTCTCCATGTCGTTCATCAGCTCACGGACAATGAGTTTGTCTGTGGGTACGCCGGAATAATCCTTGCAGCCATCAGCACAGTGAACCTCAAAGACCCTCGCAACAAGCATGCCTGGAATAATCGTCTGGAGTTGCCCAAGGAAGAGGGCAGTCAGCGACATATGATCCCGCTGGGCGGTCATCTCAATTGCCAGCTCCAGGCCGGACAGTGTGTGATGGTTTGATTGAAAAGAGTCTTGCTTGTTCATATTTCATACTATAACGACACTGTTGGAATGAACATTAGTTTATATTTCCAGGAATCACAGCCAATCGTAGTTTCTGGGCTTGGTTTGGCATTGGACATGGATGCTTGCAATCAAGTAGAATTCGGCAGCTTCGCGACTGGACTTTTGTCTTGTTGCATCCAGATTAATCTTGCAAGCGGGGCGGGTTCACTGAATCCATCCCGTTTTTTATGCCTGCTCCGGAGTGTTTCTTGAGAAAACCTGCGCTTTTGGTCCTTGAGGATGGCGCCCTTTTTCGGGGAGAGTCCATCGGTGTTGATGGTCAGACGGTGGGAGAGGTGGTATTCAATACTGCCATCACCGGCTATCAGGAGATTCTGACCGATCCTTCCTACTGTCGCCAGATTGTTACCCTGACCTATCCCCATATTGGAAATACCGGCACCAATGATGAGGATGAAGAGTCTCCACGCATTGATGCTGCCGGGTTGGTTATTCGTGATCTGCCGCTGCTTGCCAGCAACTGGCGCAACCAGCGGCCATTGGATGAGTATCTGCAGCAGCGAGGGGTCGTCGCCATTGCCGGTATAGATACCCGTCGCCTGACCCGTATCCTGCGTGAAAAAGGGGCGCAGAGCGGCTGCATCCTGGCGGGTGGCAATATCGACAAATCAGCGGCTTTAGCCGCTGCCAAGGCCTTCTCTGGCCTTAAAGGGCTGGATCTGGCCAAAGAGGTGACGGCTGCTGCGTCTTACCCCTGGAGTCAGGGCTCCTGGTCTCTGGAAGAGGGGCTGCCAGCCGATACCCAGGCACTTGCGTACCATGTCGTGGCCTATGATTTTGGTGTGAAACGCAACATCCTGCGCATGCTGGTTGACCGGGGGTGCCGCCTGACGGTTGTCCCGGCTCAGACACCGGCAGCTGAGGTGCTGGCGCTGAAGCCGGATGGCGTTTTCCTCTCCAATGGCCCGGGTGATCCAGAGCCTTGTGACTATGCCATCGCCGCAATCAAGGAGATCGTTGAGAGCGGTGTGCCAACCTTTGGCATCTGCCTTGGCCACCAGCTGCTGGGGCTGGCCAGCGGTGCAAAGACGGTCAAGATGAAGTTTGGTCACCATGGAGCAAACCACCCGGTGCAGGATCTTGCCACACAGGCCGTCATGATCAGCAGCCAGAATCATGGTTTTGCGGTTGATGAGAAGAGCCTGCCTGCTATCCTCAAAGCCACACACCGCTCCCTGTTTGATGATTCGCTACAGGGGATACACCGCACCGACCGCCCCGCTTTTGGTTTTCAGGGGCATCCAGAGGCAAGCCCCGGCCCGCATGATGTGGCTCCGGTCTTCGACCATTTTATTGAATTGATAGCACAGCATCGCACAGCGGATTAACCAGACACTATTCCACATGCCAAAACGTACAGACATCCAAAGTATCTTGATTATCGGTGCAGGCCCTATCGTTATCGGTCAGGCCTGTGAATTTGATTATTCCGGCGCCCAGGCTTGCAAGGCGCTGAGAGAGGAGGGGTACCGGGTCATCCTGGTCAACTCCAACCCCGCTACCATCATGACCGACCCGGAGATGGCGGATGCGACCTATATAGAACCCATTACCTGGCGGACAGTGGCACGCATCATTGAAAAAGAGCGTCCAGATGCATTGCTGCCTACCATGGGCGGACAGACCGCCCTCAACTGTGCGCTGGATCTGGAACGCCACGGCGTACTTGAAAAATTTGATGTAGAGATGATCGGCGCCTCTCGTGAGGCGATTGACAAAGCCGAAGATCGTGATCTGTTCCGCCAGGCAATGACCAGGATTGGTCTGGCAATGCCACGTTCAGCCATCGCCCACAGTATTGAAGAGGCACGACAGGTTCAGGCGGGCATTGGGTTTCCGACCATTATTCGCCCCTCCTTCACCATGGGTGGCAGCGGCGGAGGCATCGCCTACAACAAGGATGAGTTTGATGAGATCTGCGCCCGTGGGCTGGATCTCTCGCCTACCACTGAGCTGCTGATCGAGGAGTCGGTGCTGGGATGGAAAGAGTATGAGATGGAGGTGGTGCGCGATCACAAGGATAACTGCATCATCATCTGCTCCATCGAGAACTTCGATGCAATGGGTGTACACACGGGCGACTCCATTACAGTTGCCCCGGCTCAGACGCTGACTGATAAAGAGTATCAGATCATGCGTAACGCCTCGTTGCAGGTGTTGCGAGAGATTGGTGTAGACACGGGTGGCTCCAACGTGCAGTTTGGGATCAACCCCAAGGATGGCCGCATGGTCATCATCGAGATGAACCCACGGGTCTCCCGCTCCTCTGCGCTGGCATCCAAGGCCACAGGCTTCCCGATTGCCAAGGTGGCAGCCAAACTGGCCGTGGGCTTCACGCTGGATGAGCTGCGCAACGAGATCACGGGTGGCGCTACACCCGCCTCTTTTGAGCCGACGATAGATTATGTCGTCACCAAGATTCCCCGTTTTGCCTTTGAAAAATTCCCCACAGCGGATGCCCGCCTGACCACCCAGATGAAATCGGTGGGTGAAGTGATGGCCATTGGTCGCACCTTTCAGGAGTCGATGCAGAAGGCGCTACGTGGGCTGGAGACCGGCAAGCATGGGTTTTGTGAGGTGGTGGATCTGGATTCAGAAAGTGCGCAGGAAATCATTCGGGATGAGCTGTGCCAGCCGGGGCCGGAGCGGCTCTGGTATATCGCCGATGCCTTTCGTGCGGGTATGTCACTGGAAAAGATCTTCGATTACAGCCATGTGGATCCCTGGTTTCTGGTGCAGATCGAAGAGCTGGTAACGATTGAGGCAGAGGTGAAGGTGCAGGGATTCGCTGCGCTGAACCGGGAGCGGCTCCTCTATCTGAAGCGCAAAGGCTTCTCTGATAAACGTCTGTCGGTACTGACCGGGGTAGAAGAGGACGAGCTGCGAAAGGAGCGCCATGCCCAGGGGATTCGCCCGGTATTCAAACGTGTTGACTCCTGTGCGGCTGAGTTTGCAGCAACCACAGCCTATATGTACTCCACCTATGAAGAGGAGTGTGAGGCGGCGCCTACGGATCGCAAAAAGATCATGGTGCTGGGTGGCGGGCCCAACCGCATTGGCCAGGGGATCGAGTTTGACTACTGCTGTGTACATGCCGCCTTTGCCATGCGCGAAGATGGCTATGAGACCATCATGGTCAACTGCAATCCCGAGACCGTCTCGACCGATTACGATACTGCTGATCGCCTTTTCTTTGAGCCGCTGACACTGGAAGATGTGCTGGAGATTATCCATATTGAGCAGCCGGTTGGCGTCATTGTGCAGTATGGCGGGCAGACCCCGCTCAAGCTGGCGGAGGATCTGGAGGCGGCCGGTGCGCCCATTATTGGCACCAGCCCGGATTCCATCGACCTGGCAGAAGATCGCGAGCGTTTTCAGCAGATGATCCAGAAGCTTGGCCTGCTGCAACCTCCCAACCGCACTGCGCGAGAGCCGGAAGAGGCAGTGCTGCTGGCGCAGGAGATCGGCTACCCACTGGTGGTCAGACCCTCCTATGTGCTGGGTGGGCGTGCGATGGAGATCGTCTTTGATGAGGCGGATCTGCGCCGTTACATGCGCGAGGCAGTTCGTGTCTCCAATGACTCCCCGGTGCTGCTGGATCGCTTTCTGGATGATGCGATTGAGGTCGATGTCGATGCCATCTGTGACGGCAAAGATGTGCTGATTGGCGGCATTATGGAGCATATCGAACAGGCCGGAGTCCATTCGGGTGATTCAGCCTGCTCACTGCCACCCTATACGCTATCGGACGAGCTGCAGGATCGCATGCGGGAGCAGATCCGACAGATGGCACTGGAGCTGAAGGTGGTGGGTCTGATGAACACCCAGTTCGCAATCAAGGGTGACGACATCTATATCCTGGAGGTCAACCCCCGTGCCTCGCGTACCGTGCCCTTTGTATCCAAGGCGACAGGTGTGCCACTGGCCAGAGTGGCGGCACGCTGTATGGCGGGTCGTACCCTGGCAGAGCAGGGCATCACCAAAGAGGTTGTTCCCGAATACTATTTTGTTAAAGAGGCGGTTTTTCCGTTTGTAAAGTTCCCTGGTGTTGACAGCGTACTAAGCCCGGAGATGAAATCTACGGGCGAAGTGATGGGTGTTGGACGAACCTTTGGTGAAGCCTATGCCAAATCACTGGAGGGGGCAGGTGATACGCTGCCGCAGTCAGGCAGAGCGCTGCTAAGTGTGCGAGATGCCGATAAAGAACGTATCGTGAAGGTTGCCAGGTCGTTGAAAGAGCATGGTTTTGACCTTATTGGCACCGCTGGGACAGCCCAGGTGGTGCGGGCTGCAGGCATTGATTGCGAGCTTGTTAATAAAGTAGGCGAAGGGCGGCCGCACGTCGTAGATATGATCAAGAATGATCAATTTGATTTGATTATCAATACCACCGAGGGCAAAAAGGCGCTGGAAGACTCCGCTTCCATCAGAGGTGCCGCTTTGCAGCGCAAGGTGAGCTACACCACAACCATTGCAGGTGCAGAGGCCAGTTGTCTGGCGCTGAAAGAGCTTGGATCTGCTGGCGTCAACCGTCTGCAGGATTTTTACTAACCCCACACCGTCTTGAGATTCTGCGCTATCAGAACAGGACACTATCTGAGGATATAAGCACGATGAGTAAGGTACCACTCACTGTACGCGGCGCAGAGGCGCTGCGTAATGAGCTCACAGAGCTGAAGTCAGTTGCCCGCCCCAAGGTGATTCAAGCGATTGCCGAGGCGCGTGCCCACGGTGATCTAAAAGAGAACGCCGAGTACCATGCGGCCAGAGAGGAGCAGGGATTTATAGAGGGGCGCATCCAGGATATCGAGGGCAAACTCTCGCATGCGCAGATTATAGATGTCACCCTGCTGAATGCTGGCGGCAAGGTGGTATTCGGTGCGACGGTTTATGTCTCGGATGAGAATACAGGTGAAGAGTTTACCTATCAGATCGTCGGAGAGGATGAGGCGGACATCAAGGCAGGCCGCATCTCTGTCACCTCACCGATTGCACGCTCGCTCATTGGAAAATCAGAGGGTGATATCGCTTCATTCCAGGCACCCGGTGGCGTCAGAGAGCTTGAGGTGCTGGAGATACGCTACGTGTGAGCAGGCGCAGTAAAAGCAGCCGCCAGTGGCTGGATCGCCATTTTAAGGATGAGTATGTCAAAAAGGCCCAGCAAGAGGGGTATCGCTCCCGCGCAGCCTACAAACTGCTAGAGATTCAGGAGCGCGACAGGCTCTTTAAGCCGGGGCAGACCGTGGTAGACCTTGGCGCGGCTCCAGGCGGTTGGAGCCAGATCGCCAAACGGCTTGTCGGCACCAAAGGTCGCGTGATTGCACTGGATATTCTGGAGATGGAACCCCTGCCGGATATTGAGTTCATACAGGGAGACTTCCGCGAAGACGAACCGTTGCAGGCGTTGACCCAAACGCTGGAGGGTTGCCCGGTTGACCTTGTGATCTCCGATATGGCGCCCAATGTCAGTGGTATGGCCGTGGTGGATCAACCACGCGCCATCTATCTGTGTGAATTGGCGCTGGATTTTGCAAAACAGACGCTTCGGCCTGGCGGCGGATTGGTGGTGAAGGTTTTTCAGGGAGAGGGCTATGACGACTATTTCAGAGAGCTGCGCAGCAGCTTTAAAAAGGTGGTCACCAGGAAACCAGAAGCCTCCAGATCCAAAAGCCGCGAGGTCTATCTGGTCGCACAGAACATCAATATATAGTAGTGTTAGTTAACGTTTAGCAAAAAATCGAGCTGGTTGCTGAGGTCATTGCGCCTCTTTAAATCGGGCAAAACGAGGATATCCTTTTGAATGATATGGTAAAAAATCTGGTTCTGTGGGTGGTTATCGCAATCGTCCTGATGTCGGTCTTCAATAATTTCACACCAGAGAAGACTGTGGCACTGCCTATGCCTTACTCTGAGTTTATCGAAGAGGTAAATCGCGGAACCATCAGCGAAGTGGTCATCAATGGCCGCCAGATTGAAGGGGTTGACACCAGTGGAGCGGCGTTCACCACCTACACTCCCGAAGATGGAGGGCTTATCGGCGACCTGCTTAACAGCGGCGTAAAGATCATCGCCAAGCCGCCAGAGCCGCCTTCACTCCTGATGTCTATCTTGATCAACTGGTTCCCTCTCTTTATCCTGATCGGGCTGTGGATCTTCTTCATGCGCCAGATGCAGGGTGGCGCGGGTGGCCGGGGGGCGATGTCCTTTGGTAAAAGTCGCGCCCGTTTGCTGAGTGAAGATCAGATAAAGGTGACATTCAGTGATGTTGCAGGCGTTGAGGAGGCCAAAGATGAGGTCTCCGAGATGGTCGATTTTCTTAGAGACCCCTCAAAATTCCAGAAACTGGGTGGCAAGATTCCGCGCGGCGTACTGATGGTGGGTGCACCAGGCACGGGTAAAACCCTGTTGGCCAAGGCCATTGCAGGTGAAGCCAAGGTGCCGTTCTTTACCATCTCTGGCTCGGATTTTGTTGAGATGTTTGTCGGCGTGGGTGCTTCGCGTGTGCGTGATATGTTTCAAGAGGCCAAGAAACATGCCCCCTGCATCATCTTCATCGATGAAATTGATGCGGTTGGCAGACACCGTGGTGCAGGCCTCGGTGGCGGGCACGATGAGCGTGAGCAGACCCTGAACCAGCTGCTGGTTGAGATGGATGGCTTCGAGGGCAATGAGGGTGTCATCGTCATTGCCGCCACCAACCGTCCGGATGTGTTGGATCCAGCGCTGTTGCGTCCAGGTCGTTTTGATCGCCAGGTGGTGGTTCCGCTGCCAGATATTCGTGGTCGCGAGCAGATTCTGAAGGTTCACATGCGCAAGGTGCCGATGGCTGAAGATGCCAAGGCATCGCTGATCGCCCGAGGTACCCCTGGGTTCTCCGGGGCTGATCTTGCCAACCTGGTCAATGAGGCTGCGCTTTTTGCTGCACGGGGCAACAAGCGTGAAGTGGATATGGAGGATCTGGAGAAGGCCAAGGATAAAATCATGATGGGTGCGGAACGCCGCTCCATGGTGATGAGTGATGATGAAAAGAAGCTGACCGCCTATCACGAAGCAGGGCATGCCATTATCGGGCGTCTGGTGCCACGGCATGATCCTGTCTATAAGGTGAGTATCATTCCTCGCGGGCGCGCCTTGGGTGTCACCCTGTTCCTGCCTGAAGAGGATCGCTACAGCATGAGCAGAGAGCAGCTGGAGAGTCAGATCTCCAGCCTGTTTGGCGGGCGGATTGCGGAAGAGCTGATCTTTGGTCCGGAGAGCGTCACCACGGGTGCATCCAACGATATCAAGCGTGCCACAGAGATTGCACGTAACATGGTGACCAAATGGGGGCTTTCTGAAAAACTGGGGCCACTCATGTATAGCGAAGATGAGGAGGAGGTATTCCTCGGTCGTTCCGTGACCCAGCATAAGAATATATCCGATGACACAGCTCATATCATTGATAGTGAGATCCGGGTCTTCATCGACCGTAACTACCAACGCTCATATACCATGCTGACGGAGCGTGTTGATATACTCCATGCGATGGCGGATGCGCTGATCAAATATGAGACCATAGATGCAGATCAGATCGATGACATCATGAATGGAAGACCCCCACGTCCACCGGCTGACTGGGATGAGTCAGAGCCAAAATCCGGCGGTACCGGGGAGGCGACTGTTGAGGATGAGCCAAAGAGTGAGCAAAGTGAAGATACGATAGGCGGCCCTGCGAGCCAGCACTGAAGGCTTGAGTCGTGTTTGTGGTTGACTGCGCAGGCAAGCTGCTCGATCTCTCCCGGCCCAGAGTAATGGGCATTCTTAATATCACCCCCGACTCCTTTTCGGACGGGGGTGATTTTTTATCCGTTGATTCAGCGATAGAACAGGCTCATCGAATGGTGGAGGAGGGCGCCGCCATCATTGATGTGGGGGGGGAATCAACCCGCCCAGGTGCCCCGCCAGTCTCAGAGGCAGAAGAGCTGGATCGTGTGATACCTGTTATTGAAGGCATTGCATCTGATCTTCCTGTACCCATCTCCATTGATACCAGCAAGCCAAATGTGATGCGGGCAGCGGTTGCCGCAGGTGCTGGGCTGATCAATGATGTCATGGCATTGCAGGCTGTGGGAGCGATAGAAGCTGCGGCAGATCTGAATGTACCGGCCTGTCTGATGCACATGCAGGGAGAGCCGCGCACAATGCAGCAGAGCCCCTGCTATGCGGATGTCGTATCAGAGGTGAAAGCATTTTTGGCACAGCGGGTTGATTGCTGTATCTCAGCGGGGATTCCCCGCAGCCATTTGCTGGTCGATCCCGGTTTTGGATTTGGCAAGACACTGGGTCATAATCTGGCACTGCTGCGTGATTTGCAACAAATCACAGAACTGGGTCTGCCGGTGCTGGTTGGTCTCTCACGAAAATCGATGATAGGTGTGTTACTGGACGAGTCTGTCGGCAATCGCATGTATGGCGGGCTGGCAGCCGCGGTGCTGGCGGCTGAACGTGGGGCGCGCATCATCAGAACTCACGATGTCAAGCCAACAGTCGATGCTTTGGCTGTTTCGACTGCAGTAATAAATAATAAAATGGGGTAGGTTTCCTGCTAATAGTTGAGGAGAATGGAGTGGATCGAAAATATTTTGGAACCGATGGCATTCGCGGACAGGTGGGGAAGGGGCATATTACTCCCGATTTTGTGCTGAAGCTGGGTTGGGCCGCTGGCCGCGTACTGGGAAAAGGCAATAACAGCAGTATTCTGATCGGTAAGGATACCCGCATATCCGGCTACATGTTTGAGTCTGCTTTAGAAGCAGGGTTAGTGGCGGCTGGAGTCAATACCCGCCTGCTTGGCCCGATGCCAACCCCTGGTATTGCCTACCTTACCCGAACCCTGCATGCGCAAGCCGGTATCGTGATCAGCGCCTCCCACAACCCGCATCAGGATAATGGCATCAAGTTTTTCTCTGCCCAGGGGCGAAAATTGCCGGATGAAGTGGAGCTGGCTATTGAGCATGAGCTATCAAATAAAATGACTACGGTTGGCTCTGAAAACCTGGGTAAAGCAGACAGGGTAAGCGATGCTGCCGGTCGTTATATTGAATTTTGTAAAAGCACTATCCCGTCCACAATGGATTTCAGCGGCCTAAAAATTGTGGTTGACTGTGCCAATGGCGCAACCTACCACATTGCCCCTTTTGTTTTTGACGAGCTGGGTGCCGAGGTGGTTCGTATTGGCACAGAACCCAATGGGGTAAATATCAATGCGGGCGTGGGGTCGACCAGCCCCGAGCTGTTGGTAGAGACCGTACTCAAGACCGGCGCGGATCTTGGTGTCGGCCTTGATGGAGATGGCGATCGGCTTATTATGGTCGATGAGCGGGGTAACATCCTTGATGGAGATGATCTGCTCTATATTATCGCCCGGTCGCGGCAAAAAAATGGAGGGCTGAATGGCTCAGTGGTCGGCACCGTGATGTCGAACCTTGGGCTTGAAATAGCACTGAAAGAGCGTGGGATAGGGTTTGAGCGCGTCAGCGTAGGTGATCGCCATATCCTGGAGAGGCTACAAGAGAAAGATTGGGCCATCGGTGGCGAGCCATCGGGGCATATTATCTGCCTGGATCGCACCACCACCGGTGACGGCATCGTATCAGCGTTACAGATACTGGCCGAGGTGTATAAAAGCGGAAGGCTGCTGCGTGAACTTAGAGCCGATGTTGAGAAGTGCCCACAGGTGCTGGTCAATGTCCGGGTGGAGGAGGGCGGCAATATTATGGCGCTGCCAGCACTGAAAGAGGCGGTTATCGCTGTTGAGGTTGAGCTGAGCGGGCAAGGCCGTGTGCTGCTGCGTCCATCCGGTACAGAGCCGCTGATTCGCGTTATGGTGGAAGGGCGCAATGCGCAGCAGGTTTCCCGTTTGGCCGACCAGCTGGCCGACCGGGTGAAAGAATTAGTTGGATAAGGTGAATTCCACATTGATTTTGCGCGCATTGGCCGGTAAGCTAGCGCGCTCTTTTTCCATTGAGAGAGAAAGTATATGCGCCAACCATTAGTCGCTGGAAACTGGAAGATGAACGGCTCTTTGGCAAGCGCCAGGGAGCTGCTGGCAAGGATCAAAGCAGGGATAGCAGAGGTGGCTCGCGCAGAAGTGGTGGTTTGTCCGCCCTATACCCTCATCCCAGAGGTGCAGGCGCAACTAACTGGCTCGCCTATTGCCTGGGGTGGGCAGAACCTCTCAAGGGAAACACACGGGGCCTTTACCGGCGAGATATCCGCAGCCATGCTGCTGGATTTTGGCTGTAAATACGTCCTGGTTGGCCACTCGGAGCGGCGCACACGCTATGGCGAGGGCAACGTGCTGGTGGCAGAAAAGTTTGCCGTGGCAAGGGAGGCCGGGCTTATCCCGATCCTCTGTATAGGCGAGACGCTCGAAGAGCGGCAGCAGGGGGTCACTGAAAAGACTGTCGGCGACCAGCTGGCTGCAGTGATTGACCGAGAAGGCGTGGCGGCCTTGAGTGCTGCGGTTGTAGCCTACGAGCCGGTCTGGGCCATTGGGACAGGGATGACGGCATCGCCAGAGCAGGCACAGGCGGTACACGCCTTCATTCGTACTCAGGTGGCACAACGTGATGCCGAGGTTGCTGAGGGTTTGCGCATCCTCTACGGTGGCAGCATGAAGCCGGGGAATGCAGCAGAGTTGATGGCGCAGAGTGATATTGACGGTGGCCTGATTGGTGGAGCAGCCCTGAAGGCAGATGACTTTCTGGCAATCTGCAAGGCTGCAAATTAGTTTTTATTGAAATTTACTGGGATTACGCATGCAAACAATTTTGGTTGCCATCCATCTTTTACTGGCTATCGGTTTGATTGGGCTGGTTTTAATACAGCATGGCAAGGGTGCTGACGCAGGTGCCGCCTTTGGAAGTGGCGCATCATCGACAGTATTTGGCTCGCAGGGGTCAGGGTCATTCCTCACCCGCAGCACCGCTGTTTTAGCGACGCTCTTTTTTGCCACCAGCCTGGCGCTCGCCTACTTTTCGATGCAGGGCACGGAACAGCCAAGCCTGATGGGAGCCGATGCTGTCCCCGTCATACAGGCGCCGGTCAGCGAGGTGCCTGCCATCCCTGAAATTCCAGCTGAACGCACGGGCGGAAGCGAGATCCCGGTTGTCCCAGAGAAATAGCAGTTGCCTGCGGGTGGGCTTTGGTGCTTTATAACCGCAGTAATATAGAATTGCCGATGTGGTGAAATTGGTAGACACGCCGTCTTGAGGGGGCGGTGGCGCAAGCCGTGCCGGTTCAAGTCCGGCCATCGGCACCAATAATTAAAATCGGTATCGCTGATTGCAGCGATACCGATTTTTTTACACACAAAAAAAGATAACCCATTGATTGCAAAGGTGTTTGCCTGAAACCTTTTGCTTGACATGAATTATCATCATGCACTAGACTGCGTGCCTCGTTGAATTAAACCGGGAATCTAAAGATTCAAATAACCCGGTTGGGGAGGGCTAAAAAGCAATGCTCGAAAATTATCTGCCCGTACTGGTTTTCATGATTCTAGGTGCCGTAATCGGTATGGTCATGGTAGGCCTTGGGTTTGTCCTTGGCACAAGAAAACCAGACGATGAAAAAGAGTCTCCCTACGAGTGCGGCTTTGAGGCTTTTGAAGATGCGCGCATAAAGTTTGATGTGCGTTACTATCTGGTCGCTATCCTCTTTATTATTTTTGATCTGGAAATTGCCTTTTTCTTTCCCTGGGCCGTGGTGCTCGATGAGATCGGCATGGTTGGCTATCTTGTAATGATGCTGTTCCTGGCGGTGCTGACCGTTGGCTTTATTTACGAGTGGAAGAAAGGTGCGCTGGAATGGGAATAGAAGGCATTTTTGAAGAGGGCGTTATTACAACGAACGCCGACAAGCTCATAAACTGGGCGCGTACCGGCTCACTCTGGCCGATGACATTCGGTCTGGCATGTTGCGCGGTTGAGATGATGCATGCAGCCGCATCACGTTACGACATGGATCGCTTCGGCATCATCTTTCGTCCCAGCCCCCGTCAATCCGATGTAATGATTGTAGCCGGAACGCTGGTCAATAAAATGGCTCCGGCACTGCGTAAAGTCTACGACCAGATGGCAGAGCCACGCTGGGTCATTTCAATGGGGTCCTGTGCAAATGGTGGTGGCTACTACCACTACTCTTACGCAGTGGTGCGTGGCTGTGACCGGGTTGTCCCTGTTGATATTTATGTTCCAGGCTGTCCTCCAACGGCTGAAGCGCTGCTCTACGGCATTTTGCAGCTGCAAAACAAGATCCGCCGAACCTCGACCATAGCGCGTCAGGCCTGATCATGAGCAGCACTACAATCAAAACAACACCTGAGCAGCGGATAGCCAAACTGGCTGATGCGCTCAATACCTCATTTAATAAAAAAGGCTGTACAGTTGAGCAGGGTTTTGGCGAGGTTACGCTGACGGTTCCACGCGAGCGCTTGCTTGAGATTTCTTTTGAGCTGTATGGCAGTGCCTCCCCCTTCAGTTTTGATTTGTTGATAGATCTTTGCGGTGTAGATTATTTGACCTACGGCCAGGTCGAGTGGGAGACCAGCAGCGCCTCTCTAACTGGTTTTGGACGCGGTGTAGATCGTAGTTCTGAAATCGATACAGAGGCAGCCGACAGATTCGCGGTTGTCTATCATCTGCTCTCAATAGAGGACAACGTGCGAGTGCGCGTCAAGACCTATCTTGATAGCGAGCACCCTATGGTTGAATCTGTGATACCGGTATGGCCCGTTGCCGACTGGTTTGAGAGAGAGGCTTTTGACCTGTATGGGATTCTGTTTGAAGGGCACCCTGATCTGCGCCGTATCCTCACAGACTACGGCTTTGTAGGTCACCCATTCCGCAAGGATTTTCCGGTTTCAGGGCATGTAGAGATGCGTTATGACCCAGAGAAGAGACGCGTCATCTATGAGCCTGTATCAATCGAGCCCCGCACACTGGTGCCACGAGTGATTCGAAACGACAACCGCTACATGAACGAAGAATCAAACTAGCGAACGCAGCCAATGCCTGAGATTCGTAACTACACACTAAACTTTGGTCCGCAGCACCCGTCTGCACACGGCGTACTGCGCCTGGTGCTAGAGATGGATGGCGAAGTCATCGAACGCTCTGACCCGCATATCGGTTTGCTGCACCGTGGCACCGAAAAGCTGGCAGAGACCAAGCCCTATAACCAGAACATTCCCTACATGGATCGCCTGGATTATGTCTCCATGATGCAGAATGAGCATGCCTATGTTCTGGCTGTGGAGAAGCTCTTAGGGATAGAAGCCCCGGAACGTGCGCAATATATTCGAACCATGTTCGATGAGATCACCCGTATCCTTAACCACCTGATGTGGCTGGGTACACATGCGCTTGATATTGGCGCAATGACGGTGTTTCTCTACTGCTTCCGTGAGCGTGAAGACCTGATGGACTGTTATGAGGCCGTCTCAGGCGCACGCATGCATGCGGCCTATTACCGCGTTGGTGGCGTCTACCGTGACCTGCCGGATGAGATGCCTCGCTTTGCTGCAAGCGATCTGAAGCGTGATAAAAGTGAACTTGATCGATTGAATGGAAATCGCCAGGGTTCGCTGCTGGATTTCATTGAAGATTTTACAGATCGTTTTCCAGGATGTGTTGATGAGTATGAGATCCTGCTCACCGAAAACCGGATCTGGAAGCAGCGTACCGTAGGCATAGGTGTTGTTACCGCAGATCGTGCCAAAGCGCTGGGTTTTACTGGGCCCATGCTGCGTGGATCGGGAGTCGAGTGGGATCTGCGCAAAAAACAGCCCTATGCTGCGTATGACAAGATTGATTTTGATATCCCTGTGGGTCTGAATGGCGACTGCTATGATCGCTATCTGGTGCGTATTGAAGAGATGCGTCAGTCCAACCGCATCATCAGGCAGTGCATTGAGTGGCTGCGTAAAAATCCAGGCCCAGTGATGGTTGAAAACCACAAGATTGCTCCTCCAAAAAGAGCAGCCATGAAGAGCGAGATGGAAGGTTTGATACACCACTTTAAGCTTTTTAGTGAAGGCTACTGTACTCCGTCGGGAGAGGTTTATGCAGCTGTTGAAGCCTCTAAGGGTGAGTTTGGTGTCTATATCATCTCTGATGGTGCCAATAAACCCTATCGACTCAAACTGAGGGCTCCCGGGTTTGCGCATCTTATGGCGATGGATGAGATGGCCAAAGGGCACATGTTGGCTGACGTGGTTGCCTTGATCGGCACCATGGATGTTGTATTCGGCGAAATTGACCGCTAAGACAAACATATGAGCGCGCTTGAGACAAAAAATAGAAACGAGCTGTTTACGCCTGAAATACGGGCGGAAATAGACCACGAGATCGCCAAGTATCCTGAGGCTGAATCACAGTCGGCTGCGATGGCTGCACTACGCATCGTTCAGGATGCCAATGGCGGATGGCTAACTCAGGAGAGAATGGATGAAGTGGCGGCCTATCTGGATCTTCCGCCCATCGCAATCTATGAGGTTGCGACCTTCTACTCCATGTATGAACACAAGCCCGTTGGCAGAAACAAGCTCTGTGTCTGTACCAACATCTCATGCATGATCAACAACTCTGATCAGATCGTTGAACACCTGAATAATCGACTGGGCATCAAGTTTGGAGAGGTCACCGAAGACGGTCGCTTCTCCCTAAAAGAGGTGGAGTGTTTAGGGGCTTGTGGTGGTGCGCCAATGATGCAGGTCGGGCGTAAATATTACGAGAACCTCACGCCTGAAAGGCTTGATTCAATTCTGGACGAGCTGGAGTAACGCAGATGGCCAACGAAGTCATATTTAAAAACCGCGATCTGGATCGTCTCTGGGATATTGAACAGTACCGTAGCCGTGGTGGCTATGAGGTTCTAACCAGGATTCTGACCGAGAAGACACCGCCCGCAGAGATTATTGACGGGATGAAAACATCCGGTCTGCGTGGCCGCGGCGGAGCTGGCTTTCCTACGGGTCTTAAGTGGAGTTTCATAAATCGCAGTGCGCCGGGTGATAAATACCTGGTATGCAACTCTGATGAAGGTGAGCCCGGCACATTTAAGGATCGTGATATTCTGCGTTATAACCCACATGCGCTGGTAGAAGGGATGTTGATCGCCAGCTATGTGATTGATGCGCATCGTGCATACAACTATATTCGAGGTGAGTTCTGGGAGCCCTATGAGCGTTTTCAGAACGCCATTGACCAGGCGCGTGCTGCCGGGTTTGTCGGGAACAATATCCTGGGGTCAGGCTTTGACTGTGAACTCAACGTACATCTGGGTGGTGGTGCCTATGTATGCGGGGAAGAGACAGCCTTGCTTGAGTCAATCGAAGGTAAAAAAGGGC
Source organism: Candidatus Polarisedimenticolaceae bacterium (assembly GCA_021648685.1). GTDB lineage: Bacteria > Pseudomonadota > Gammaproteobacteria > Chromatiales > Chromatiaceae > WFXD01. Next base: position 27,002 of record JAKISI010000032.1, read on the forward strand.
AGCCGCGTTACAAGCCCCCCTTTCCTGCACATGTTGGTCTCTATGGGCGTCCCACGGTCATAAACAATACGGAGACGCTGGCCAGCGTGCCTACGATATTGCGCGAAGGTGCCGAGCAGTTTCGCGACATCGGCGTGGAGAACAGTGGCGGCAGCAAACTCTTCTCAATCTCTGGACATGTTAAAAACCCAGGTGTTTTCGAACTGCCTATGGGCACCCCATTCAGTGAGCTTTTTGAGCTGGCAGGCGGCATGCGAGATGGGAGCAAGATCAAAGCGGTGATACCTGGTGGCTCCTCGTCGCCGGTCATTCCAGGTGAGATCATGATGGATCTGACCATGGACTATGACGCGATTGCCAAGGCAGGTTCCATGCTGGGTTCTGGCGCTGTCATTGTTATGGATGAATCAACCTGTATGGTCAAGGTGCTGGATCGCATGGGGTACTTCTATTATGAAGAGTCCTGTGGCCAATGCACACCTTGCCGGGAAGGGACAGGTTGGCTCTACCGTATTGTTCATCGCATCGAAAACGGGCAGGGTCGTCCAGAGGATATCGATCTGCTGATGGATGTACAGAATCGCATTCGCGGCAAAACAATCTGTGCCTTGGGAGATGCGGCCGCGATGCCTGTTGCAGGCATGTTGCGCTACTATCAAGACGAATTTCAGTATCACATCGACCACAAAAAATGCAAGGTAGGCGCTGGTACCTGAACCGGCTTTGTGAGCGATTAGAGACGACACGATGAGTGAAGAAAAAACCATAACGATTGAGGTTGACGGCCAGCCCCTGGAGACAAAAGCAGGTGCGTTGCTCATCGATGTAACCGATGCGGCAGGTATCGACATTCCTCGCTTCTGTTATCACAAAAAGCTATCCATTGCGGCCAGCTGCCGCATGTGTCTGGTGGAAGTCGCCAAAGTGCCTAAACCGATTCCAGCCTGCGCAACACAGGTGATGGACGGCATGGTGGTTCAGACGCGCTCCCCCATGGTGCTGGCAGCTCAGAAAGCCACAATGGAATTTCTGCTGATCAACCATCCGCTGGATTGCCCCGTCTGCGATCAAGGCGGTGAGTGTGAGCTGCAAGATGTGGCGATGGGCTATGGCAGCGACGTTACCCGTTTTGTTGAGGCAAAAAGGGTTATCCCTGAAACCGATATTGGCCCACTGATTGCCACCGATATGACACGCTGCATTCACTGCACGCGTTGTGTTCGCTTTGGTGACGAGGTTGCAGGTATGCGCGAGATGGGCGCAACAGGTCGTGGCGAGCATATGACCATCGGCACCTTTATTGCGCACAATGTCGACTCCGAACTCTCGGGCAATGTGATTGATCTCTGCCCGGTTGGCGCATTGACCTCAAAGCCCTTTCAATATCGCGCCCGCGCCTGGGAGCTGACTCGCCACACAGGTGTTGCTCCGCACGATTCTGTTGGTTCAAATATTCAGGTTCATACGCGCCGCGGTGAGGTTATGCGTGTTCACCCTCACTCAAATGATGCAATCAATGAGGTTTGGCTTTCAGATCGTGACCGCTTCAGCTATGAAGGAGTCAAGAGTGAAGATCGTCTTACTCAGCCGCTGATTAAAAAGGATGGCGAGTGGACGGAGGCAAGCTGGGAAGAGGCATTGGAAGCGGCTGCATCTGGGTTGAAAAATATTGCTTCGCCCGACGCGGATCAGATTGGAACCCTGGTTTCACCGACCGCGACGCTGGAAGAGATTGCACTGGCGCGAAAAATCACTAAAGGGCTGGGGAGTTCAAACATCGATTATCGCCTGCGACAGGAGGATTTTCGAGGTAATAGCAGTGCTGTGCCTTGGCTGGGGCAATCCATTGCGTCGCTTGAGAGTATCGATTCTGCGCTGCTGATTGGCTCAAATATAAGAAAAGATCAGCCGCTGCTGGCACACCGTCTGCGGAAGGCGGCGCTGAAGGGCGCAAAGATACAGCTTATAAACCCACTTCAGCTGGATCTCCACTTTGATGCCGCTCAGATGGTTAGTGACCCGGCAGGGATGGTTCATAATCTGGCGGCCATTGCGGAAGCAGCAGGTGGTTCCCATCATCTGACCGAGCAGATCGAAGTCACTGCCGAGCATAAAGCCGTAGCAGAAGGGCTTAAGCGTTCAGAATCTGCAGTCATACTGCTAGGAAACCTTGCCCAGTCGCACCCTGATTACACCATTCTCTGCGGTTTGGCCGCTCTCATCGCAAAGGCTACAGAGGTATCCGTTGGAGTCATTCCGATGGCTGCAAACAGTGTTGGTGCAGCTGTTATTGGTGCTATTCCAGACCATGGACTTAATGCGCACAGCATGCTGGAAAATCCGCGTAAAGGCTACCTGCTGCTTGGGATTGAACCGGGGCGGGATACTAATAACCCCGCACTTGCACGCTCTGCGATGAGTAGCGCCGAGTTGGTTGTGGCAGTAACCGCATACCGGAGTCCCTGCCTGGAAGAGACCGCCAGTATCATGCTGCCTATGTCTGGCTTTGGTGAAACCTCGGGTTCATTTGTGAATGCAGAAGGCCGATGGCAGCATTTTTCAGGAGCAGCAGCGCCTGTTGGTGAATCACGTCCAGGCTGGAAGATACTTCGCGTACTTGGAAATCTGTTGAACCTCGATGGTTTTGATTACAGCAGCTCAGAAGAGATACTGGATGAGCTTCGAGATGCTCATGGTGCAGAGCTAAAGGTTACGGGTCTGGGTACAGCAAAGGGCAAGATACGATCTGCTGTAACCGGTCTTGTGCGTATTGGCGAGACACCTATCTATGCAGCGGATGCTCTGGTTCGTCGCGCAACTTCACTGCAAAAAACAGCAGAGGCACGAGAGGCAGCAGCTGCCCGTGTCAATCCATCAGTAGCCGCCGACGCCGGGCTTTTTGATGGAGACAGGGTCGCTGTCGTACAGGGTGGAGGTCGAGCCGAAATGGTTTTGAGGGTAGATCCTCATATACCCGACGGCTGTGTTTGGGTTCCAGCCGCTGTGCCGGGCAGCGAATCTTTAGGTGATCAATTCGGGGAAATTTCCCTGGAGAAGGTGTAATTCGATGGATCTTTTCTTGGACATTCTCTGGATAATTGTAAAGATCGTAGCCATTGTGCTGCCACTCATGCTCTGCGTTGCCTATTACACGCTGGCAGAGCGAAAAGTGATCAGCTACATGCAGGTGCGCATCGGGCCAAACCGGGTTGGGCCTAGAGGGTCGCTTCAGCCTATTGCAGATGCAATGAAACTGATGTGCAAGGAGATCATTCTTCCAAAATCTGCTAATAAAACCCTGTTTTTGATTGCGCCAATGCTCTCGATTGGGCCGGCGCTGGCTGCATGGGCTGTATTTCCATTCGATGAAGGGGTGGTTTTGGCAGATATCAATGCCGGTCTCCTCTATCTGCTGGCATTGACCTCGATTGGTGTCTACGGCGTAATCATCGCGGGTTGGGCTTCCAATTCCAAATACGCCTTTCTGAGTGCCGTAAGGCTGGGTGCACAGGTTGTGGCCTACGAAATCGCGATGGGTTTCTCACTGGTTGTTGTGCTGATTGCTTCGGGCAGCCTGAATCTGGGTGAAATCGTGATGGCACAGCAGGGCGGCTGGGGATTCCTTAACTGGTTTTGGCTGCCGCTTTTTCCAATCTTCATCATCTATTTTGTCTCTGGTGTTGCAGAGACGAACCGTGCGCCATTTGATGTAGCGGAAGGAGAGTCGGAGATTGTGGCCGGTTTTCATGTTGAATACTCCGGCATGACCTTTGCGGTCTTCTTCCTGGCTGAATACGCCAACATGATTCTGATATCGGCACTCACCGCAATCATGTTTCTTGGTGGCTGGCTATCGCCTTTTCACGGTATCCCCGTATTAGGCGCCCTCTTTGATTGGATCCCAGGGTTTATCTGGCTGTTACTAAAAACCCTGGTTGTGGCCTTTCTGTTTCTCTGGTTCCGTGCGACCTTCCCACGTTACCGGTATGACCAGATCATGCGTCTGGGCTGGAAGATATTTATCCCTATCACCATTGTCTGGATCGTGGTGGCGGGTTTTGCGGTCGTTATTTAGATAGGGCGAAATAACCGATGAAGGTTTTTATTGACTACATCCGGAGCCTGTTTCTTCTTGAGCTCTTAAAGGGTCTGCAGCTGACAGGGCGCTACCTGTGTGCCAAGAAGTTTACTATTCAGTATCCTGAAGAGAGGGCTCCACTGTCGCCGCGTTTTCGCGGATTGCATGCGCAGCGGCGCTATGAAAGCGGTGAGGAGCGCTGCATAGCCTGCAAGCTGTGCGAAGCAACCTGCCCCGCATTGGCGATCACTATCGAGGCGGCACCTCGCGAAGATGGCTCACGCCGTACCACACGCTATGAGATTGATCTCTTCAAATGTATTTTTTGCGGGTATTGTGAAGAGTCATGCCCGGTGGATGCAATCGTTGAATCGCGTACTTACGAATACTGTTTTGAGAACAGGGGTGAGAACATTATGACCAAGGAGCAACTGCTCGCTCATGGTGATAAGCATGAAGTCCAACTCGCAAAAGACCTTGAGGCTCAGGCTCCCTATCGTTGATGGGCAACCTGAAATAGCTATGACAAGTAAGAAAACCGTCTGGAATAACCAATGACGCCCGAAAAAATACTTTTTTATGTATTCGCCACGATCCTGGTGCTATCAGCCACTATGGTGATCACCCGTCGCGACCCTGTGCATTCAGCGCTGTTTTTAGTGCTTGCGTTTTTTACCAGCGCAATTTTATGGATGCTGCTGGAGGCGGAATTCTTGGCGATCGTGCTGGTGCTGGTATACGTTGGTGCGGTTATGGTGCTCTTCCTGTTTGTGGTCATGATGCTGGATACGAACAAAGCTGCCGTGCGCGCTGGTTTTGTCAAGATGATGCCAGTTGGCTTGATTGTGGCGGGAGTAATGGCCTTCGAGATGTTCCTCATCGTTGGGCCGCAGTACTTCGGGCTTGATAAGTTTGCCATGCCTGCGCCGCACCCAGCCGACTACAGCAATACGGAAGAGTTGGGGCGAGTGCTCTACACGGTCTACATGTATCCGGTGGAGATTGCAGCTGTGATTCTGCTGGTGGGTATCATTGCTGCTATCGGATTAACGATGCGCAAACGCCCAGACAATAAATCACTCGATCCATCAGAACAGGTGAAGGTCACCAAAGGTCCGGATCGTATCCGGGTGGTAAAGATGGCGTCTGAAATAAAACAGGAGGCGAAATGATCGCACTCTCCGACTATCTCATGCTGGGCGCGATCCTCTTCTCACTGAGTATCGCAGGAATTTTCTTAAATCGTAAAAATATCATCATCATTCTTATGTGCGTGGAGTTGATGCTTTTGGCTGTCAATATGAACTTTATAGCCTTCTCAAGGTTCCTGGATGACAGCGCGGGTCAGGTGTTTGTCTTTTTTATCCTGACGGTTGCGGCGGCGGAGGCGGCCATCGGTTTGGCTATCCTGATAGTGGTGTTCCGTAACAGGCGCACAATAAATGTAGCGGATCTTGATACCCTTAAAGGGTAGCAGCGTACCCCTGACTTGATATAGAAGAAGCAAACTATGGAAAAGATTTATCTTGCCATTGCCTTTACACCGCTAATCGGTGCGATTATCGCCGGTTTTTGGGGCGCTCAGGTAGGCCGCGCTGGTGCGCATTGGGTGACAAGCGTGGGCGTTGGTATCTCCGCGTTTCTTTCTATTATTGTCTTGCTGGGCTTTATAACTGGGCATCGAGAAGCATTTAACGGCTCTGTCTACATATGGATGATCAGCGACGGAATTACGTTTGAGGTCGGCTTTCTGGTCGATACGCTTACGGCGATGATGATGGCAGTCGTCACCTTTGTATCATTCTGCGTGCATATCTACACCATAGGCTATATGGCTCATGACGAGGAAAACTGGCCAGCAGGAAGTAAAGCAGGTATCAATAGCTATCAACGCTTTTTCAGCTACATCTCACTGTTTACCTTTTCAATGCTGTTATTGGTCATGTCCAATAACTTTCTGCAGCTCTTTTTCGGCTGGGAAGCGGTTGGACTTGTTTCCTATCTCCTGATCGGTTTTTGGTCTAACCGGGAGACAGCGATCTTTGCCAATATGAAGGCCTTCCTGGTCAATCGTGTGGGTGACTTCGGGTTTTTACTTGGCATTGCAGCGGTTGCGATGTACTTCAATACGGTTGATTACGCAGAGGTCTTTGCCAAAGCGCCAGAGCTTGCCAACACTCAGATACAGATCTGGGGTGACACATCATGGTCGTTAATGACGGTGATCTGCATCCTGCTCTTTGTGGGTGCCATGGGTAAATCGGCACAAGTACCATTGCATGTATGGCTGCCCGATTCAATGGAAGGCCCAACACCTATATCGGCATTGATCCATGCTGCAACAATGGTAACGGCAGGCATATTTATGGTGGCGCGCATGTCACCGCTCTATGAGTTATCAGAGACTGCACTGAGCTTCATCCTGATAATAGGCGCGACGACTGCTTTCTTTACCGGGTTGATTGGTCTGGTGCAGAATGACATCAAGCGCGTCGTGGCCTATTCAACGCTGTCACAGCTTGGGTACATGACCGTAGCGCTGGGTGCATCCGCCTATGCGGCAGGCATCTTTCATCTTATGACGCACGCCTTTTTCAAGGCGCTGCTCTTCCTGGCGGCAGGTTCTGTCATCATTGCGATGCATCACGAGCAGGATATGCGCAAGATGGGTGGGCTGAAGAAGTATATGCCGATCACCTACTGGACCTCGCTTATTGGCTCCCTTGCCCTGATCGGGTTGCCCGGGTTTTCCGGGTTTTTCTCAAAAGACTCTATCATTGAGGCGGTGCATCATTCACAGATCCCTGGCGCGGGCTATGCCTACTTGATGGTGATTCTTGGCGTGTTTGTCACCGCCCTCTACAGTTTTCGTATGTTCTTCATGGTCTTCCATGGAAAGGAGAGAATGCATGAACACACAAAGCACCACCTGCGTGAATCGCCACGGGTAGTTACTGTGCCCTTGGTCATGCTTGCCATACCGTCAGTCTTGATTGGTGGAATGACGGTTAGTGGAGTTGTCTTTGGTGATTGGTTTAAAGATGTAATCTATGTTGCACCTGCGCATGAGGTTCTTAAAGAGATTGGATTCCACAGCACGATAGGCTTTTTCTTCCATGGCCTTTTTGCACTGCCAACATTACTAGCAGCGGCAGGTGTGGGTGTGGCTTATATGATCTATATGAAAAATCCAGAAATTGCAGACAAAATCAAATCTGCTGCATCACCGCTGTACACTTTGCTTGATAAGAAATATTTCTTTGACGAGCTTTACCAGACGGTTTTTGCAGGGGGAAGCCGGTGGCTGGGAAAGGTTCTCTGGAAAGTGGGTGATCAGGCATTGATTGATGGTTTAATTGTAAATGGATCTGCGCGTTCCGTCGGCTTTTTGGCTGGGGTGATTCGTCAAATCCAGACGGGTTATCTCTATCACTATGCTTTTGCAATGATTCTTGGCCTGCTCTTGCTGCTGGCTCTGTTTGTCAATTAAGAATATATATAAGGTAGGACGCTTCGCATGACTGCTGACTGGCCAATTCTGAGCTTGACCATATGGCTGCCGATAATCGGTGGTGCACTGCTGCTCGCAATCGGAGACAGATGCTCCAATGCTTCACGCTGGATGGCGTTGGCAACGGCTATTCTGACCTTTGTAATAAGTATCAGTCTCTATTGCGGGTTTGACTCAAGCACTGCGCAGATGCAGTTCGTTGAACGTGCTCCCTGGATACCTGTTTTCAATGTGGAATATTATCTGGGCGTGGATGGCATCTCGATGCCGCTCATCATACTAACCACCTTCATCACCATCTTTGTCGTGATTGCCGGATGGGAGGTCATCCAATATAAACCTGCCATGTACATGGCCGCCTTTTTGATTATGGAAGGCGTGATGGTCGGTGTTTTTGCCGCGCTTGATGCAATGCTTTTCTATGTCTTCTGGGAAACGATGCTGATTCCAATGTTTCTTATTATTGGCATCTGGGGCGGCCCCAATCGGGTTTATGCAACGATCAAGTTCTTCCTCTACACCTTTTTTGGCTCTGTCTTTATGCTGGTTGCGTTGATCTACATGTACTTCCAATCAGGAAGCATGGAGATTCTGGCTTTCCATGAGCTCAAGTTGGGGCTTACGGAGCAGATTTTTATTTTTATTGCCTTCTTGCTGGCATTTGCAGTCAAGGTGCCCATGTGGCCCGTACACACCTGGCTCCCCGATGCGCATGTTGAAGCACCAACCGGCGGATCTGTCATTCTTGCCGCCATCATGCTCAAGATTGGTGGCTATGGCTTTTTGCGCTTCAGCATGCCCATAGCACCTGATGCCAGCCAGGAGCTTGACTGGCTGATCATAGGCATGTCACTGATAGCGGTTGTCTATATCGGTTTTGTAGCACTTGTGCAGCAGGATATGAAGAAGCTGATTGCCTATTCATCCATTGCGCACATGGGCTTTGTAACGCTTGGCTTTTTTATTGTCTTCCAGATCGCAGCTAATTCGGATGCTTCAGGTGGAGCCATTCTGGGCATTGAGGGTGGAATGGTACAGATGGTTTCCCACGGGTTTATCTCTGCTGCAATGTTTCTCTGCGTAGGTGTTTTATATGACCGTATGCATAGCCGGCAGATTTCAGACTATGGTGGCGTAATCCATACAATGCCGGTATTTGGTGGCTTCATGGTATTCTTTGCAATGGCCAATGCTGGCTTGCCAGGCACCTCTGGTTTTGTTGGCGAGTTTATGGTCATCCTAGCTAGTTTCAGGGCTAATTTCTGGTTTGCATTTCTTGCCGCAACAACGCTGATCGTAGGCGCTGCCTACACATTATGGATGGTGAAACGCGTTATATTTGGCAAGGTGGTCAACGATAAAGTGCATTCTTTGCAAGATATCAATAGGCGCGAGTTTATTGTTCTAGGCTCCTTGGCTGTTGCGGTATTGGTGTTAGGGCTTTGGCCTGCGCCGTTGATTGAGGTTATGGATGCCTCGGTTGTGAGTTTGCTTGAACATATCAAAGTCTCAAAGCTTTGATCCAGTTAGACAACATACTGATTTCGGAATTTATCAATGCAATTTGAAGCGTCCAATCTGATACCGGTTGCTCCTGAGCTCTATATTCTCGGTTTAGCCTGCCTCGTTCTCGTGATTGATCTTTTCCTAGACGATGAACAACGCATCTTCACCTATGCGCTTACCCAGGTCGGCCTGATCTTTGCTATATTTATTACCCTGAGCGTTGGCCAGACAGAAGCGCAGATTGTATTTGATGGGAGTTACATCCGGGACGGGATGAGTGATGTGCTTAAGGTCTCCATCTACGTTATCACAATAGGTGCCTTTCTTTATTCTAAAGAGTATCTCGTTGAGCACGGCCTGTTTAAAGGCGAATACTATGTCTTAGGGCTGTTTGCCGTTTTGGGTATGATGGTAATGGTCTCGGCACAGAGCTTTCTTACTGCCTACCTTGGCCTTGAGCTATTATCCTTATCACTTTATGCACTTGTTGCTTTTGATCGGGATTCAAAAGCCGGCTCAGAAGCTGCTATGAAATATTTCGTTCTGGGTGCCATTGCATCCGGCATGCTGCTTTACGGAATCTCAATGATTTATGGCGCAACGGGCGCACTGAATTTCACAACGGTTACCATAGCGCTGACTGAAACCGGAATGGAAGATATTGTCCTCGTTTTCGGCCTGGTGTTTGTTGTTATCGGTTTGGCATTTAAGCTGGGCGCTGTTCCTTTCCACATGTGGATACCAGATGTTTATCACGGTGCTCCAACGCCTGTGGCTCAGTTCCTGGGCGCTGCGCCAAAAATCGCGGCCTTTGCATTGGCTATGAGGCTGCTGGTAGATGGCATGATGCCTCTTCATTCGGATTGGCAGCAGATGCTGATAATCCTGGCTATCCTCTCAATGGCGCTAGGCAATGTTGTTGCAATTGCCCAGACCAACATCAAGCGAATGCTCGCCTACTCAACCATTGCACACGTTGGTTTTATAATGATGGGCATTCTGGCTGGAACCCCAGAGGGGTATTCCGCCTCAATGTTTTACACCATTATCTATGCAGTCACCTCATTGGGCGCATTTGGAATTATTATCTTGCTGAGCAAAAAAGGGTTTGAGGCAGAAAACCTGGACGATTACAAGGGGCTCCACGAGCGTAGCCCATGGTTTGCAGCAATGATGATGTTGTTTATGTTCTCCATGGCCGGTGTTCCGCCTACCGTCGGTTTTTGGGCAAAGCTCTTTGTTTTGGATGCGGTGGTGGGTGTTGAGCTGACATGGCTTGCGCTGGTGGGTGTCTTCTTCTCCATCATCGGTGCTTTTTACTATATCCGCATCATAAAGCTTATGTATTTTGATAAAGCGGATAACACATTGCCCGTAGTAGGCAACCTCGATACTCGCATCGCGCTCTCAGTAAATGGGGTTTTGATGCTTGCTCTTGGGCTGTTTCCAGCAGCTCTTCTGACAATTTGTGTCAGAGCAATAGGGGGCTAAACCTTCTATATCGCCGCTGCCCCGCCCTATGCTTGGAGAGAGGAACGCCCGGCAGTGGCTCAGTACCGCCCGTATACATACATATCCGTTGCCTTGCGCTCAGAGGAGATACGGCGTAGAGCCCCGAAATGTAGTCACCACGTCTGCGCCTCGTCACCACACTCCCCCATATCTACAGCGCATCTAAGAACCTGGAATGAACATTCCAGGGTCGACTATTTATGCAGCCGTTCGTAATGCAGTTTCCGATTATCGGTATTGAGTGTGAGGGTGGCGCTATAGCGGCCGCCCAGTTTTGTTGAATAACGGTATTCATTGTCGCCTTTCGTCCATTGGTTCAGGTCAATTTGATCCTTGAAGGAGGCAAACCCCTCTTTTGAAAACTCGATAACAACCGCCTCCAGGTAATCATCCATGGCTCTGGCGTTATAGCTTTTCAAGATGGTGAACTCACTGGGGCAGTCAATGTTCAAAGCCTGGTTGATGAGTGTTCTGACTTCGGCCTTGTCTGGAGAAAAGCCGCAGGCAGTGAGAAAAATGACAATGACCAATAAGAGATGTTTTCGCATGTTATACCGCATTTATGTTGGTTTAATGGAGTGGGTGATTTGGTTAAGCTGCTCGATTTTACTGCTGCCGCCAGCCTCTTTGACGGCCTTTTTGAACAGTGGCCGCAGAGCGCTTTTCAGGTGTGGCTGGGCTGTTTTGCCGGGTATCTTCTTTAGACAGCAAAAGATGGCCAGGGCATAGGTCATCTGATCTTCAGAGAGGGAGCCAGTTGCCTGCACTGATTTGCCACAGCCGGAGCAGCCGCGCTGGATGATGACGGCGCTGTTGCTCAGGAACAGGCCAAATCCCATGAATATAGCCAGCAGGTCTACAAGATGGCCATGCAGCTCTTCGCCGCCCGGGCCTGGGATGCGGGCTGTCTGGATCAAGTGGCTGGCGAGCTGGCGGGCAATAACAGCTGTTAGAACACCGGGGTCGCGAGTGAGATCGGGGCTATAGGTAATATGGAATGCTTGAGCCTCGTCCTCAAGGGTGATTGCGCTGGTGATTCCGCGGGGGATGCCGTTAAAGGTGATATTTGTGGGGTAGAGAGGTTCATAGTCTGCGGTCAGTTCAATAAGTGCCAGTGGCCAGTTCTGCATGCCGGCATACTGAACCAGCTGTTGGAAGATGCTGCTGGCCATTGATTTTCGGCTATTAACCTGACTGGGAAAATGCGCCTCAGTGGGTGTAACCAGAAGTGTCTCTTCATGAAAAAAATCGCTGCCAAAGCTGTTGAGTGCCCAGCCGTAGCTGTCAAACAACCATTGGGTTGTGTCCTCATCAAGTACGGTCTTGTTGCTGAACAGGTTAAACATATCAACGGTTGCTGGGTAGGGCGCTTCTACTGGTTGCCAATTGCGCGGGATGTGGGATTATAGCCAGTAACTCTCTTGAAACGAACCTTTCATCGGTGCAGAAAACCACAGGGCATTGAAAATGGCTGAAATCCATCATCAACTGCAACAGGATTGTGTCGTTATTGGGCGATTTTCGCTCTGTCACCTGCTTCTGATGAAAGATGCCAATTACCCATGGTTCATCCTGGTGCCGGACCGGGATGATGTGAGTGAGATTTTTCAACTTCTGCCACAAGAGCAGCAGCAGCTTATGGTTGAATCCAGCCGACTGGCAGAGTTGCTTGCAGAGAGATTTCGGGCAGACAAAATCAATATTGCAGCGCTGGGAAACATGGTTCCACAGCTGCATATCCACCATGTTGTACGCTACCAGAGTGATCTGGCATGGCCTTTACCTATCTGGGGAGCAGCACCTGCCAAACCCTATCTGGAGCACGAGTTGAGAGAGCGGGTGGGAGAGGTGAAATGCTGGTTTCAGGATGAGATGGTTTGAAGCCGGGTCTGCGTGGCGATGGGTATGGTAAAATAGATCGGATGATGGATTGGTCCGTTTATATTATTCAGTGCACCAACGACTCCCTCTATACCGGGATTACCAATAATATTCAGAGGCGTTTTTCTCAGCATTTAAATAGACGCGGTGCCAAATTTTTTCGTGCTCACAGCCCCAAAAGGGTGGTCTATGTTGAGAATGGCCACACACGCAGCTCTGCCAGCCGCCGGGAGGTGGCAATAAAAAAGCACACCCGCATTGGGAAGCTCCACCTGATCCTGTCGGGTATCAATGAGGTTCACAGACAGAAACTGAATGGCATTCAATAGTTCGGGTCTATGCCATATCGAGTGGTTCAATGAATAGACACAGACGCCTATATGGATATAGGTGGTAGAGCAACGCAGGAGCAGTTTGCCGAGACCACGGAGGCCACAGAGCATGAAGGAGTGTAGTAAGGAGCTGTCAGAAACAGTGATAGATTGTGCTATTGAGGTGCATCGTACATTGGGTGCTGGACTGTTAGAAAACACCTATTGAGAAATG